>NC_015164.1:1634375-1961250 GCF_000190575.1 Phocaeicola salanitronis DSM 18170 | reverse complement strand
CCATGAAGACATCATCTCAAATCTTGGTGATTTAGGCGAAGATGAAGATGGGGAAGAAATAGAATTGGACCTCACCATTACGCAGGCAGAAGCTTTTGACGTAATGCGTCCTTATTTCCAAAAAGCAGTAGATATCTGCAAGAATCTGTTGCAACGTAATCATCTTTCCGGTTCACAAATAAATAAACTGATATTGGTGGGTGGGCCTACCCATAGTCCACTAATCCGACAAATGCTAAAAGAACAGATTACTCCGAATGTGGATACAAGTATTGACCCAATGACTGCCGTAGCTACCGGGGCAGCACTTTATGCCTCAACACTGGATGCAGAAATTAATGACGATGAGATACAGATAGGAACCGTAAAATTGGAGTTGGGATATGAATCAACCTCTGTCGAGACATCAGAATGGGTAAGTGTAAAACTATCAGACGGAACGTCTTTATCTAAAGTTTGGGTTGAATTTATCCGTGCTGATAAAGCGTGGTCAAGTGGGAAAACAGAAGTAGATTCTACGGGCAATGTGATAGAAGCAAATTTATTAGAAGGTAAACCGAACTCATTTAGTATCGTAGCGTATGATGACAAAGGCAATGCTGTTCCTTGTTTCCCTTCGGAAATAACTATTATACAAGGCTCTAAAGTCGGATCTGCGCCTTTGCCTTATAATATTGGTATCGCCATTTGGGACGAGAACAAGAAGCGAGGAGTATTTAAAATGGCCAAAGGATTGGAAAAGAATAAGCCTCTACCTGCTGTGGGTGTAATCAATGACTTAAAAACCTCAAAACAACTTCGCCCCGGCATAGATGCAGATATACTTACTATTCCTATTTATCAAACAGACGACTTTGCCGAAGCTGAAGGGAAAACGGCTGCTCTTTATGAGTATGTGGCAGATGTTACAATCACGGGCGATGATGTGGATAGTTTGATACCCACTGATAGCCCAGTGGATGTTACGCTTAAAGTGGACTCTTCCGAACAGATGAAAGTTGAAGTGCATTTTCTTGCTACTGATATTTCTGTAGAAAAGGCACTCGATACAACTAAGAAACAGTCTATCGAAGATGCTGATAAAGAAATAAGTAAAAGACTCTTGGATGCTCAAACAAGTATCTCTCGTTTAGAAGAAGCCGATCTTCCAACTACTGATTTGCGAACAGAAATAGAAAAAGTCAAAGAGGAATATGCCAATAGTTCCGAAAAGAAAATGGTATTACAACATCTGAAAGAAGTTTTGCGAAAGATTGAAAACCTTGATAGCGATACCGAATGGCAACGCTTGGAAAAAGAATTAAGAGAAGAATTTGATAGATTAGAAAAGGCGCAGCAAAATTTGGGCAATAATAATACAATGCAATTAGTAGAACAACTGAGTGTTCAAACGGATAAAGTTATCCGTGAAAAGAATATAAAGTTGGGACGTGATACACTTGAAGAGATAAATTCCTTATTCGTACACTTAACTATGATTTATCAATGTATAGGATTAATTAGAGAATGTCATGAACGATTTGGAAGTATTCGTTGGAGTGACGCTGCACGGGCACTTCAACTTATAAACTGGGGCATGGAAAAAATTAATACTCAACCTACTGTTGACAATCTACATCCTATAGCTTGTAGTTTGATAGAGCTTATGCCAGAAAATGAAGCTATAAATACGGAGGGATTATTAAGATAAGCTTTGAAATCAGATAAGGATTAGATTTTTCTGTTTTAGTTGCCTTGTTCGGATTAAGAATATGTATATAATAGTATATGCGCTCTTCTGTGGAAGAGTAAGTTTAGATGGACTTAAAAATAAAGAAACTTGAATTAAAGATATGAATAATTCTACATTAACAAAAGTTATAAACTATCTAGTTGAAGGGCTGATAATGTTCTTCTTAATAATAGTTCTCTTGTTTATTACTGGTGATAAATATTCTGATGAACTTAGTTATAGGCATATTGAAGATATGTTATTTGGAGTAATAGCTTATCAAACCTTAATTTCTTTTATTGTAATCAGAATAAGGTATGAATTAGGAAAAGCTACATATCAGGTTATTGTTGGTCTGATTTATGCTTCTATTGTAACATTTATTTTATATGCTATAAGTGGCAGACATGATAATATAGAATATGCAAGACTTCCTCTTTTATGGCTGTGTATGGAAATAGCTTGGGTTATAATTATGTATATGTTAGAACCCACACAAAAGATGATGAAAAATGAAGAAAACAAAGTGTTACAGACAAGAGGTTTTGATGAGTTGAATAAGCGATTTGGAAAATCAGGTGATGTCTCAACCGATCAGAAATACGCCATTATCAGTTTGTTAGCATTTCTTCAAGGTGCTTCGCCACAAAGTGCATTTAATGATGAGGCTAACAAGATAGTTCAATCAACCATTTCATCTTTAGGACTGACTAAGGAAGAGGCTGAAAAACATATTAAAGCCTCTATGAATCGTAATCCGGATCAAGAGATAGATAAAATCATGCATGCTTTAAAAGAGATGCAAAATCCTGATAGCATTACTGACCTTCAACGTAAATGTATGAGGATAGCTGAAATTTCCGGACAGGCGGAAATGATTGAAGTGATTAAGAATATATTTGCGGAAATTCGTTCGAAATGACATTTCTAATGTCTTGCGGAATGGGACATGTCATTCGGATGATAGTGATAGTTTGATTGGGTGGATAAGAAAGAACATCGTTGATGTCTTGTCGCGTTTCAGTTTGTTCATTTTTTTGTTAGCAGAGTACGGCTGGGTAGAGTTTCTTAATCCCCGATGTTAAATCTTTCTACAAAATAGCTCGTTTTGCGGAAGTTAGGAGAAAAAGAATTATTTTTGTTGGAAATCGTATGATATATGTCTATTATTCCGATATTACAGAGCATAAAGATAATTGAAAAGCAATATATGACGGGAGATCTTCCTGTTTTAGTTGCTTGTTCGGATAAGAATATGTATATATGTAAGTATATGCGCTCTTCTGTAGGGTCGTTTAAACTGGTGAGTGAATTTATTGGTTCTCAATTGGCTAATGTTTGGGGAATTGATTCTCCTCCTTATGCTTTTGTGTGGATAAAACAAGAGCATTGGAGTGGGATAAATACTTCTCATAGTGTATCTGCGCCATGTTGGGGATACATGGAGCTTGTAGGGACTGTGGATGTGACATCAACGACTTGTTTTGAGATAAATCCAACGAGTTCACTATTGAAACAGTTAATGAAAATAGCATTATTTGATTTTTGGATAGCTAATGAGGATCGTACATATAATAATGCCAATATGTTATATGATATGATAAATCAAAGGTTGGTGTCTATTGATTATGGTGGCATATTAAATACATCTACGTATGATTATTCTTTGTCTCAATTGACTTCGACCGATACGATTCTTTATGCTGATATTTTTATGCATTTAAAAAAATGTATGAGAATAGAATCAATAAAGGAAGAAGCAGAAAAGTTGAAGGTGTATTATGATGTAAGCATTGAGCAAAGTAGAAACAGTATGGAGGCAATATTGAGGCAGTTGCCGAAAGAATGGAATGTTTGTGAATCTATTATAGAAGCAAAAATGAAGCAACTTTTTGAGCTTAAATGGTTGGAAGGTGTTTGGGAAAATTTTCTGGATTGTTTAACTGAAAATTTGGAAAGATGAAGAAACTTGAATATAGTATTATCTATGGAGTGATTCGCCCTGAAATCTCGGAGCGTTTGAGTGTGGGGCTTGTCATTGTGAATGGTGATAAAGTGAAGGTGCGCTATTCAAGAAAGAAACTAGAAGCGTTTAAGCTGTTATTGTCTTCGGCTGAATATGAATTTATGAGTAAGGTGCTTCATTCTTTGTCGCAAAATGGGCGCATAACTTCGGAGAATATCAATTATTTGTCTCGGTATTCGAACAATCTGATCGCTCTATCTCCGCTTCAGGTTATTGATTTAGAACCCTCCGCAAGCAATGAAGAGTGGCTTTACCGACAATACGTATCGGTTTCTTCTAAAACGCAGGCATAAGGTATAAATCTAACAGAGGTGCAGGATAGGACAAGTTTCCTCCTGTACCTCCGCTAATGATAAAAAATCCGTGTAGTCTGTGGTGAAGCTCTTTACTCCAGATTCCGGTATTGCTTGGGCGACATGCCGGTATAGCGCTTGAAGTATTTCCCGAAGAACGAGATGTCGGCGAAGTTCAGCGAGTAGGCTATCTCTTGGATAGTTAGTTCGGTGGACTTCAGCTTGGCTTGCGCATCTTTGATGACGAATGCCGATATGATGTCGGTCAGGGTTCTTCCTGTAGTTTTCTTGACGGTAGTGCTCAAGTGTTGGGGAGAGAGGTGCATTTTATCGGCATAAAAAGAGATGTTCCGCTCGGTCTTGTAGTTTTCTACCACGATACGTATCAGTTCTTTTACGATTTCCTGGCTTCGGGTATAGGGTTGTTGTCCTTCTTTCTTTACCGGTTCTTGCTTATTAATATTTCCCAATTCAATAATCAACCCAGTCAGGATAAGTGGGAGTTGTTCTTCTCTTACCAATGTATTGTTTTGGTGTTTTGCCTTTATCAGCATTTTGAAATAGTCGCGGAATACTTCAGCTGTTTTCGGTTCGAGTTCTATAACCGGTTCTTCCAAGATAGAAGGAGCATACTGGATAGTATTCGAAAACAGGAACGGATGTTGGATAAGCGTAGAAGAAAATCCGACAAAAGCGAACCGGCAATCGGGAGTGTTCTCTGCTATTTGCACGAACTGGTCGGGATAGATGAGAGCTATGGAATTTTTCTTCAGCTTGTATTTATTTATATGTATTGTGATGTCGCATTGCCCTCTGATGCAAAGCAGGAACAAGCATCCGGGTATTTGGGCAGGGATGGCAAAAAGCTTTTTAATGTTGCCTATTACGTCAATCCCTGCAATGAAATTCGTATCAGAAGGAATAGAAGTTAATGAGTATATTTGTTTCATTGTTGCTCTTTTCAACTTTAAGGGAACTTGGCAAAATCAGATATTTATTGGGCTTTCAAATTCTTTACCAGCCACTCTGATGCCATGGATGCAGCGTACGGAAGGTTAGTGCCAAAACCGTGGTTTTCTCCCGGTATCAGAATGATTTCGCTATTTTTCATTACTTGATGGAACCTTTCTCCGTATGTGTAAGGCACTACACGGTCATCCATGCCATGTATGATAAGTGCAGGACCTTTGTATTTTTGTGCTGTTTCGTATATGGGAAGTGTAATGGCGGTTTGAATAAAATTCCTGCCCAATTTATGTCCTGATGGCATTGTGACATATTCAGGTGCATGCCACGGGTCATACATCGCTCCCATTGTATTTCCTCGTAAGGCATCATCACGTAATACAGCTGCAGGTGCCATAAGCACGACACTTTGGATTTCATTGCCCAATTGTCCGGCGGTCATTGCTGATACGACGCCACCTTGTGAATGCCCTAATAGGGATATGCTGGATGTTTGCGGCAAGCTATGTGCAAAAGCGATTATTGACAAGGCATCTTCTATTTCGTTAGGGACGGTCATATTGACAAAATCGCCTTCGCTTTGTCCGTGGGCGTTAAAGTCGAAACGTAATGCGCCTATGCCTGCATTTACCAGGTTATCGGCTATGGCGCGCAATAACGGTTCGTTTTGGTTTCCGGTGAAACCATGGCAGATGATTACAACGGGGCATTTTTCTCCCTTTTTCAAATCAGGCAATTGCAGATGTGCGGCAAGGCGTCCCATTGCCCCTTTGATGTAGAATGTAGAATCGGTCTGTGCCTTTGCGCTGATAGCGCAAAAAAGGAGGGCTATCACACTAAAAAGTTTTATTTGTTTTTTCATATATATGTATTATATAGTTATCTTCGCTTCTTACCTCCGAAGAAATACCTGACTCTTCTCAGGATTTTCACTCCGGTCATTACTCCGTCGTATGCGGCGATGCCCATATTGATATGTTGCATCATCCCTTCGAATTTGTTTTTGCTTTCTTGTGGTGCAAAAAGCTGGTGCGCCAAGTGTTGCATACGCTCCTTGGATTGCAAGACTTCTTGCTTTTTATTCAGGCGTTGTTGCCTGATTGTATCTAATGTATAATAAGGTTGTTGTGTATTCATTGTTGAGGTTTGTTAGAGTCGTCAAGGAATAAACGTGCAAGGAAATTGACCATTGGCTGGAATATCAAAGAGACGCGGAAATGGTAAACCAGCCATGCAATAAGAATCAGGATAGCACCCACAATGGCAAATCCTGCTACCATTCCTACTTCTGTGGCAAGGACATAAACCAGCATGAAAGAGAAATAGAACAGAGCCATGACTCCCAATGCTACCAAGATGAATATCAAGGTAAGCGTAGAGAGCAGGACGGTTAGTTTCTCAATGGTTTCCAGCTTGAGGTATTCCCCTTGCAATTCAATGTATTTCCTGAATTCCTTGAACAGGTCTTGCAGGTTATCAATGCTTTTATCGTTAGCGAACATAGTTTTTCGGTTTAAAAAAAGAGGGTGTGTTCGGATTTTGTCTGACACACCCTCCTACGGTTTTTGTGCAATCAGTCTGCATCTTTTACTTCCGATGCGATTTGGTCTGCCAAATCATCCATTTCTTCACGGGTCAGGCGGATGCCTTTCTTGCGCAATACTTCTGCGATTTTGCTACGTGTATCCGTACCTTTTTCCGGTGCGAACAGGATTCCGGCTACTGCTCCCAGCGCGATTCCGCCCAAGAATGCAGCTACAACATTTAATGCTTTCATATTAAACTATGTTTTAAAGTTACACAACCACAAATCTATGAATTTTTTGATAATAATGCTCGTTTTTTCAAAAGAATCTTCGAGAAAAAGCGGGAAACTCTGAATATTAACAGTTTTTAATAGCAAGAGTAGGGAGATATTGCTACTTTTGCAAGCAAATAGAAACGATATATCTAAGAAGTTAAATTTATAAATTCAAAGAAAATGAAGAAAATCGTTGTATTAGGAATGGGATTGTGCGTAGCGTTGGCATTCTCTTCCTGTAAGTCGAGCGAAAGCGCTTATAAAAAGGCATACGAAAAAGCGAAACAACAAGAGTTGGCAGAAGCCGCTACTGCCAATGAGACTCCGGTAGAAACGGTCGCTCCTGTAGCTCCGGTTACGACTGCTCCCGTTACTTCCGAACCTGTAGCTCCCACGGCTCCGGTACGCGAGGAAAAGGTGGAACTGGTATCGGGCGACGGGCTGAAAGCATACAGCGTGGTATGCGGAAGCTTTGGCATCAAGGCAAATGCCGACGGCTTGAAGAGCGATATGGACAACGAAGGCTACAATGCAAAGGTGGTTTACAATGCCGAGAAGAACATGTACCGCGTCATTGTAGAATCGTATGACACGCACGAAGAGGCTTCTGCCGCACGCGATGCGTTCAAGGCAAAATATCCCGACCGGAAAGATTTTCAGGGCGCATGGCTGCTTTATGCGAAATAATTCCAATAGTAAATAGGTAAGAAAGAGTATTCAATATCACAGAATTAGAGCGGTATCCTGCGGGTTATCGCTTTTTTTTGTAATTTTGCACGCGAAATAAAGCAGACAAAACATGATGAAGATGAAAGGAATACTGGGGATGCTTGCGCTGGCGTTTCCGCTTTGGGCTTTTGCGCAAGAGAAAACCGTCCCTATCAAATATGGAGATATGGACCAATGGATTACACGGAAAATCCATGAATCGGGCATTATCGGGGGAGAGACCAAATTGCTTTACGAAGTAGGCCCTACGAAAGAAATGGACGGGAATGAGCCTTACGTCAATCAGGGAGGCTCGCCCTGGGGAACTTCGAATGTGATGGCAAAGGTGATGGGAATCGTCAAGACCAATACCAGCGTCTATCCCGAACGCCGTGGAGACGGGTATTGTGCCAAGCTGGAAACGCATATCGAGAGCGTGAAGGTATTGGGGATTGTCAATATCACCGTGCTCGCTTCGGGCTCCATGTTTCTGGGAGACATGAAGGAACCGATTACCGGAACCAAAGAAGGAGAGAAAAACCTGAACATCGGAGTGCCTTTCACTTCTCGTCCCAAGGCCGTGCGCTATGATTATAAGGTGAAGATGTCGGGCGAGCCTCACCGTATCCGCCAGACAGGATTCAGCCGGAAGAGCACCGTAGAGGGACAGGACTGCGCCATCATGACCTGCCTGCTTCAGAAACGGACCGAAGACAAGGATGGAAATATTATCGCCAAGCGTGTCGGTACGGCGGTCGTGCGTTACGATAAGAACGAAGACTGGCACAACGGGGCGACTTATGAAATCAAGTACGGAGATATTTCGCATACCGCTTATTATGATGCCGAATTGATGAAGCTGGGTGTCGGGAATTATCATGCGCGCAACAGCAAGGGGGAAAGCCAATTGATTCAGGAGAACGGATGGGCGGCTCCCGGCGAAAAGCCTACACATCTGATTATCCAGTTCACTTCCAGCCTGGGAGGGGCGTATGTCGGCTCGCCGGGCAATACGATTTGGGTGGACAATGTATGCCTCGTATATTAATAAGGTATAACATATAGGTGGATGGCTCGATGCAGACAGGTGCATCGGGCCATTCAAGTATCTGGAGGAATCAAACACAGAAACGCCGTTTGTCTCCGTGCTTTTTGCTTTCTCTAAGAAGCTGTTTTGAATTTATCGTGCGATGATTTGGGATGAGTTTTTGAGGCATTTTCGCTTGTGTGATGAGGAAGATAGCGGGCTATCTGACGAAGAACAGGAGCGGAAAGGACCAAAAAATCGCCCAAAGCACACACGAAAACGGATACATCAAGCCAAGAAAAACTTTTTGGAGAAATTCAAAACAGCTTCTAAATTATTTCTCCGTGTCTTTGCGTCTCTGCGTTCGCTAAATAAATCCGTGCGTCCGGTATCTTTTTAAGTTTTATATAGAGAACAATACAGAATAAATTCGTATTTTTGCGCCGGTTATGAGTAGAATATTGGCTATTGATTACGGAAAGAAGCGTACGGGCATTGCGGTGACCGACCCGATGCAGGTCATCGCAAGCGGGCTTACCACCGTCCCTACGCACCAGTTGATGGACTTCTTGTTGGGCTATGTGCGGCAAGAAGCGGTGGAACGTATCATTATCGGACATCCCAAGCAGATGAACAACGAGGATTCGGAAAACATGAAACGTATCGTGCCGTTTATGAACCAGTTGAAGAAAAAGCTTCCCGACATGCCGGTAGAACTATACGACGAGCGTTTTACTTCCGTCTTGGCGCATCAGGCAATGCTTGCCGGAGGGCTGAAGAAAAAAGACAGGCAAAACAAGGCTTTGGTGGATGAAATCAGTGCCACGATTATTTTGCAGTCTTATTTGGAGGCGAAGAGAGGATTGTAAGTCTTTAAGTCCTTTGGTTTGTAAGTTTTTGAGTTAAATAACCCGATAATGAAGGACTAAAGGACAAGGGAACTGACAAATTTGTCACGCTGGATTTGTAATCCGTATCATCAGCCATGGTTTCGGATTGCAAATCCGAATCTTTCATTACGCCGGATTGCAAATCCGGCGTGACAATGTAACGGACTCAATAACTTAAAAACTCGATAACTTAAGAACTAAATAACTCAACAACTTAAAAACTTAAGAACTAAATAATATGATTTTACCTATCTATGTATATGGACAACCGGTGCTCCGTCAGGAAGCGGAAGACATTACGCCGGATTATCCGAACTTGAAAGAATTGATTCAGAACATGTTTGAAACCATGGACCGTGCCGATGGGGTAGGGCTTGCCGCTCCTCAGGTGGGGCTGCCTATCCGGGTGGTGGTGGTTAACCTGGACGTATTGGCGGAGGATTTCCCCGAATACAAGGATTTCCGCCGTGCCTATATCAATCCGCATATCCTTGAAACGGGTGGCGAACTGGTTTCGATGGACGAAGGCTGCCTGAGCCTGCCCGGCATTCATGAAAGCGTGAAACGTCCCGACAAGATTCACGTGACCTATCTTGACGAGGACATGAATCCGCACGACGAGTGGGTAGAAGGTTACTTGGCGCGTGTCATGCAGCACGAGTTCGACCATTTGGAAGGGACGATGTTTATCGACCATCTGTCTGCCCTTCGCAAGCAGATGATTAAAGGCAAGCTCAATGCCATGCTGAAAGGCAAGGCCCGGTGCTCTTACAAGGTGAAAACAGTCAAATGATCCGGAAGTTTCTATACATATTATATATAGGTGTGCTTTTCCCGATGATAGCCGGTGCCCAAATCAATACGGACCGGGTGATGACCATCGGGAAAAACGCGCTTTATTTTGAGGACTATGTCCTTTCCATTCAATATTTCAATCAGGTAATCAACGCCAAGCCCTATCTTGCCGAGCCTTATTTCTACCGGGGATTGGCAAAGCTTAATCTCGACGACTTCCAGGGTGCCGAAGCCGACTGTACGGAATCGATTGAGCGCAATCCGTATGTGCCCAACACGTATCAGGTAAGAGGCATCGCGCGTATCCAGCAAGAGGACTACAAGGGTGCCATACAGGATTACGAGAAGGCGTTGACGTTCGACCCTGAGAATACCAGCCTGTGGCATAACTTGGCGTTGTCGCGGATGCGGGACGAAGACTATAAGGAAGCGAAAGCCGACTTGGATACGCTGATTCGGATTGCTCCCCGCTATATCGACGCTTACCTGATGCGTACGGAGGTCTCCCTAAAGCAGAAAGATACGCTCCAAGCCATGTCGGATGCCGACAGAGCCATCGAAATGGACCGCTATAATGCCGACACGTGGGCTTCGCGGGGCATGCTTTTCCTCCAGCGGAGCAAGTATGCCGATGCCGAGAGCGACCTGACCGAAGCCATACGCCTTTCGGTGCGCAATGCGGGCTTGTATATCAACCGTGCCTTGGCGCGTTATTACCAGAACAACCTGCGGGGGGCGATGAGCGATTACGACCTTGCGCTCGATATCGACAAGAATAACTTTATCGGGCATTACAACCGGGGCTTGCTCCGTGCCCAGGTAGGAGACGATAACCGGGCGATAGAGGATTTCGACTTTGTGCTCCAGATAGAGCCGGACAATATGATGGCGGTCTTCAACCGGGGATTGTTGCGCGACCGGACCGGCGATTATGCAGGAGCCATCAGCGATTACACTTCGGTGCTGGAAGAATATCCCAATTTCCTGGCAGGCTATCAGTACCGGGCGGAGGCACGCAAGAAGACAGGCGACCTGAAAGGGGCAAGCCAGGACGAGATGGTGGTGTTGCAGGCGCAGTTGGACATGCAGAACGGGAAAACTTCGCGTCAGACCGCTTCGGCAGACAAGACCCGCAAGAAGTCGGATAAGAACATGAACAATTATCGGAAAATCGTAGTCGCCGACAATGAGGAAGAACGTTCGAAATACAAGACCGATTATCGCGGACGTGTGCAGGACCGCAATATCACCATCCTTCCCCAGCCGATGTTTGTGCTGAGCTATTACGAGCGTCCGGAAGAGGTGAAGCGCCAAATCAATTATTCCAAGTATGTGGATGCGTTGAATAACCGGCATGTCCTGCCCCGCCAGTTGCTGATTACCAACAATGAGGCGTCGCTTACGGAAGAACAGGTCAAGCAGCACTTTGCGTCGATTGACGCCGAAACCGAGAAGATTGTAGCCGAGCCGGAAAATGCCCTGCATTATTTTGCCCGTGCCCTTGATTTCTACTTGGTGCAGGACTTCGATAATGCGCTGGCGGATTTGAACCGGACAATCGAAAGGGATTCTGTCTTTTTCCCGGCTTATTTCATGCGTGCGGCAATCCATTACAAGCAAATAGAATACCGCAAACGCGATACTCAGTATGAGATAGAACAGCCCGACGACAAGAAGTTGCAGGTGCGCGCGTTGGATTACGCCATGGTCCGGGACGACTTGGACAAGGTAATCCAGCTGGCTCCCGATTTCGTGTATGCGTATTATAACCGGGGCAATATCTATGCCGTGATGAAAGATTACCGGGCGGCTCTGGTAGATTATAACAAAGCCATCGAGCTTGACCCGCGTTTCTCGGATGCGTATTACAACCGGGGACTTACCAATGTGTTCTTGGGCAATAACAATGAAGGCGTGCAAGACCTGAGCAAGGCGGGCGAGCTGGGCATCTTCTCGGCATACAGCGTGCTGAAGCGTTTCACTTCGGTAAAGGAAGATTAGAAGCTGTTTTGAATTTATCGTGCGCTGATTTGGGATGAGTTTTTGAGGCATTTTCGCTTCTGTGATGAGGAAGATAGCGGGCTATCTGACGAAGAACAGGAGCGAAAAGGACCAAAAAATCGCCCAAAGCACACACGAAAACGAACACATCAAGCCAAGAAAAACTTTTTGGAGAAATTCAAAACAGCTTCTAATTTTTTATTGAACACAGAGGCACGGAGGCACAGAGAAAAGTCGTCCTGTGTTACAAAAATGAAAAGCTCTGTGCCTCTGTGTCTCTGTGTTTGATAAATTAATCAGGCACAGATACGGATAATTAAAAAGTTTTGTTTATTTTTGCGGCTCATAAAAGACTAACATAAAAGACTATGATTAAGATAACTTTTCCTGATGGCTCTGTTCGCGAGTATAACGAAGGAGTTACTGGTCTGCAGATAGCAGAAAGTATCAGTTCTCGTCTGGCGCAAGACGTATTGGCTTGTGGCGTGAATGGCGAAACGATTGATTTGACGAGACCCATTAACGAAGACGCGAGTGTGGTTCTCTATAAATGGGATGATGAACAAGGCAAGCATGCCTTCTGGCATACCAGTGCCCATTTGTTGGCAGAGGCATTGCAGGAACTTTATCCGGGAATCCAGTTCGGTATCGGTCCCGCTATCGAGAACGGTTTCTATTACGATGTAGATCCGGGAGACGGAGTGGTGATAAAGGAAAGCGACCTGCCCGCCATCGAACAGAAAATGATAGAACTGGCTGCGCGCAAGGAGCCGCTGGTACGCGCGAACATTGCGAAGGACGATGCGCTGAAGATGTTCGGCGAAAGAGGCGAGACATATAAGTGCGAGCTGATTTCCGAATTGGAAGACGGGCATATCACGACTTATACACAAGGCGCGTTCACCGACTTGTGCCGCGGCCCGCACTTGCCTTCTACCGCTCCTATCAAGGCTATCAAGCTGTTGTCGGTTGCCGGCGCTTACTGGAGAGGTCAGGAAGACCGCAAGCAGATGACCCGTATCTACGGCATTACCTTCCCGAAGAAGAAGATGCTGGACGAATATCTGGTGATGCTGGAAGAAGCCAAGAAACGCGACCACCGCAAGATTGGCAAGGAAATGGACTTGTTCATGTTCTCGGACATGGTAGGCAAGGGATTGCCGATGTGGTTGCCGAAGGGTACGGCATTGCGTATCCGCCTGCAGGATTTCCTGCGCCGCATTCAGGCACGTTACGATTATCAGGAAGTCATGTGTCCGCCTATCGGCAACAAGCTGTTGTATGTCACTTCGGGACACTATGCGAAATACGGTAAGGACTCGTTCCAGCCGATTCATACGCCGGAAGAAGGCGAAGAATATTTCCTGAAGCCGATGAACTGCCCGCATCACTGTATGATTTACCGCAACAGTCCGCGTTCGTACCGCGACCTGCCTTTGCGTATCGCCGAATTCGGTACGGTATGCCGTTACGAGCAGAGCGGTGAGCTGCACGGATTGACCCGTGTGCGCAGCTTTACACAGGACGACGCGCACATCTTCTGCCGTCCCGACCAGGTGAAAGACGAGTTCCTCCGTGTAATGGACATTATCTCTATCGTGTTCAAGTCGATGAACTTCGAGAACTTCGAAGCGCAGATTTCCTTGCGCGACAAGGTGAACCGCGAGAAATACATCGGAAGCGATGAGAACTGGGAAAAGGCAGAGCAGGCTATCGTTGAGGCTTGTCAGGAAAAAGGACTGAAGGCGAAAGTGGAATATGGCGAAGCTGCGTTCTACGGTCCGAAGCTCGACTTTATGGTGAAAGACGCTATCGGCCGCCGTTGGCAGTTGGGTACCATTCAGGTAGACTATAACTTGCCCGAACGCTTCCAGTTGGAATACATGGGTGCCGATAACCAGAAACACCGTCCGGTAATGATTCACCGTGCGCCGTTCGGTTCGATGGAGCGTTTTGTTGCCGTATTGATTGAACATACAGCCGGTAAGTTCCCGTTGTGGCTGACTCCCGACCAGGTAGCTGTCCTGCCGATTTCGGAGAAGTTCAACGAGTATGCCGACCAGGTTCGTCTGGAACTGAAGAAATACGACATCCGCGCGTTGGTGGATGACCGTAACGAGAAAATCGGCCGCAAGATTCGTGATAACGAAATGAAGCACATCCCATACATGCTGATTGTGGGTGAAAAAGAAGCCGCAAACGGTGAAGTTTCTGTCCGCAAGCAAGGTGAAGGCGATAAAGGAACGGTAAAAATCGAAGAATTTGCAAAAAATATTGCGGAAGAAGTTCATAATATGATAAATAAGTGGTAACTTTGCCACCGTTTTGCAAAAGCAGCCCTTGGCTTGCATGCATATAGAATAACAATAATTATAAAATAACAAACTAAAAGCAAACAAAGGAATAAAGTATTTGAATGAAGAATGACAATTTGAAAGGGCAACATCGAATCAACGAACAGATTCGTGCCAAAGAAGTCCGTATTGTAGGCGATGATATTGAATCGGCTGTTTATCCGATAGCGCAGGCGCTGCGGATGGCTGAAGAACATGATGCTGATTTGGTAGAAATATCACCCAATGCTGTTCCTCCCGTTTGTAGAATTATTGATTATTCTAAGTTTCTTTACCAGCTGAAGAAACGTGCCAAGGAACAGAAGGCAAAACAAGTGAAAGTCAATGTGAAAGAAATCCGGTTCGGACCTCAGACCGACGACCACGATTATAATTTCAAGTTGAAACATGCCATTGGCTTTTTGCAGGGAGGTGATAAAGTAAAAGCTTACGTGTTCTTTAAAGGACGTTCCATTCTGTTTAAGGAACAGGGTGAAGTGCTTTTGCTCCGTTTCGCAAACGATTTGGAAGACTATGCGAAAGTAGAACAGATGCCCTTGCTGGAAGGCAAGCGTATGACGATAGCGCTGGCTCCCAAGAAACCGGGCAGCACGAAGAAAGCTGCTCCGAAGCCTGAAGCGCCGAAAGAAGAGGCTTCTGAAAACGAATGAAAAAGAGTGCGTAACGTGCCGGTATAGTACGTTGCCACAGTTAATAATAATAAATTAAAAATTAAACAAGATGCCAAAAGTAAAGACTAACTCCGGTGCCAAAAAAAGATTCGCTCTTACCGGAACGGGTAAAATTAAGAGAAAGCACGCTTATCACAGTCACATTCTGACTAAGAAAACGAAGAAGCAAAAAAGAAACCTTTGCCATGCTGGTTTGGTAGATAAAGCAAACTTGGCTGCAGTTAAGGAACTTCTTTGCCTGCGTTAATCTTAACAAAGCGTAAACGTATCATTTAAATTATTAACCGAGTGCATTAGCTTTAAGTCCGGGTGAAAAATATCGGCGCTAACATTCAAAAAAGAATTAAAAACTATGCCAAGATCAGTAAATCACGTTGCTTCAAGAGCAAGAAGAAAGAAAATTTTAAAGTTAACCAGAGGTTACTTTGGTGCAAGAAAAAATGTTTGGACCGTTGCCAAGAATACATGGGAAAAAGGTTTGACGTATGCATACCGTGACCGTAAGAACAAAAAACGTAACTTCCGTGCATTGTGGATTCAGCGTATCAATGCGGCTGCACGTCTGGAAGGCATGTCTTACTCTCAGTTGATGGGTGCATTGCACAAAGCGGGTATCGAAATCAACCGTAAGGTATTGGCAGACTTAGCTATGAATCATCCCGAAGCTTTCAAGGCGGTGGTTGAGAAAGTGAAAGTCGCTTAATGCAATAAAAGTTTAGTGATTATTTAAAAGGGCAGCTCTTGCAAAAGGGTTGCCTTTTTTAGTTAATTGAACACAGAGGCACAGAGACATAATTTATTTTTCAATGTACGATTTGCTATTTCAAGGATTTAATTGTACTTCGTAAATTGTAAAATCGTAAATAAAACCTTGTCACTTGTCACGCCGGATACTTGTCACGCCGGATTTGCAATCCGGCGTAATGAAAGAATCGGATTTGCAATCCGAAACCATTACTGATGCGGATTACAATTGATTTCGTCGACCTGCGGTTCTCACGTGGGATTACGCCGGATTACAAATACGGCGTGACAAAAATTGACAATTATTTCCCTCATCAGCATCGCAATTATCAATTAAAAAAACTCTGTGCCTTTGTGTCTCTGTGTTCTATTTCATTTTCTGCTATTAAATCGTACCCCGCAAATCGAATAATAGTAAATAAATAGCGGATTTATTTTGCAGACTCAGATAAAAGCATTATATTTGTCATACAAAAATGGAGCCGTACTTGCAGAATCGGGAAACTCATCAAATTATATGAAATACCGAGACTACGCTTCATCCTCCAATGGCGGGCCACGCCTTCGGGTAGCATTTATGCCGGTGGATTACAAAGGAGGTGGGCACTCAAATCCTGTCTATCGGAGTTTCGTCACGCCTCGAGTGCGGCTCTTCTTTTTGTTGAAAGCGAAGAATCTTGTGCTGTATCCATGACAAGGTTCTTCGTTTTTTTGTTTAGAACCTGACAGATATTACTTTATATGAATGTCCGCAGACATCCCATGTAGGGGCGTATTGCATACGCCCGGATGCGTCAACTTATCCACGTGGATGTTTTCAGGGCGTATGCGATACGCCCCTACGGAGCTTTGCAGACTTCATTTACTTTAGGAAAATTTAAACAGGCTCTTACATCATGCTGCGAAATGGCCTTCCATGCCGCAGAAGCATAATTGCCAATTGTCAATTATTAATTGTTAATTATTAATTATTAATTATTAATTGTTATGTTGCTCTATTTTTCCGGTACAGGCAATTCCCGTTGGGTAGCAAATTCTTTGGCTAAGTTGTTGAATGAGCGTGTCTGTGCTTTATTGGATGTGGCTGCTCGCCCCTCATTATTCGATTTGAAGGAAGGCGAGGCTTTGGGATTTGTTTTTCCTGTATATGCGTGGGGACCTCCTGTTTTGGTGACGGATATTCTTGCCAAGCTGCAAGCCAAGCAAGTTCCGTCATACGTGTATTTTGTATGTACCTGTGGCGATGATACGGGAAAGACTGCCGCTATTTTTTCGCGTGCCGTGCAGGAGAAAGGCTGGATGTGCCGGGCAGGCTTCTCTGTGATTATGCCCGAAACCTATGTGTGTCTGCCCGGATTTGATGTAGACCCTAAGGACAAGGAGCGGAAGAAGCTTCGCGAAGCCGTAGGAAGAATCGAAGAGATAGCCCGTTACGTGGCAGGGCGTGCGGAAAAAGAAGATTGCAACGAAGGCGGCTTCCCATGGGTGAAGTCTTACCTTATCCGTCCGTTGTTCAATCGTTTTATGACCTCAGCCGAAAGTTTTCATGTGACCGCTGCCTGCATCTCGTGCGGGAAATGCGTTACGGCTTGTCCGTTGCAGAATGTCCGGTTAGAAAAAGGACGTCCGGTGTGGGGAAAAGATTGTGCGATGTGCCTTTCTTGTTATCATCATTGCCCCAAACATGCCGTCGCTTATGGCAACCTCACGAAGAAAAAGGGGCAGTACACCTTAGATTGATTCATTATATGATGAAATGAATGTCCTCATTTTGCCAAATTGCCTGTAGGGGCGTATCGCATACGCCCGAAATCGTTCTCGTGGATAAGTTGGCGCATCCGGGCGTATGCGATACGCCCCTACATTGGCAGTTTGCGGATATTTTGTCACGCCGGATTTGCAATCCGGCGTAATTCTACGTGCTGATTTGTAATCCGCATCATCCGCCAATGGTTTCGGATTACAAATCCGATTCTTTCATTACGCCTGATTGCAAATCCGGCGTGACACGCATGTGGGGTGGCGTGACGCACTGTAGGGTGAAGTTTTTTCACAGAATGTGTTAAATAAATTTTTTCTATTAAAATCTTTTGTTATATTAAATTATTTACATACATTTGCGGGGTTGATAGAGATGATAAAGAAGCTTAAAGATAGTAGTGTCTGGATGTAATTAGGCTGAAAGACAATATGAAAGACACTTCTTTTCAGGCAGACGCCGTTCTCCGTAAGTGTAGGATAGAGATAGAGAGAAGGAGAACGTGCCGGTATAAGAAAGAATGCTGGATATTCAAGAAAAAAGAATTGTCCTTTGCGGAATCTGTTTCGCGCAAAGGCGAAGGCTGTATTATATAATAAGGTATAATATGAGAAAGATTACGAAAGTAAAATGTGTGAGCCATGTCGGAGCCGGCATACTCTGTTTATGTGTGGGGCTGATGCTTTCCGTCGCGTTTTCCGCCCGGATGCAGGCACAGACGCCTCATGAAGGGCCCAAGATAGCTGTAAAGACCAATGCTGTCTATTGGGCGACATCAACGCCGAACCTTGCGTTCGAGTTCGGTCTGAAGCCCAAGCTGACGCTCGATGTCTTGGGCGGTTACAATCCCTTTACGTTTAAAGACAACAAGAAGATGAAGCATTGGCTGGTACAGCCCGAACTGCGTTATTGGCTGTGCGAGCGCTTCAACGGGCATTTCGTGGGCGTACACCTGCATGGAGGCATGTTCAATGTGGGCGGTGTCAATGTGCCTTTCGGCTTGTTCTCCGACTTGGAGAAATACCGTTACGAAGGGGAATTCTATGGGGGTGGCATCAGCTACGGATACCAGTGGGTATTGGGAAAACGGTGGAACCTGGAGGCGGAAATCGGCATCGGGTACACACGCCTCAATTACGACAAATACGAATGTCCCAAGTGCGGAGAGTGGCTGGGGAAGGATTCGTACGACTTCTTCGGCGTGACCAAGGCAGCCTTGTCCATTATCTACATTCTTAAATAAGGAGGAAAAGCGATGAAACATTCCAGAATATACGGGTTTGCCGTGGCGCTGATGGCTTGCAACGGCATCATGATGGCACAGTCCGACTATACGGGACGCGTGAAGGTAGAGCCTTCGGTGGTGAAAGCCGGTCCCGATGTAAAGGTGCGCCTCGATATGACATTAGACAGTGTAGACCTGAAGGCACAACACGCGCTGGTACTCACGCCGGTGTTGCAGTCGGCAGACGGACAGACGGAAAAGGAACTGGCGCCGGTCATCGTCAACGGACGCATCCGTCAGAAAGTGTACGACCGTGAGATAGCCTTGGGCTATGCCGAAGCCGAGGCAGGGCCATACGCCGTAGTGCGCCGCAAGAACGATACCTCCCAGCAGCTGGACTACGAGGTTTCCGTTCCCTACGAGCGGTGGATGCGTGGCGCAAGCCTCGTGTTGCGTGAGGAGGCGGAAGGCTGCGCGTCCTGCCAGATGAGCGAATACGAACGCCCGCTGTGCACGGTGCTGCCTGTCGTGCAGGTCGTCGAGCCTGCCTATGCGGCGGTGTACGTCGAGCCGCGTGCCGAAGAAGTGAAACGCCGTGACGAGCAGTGCGAGCTTCACCTCAACTACCGGGTAGGGCGGAGCGAAGTGCTTCCCAATCTCGGCAACAACCAGGAAGAGCTGAAACGCCTGCAAGACATGGCAGACCGCGTAGAGGCAAACAACGATTTCACCCTGACCGGCTTCCGCATCACAGGCTATGCGTCGCCCGAAGGCTCGTATAAGAGCAACATGACCCTCTCGGAACGCCGTGCGAAAGCATTGGCAGACTATTTCCGCCGCACCAACAACTGGGACCGCAAGCTCTTCTCTACCGATTGGAAAGGCGAAGACTGGGAAGGCTTGCAGCGTGCCGTAGAGGCTTCTGCGCTCGACACGAAAGACCAAGTGCTTGCCGTTATCCGCGAAGAGGACAATCCCGATGCGCGCGATGCCAAACTGCGTGCCATCGACGGCGGAAAGACTTACAGCACCCTGCTGAAAGACTTCTATCCCCCGTTGCGCCGCAGCTTCTGCGTGGTCGACTTCACCGTGCGCCCTTATACGCTCGAAGAAGCCAAACGCATCATCAACGAGAATCCGAAGCTGCTGAGCCTGAAAGAAATGTACGGCGTGGCGAAGAGCTATCCCGAAGGAAGCCCCGAATACAACGAAGCCTTCCTCACCGCCCAGCGCCTCTACCCCAATGACGCCGACGCTGCCACCAATGCCGCAGCCGTATGGCTCGCTCAAGGCAAGACTGCCGAAGCCAAGGCAGCCCTGCAGCAGGTAGAGCAGACCGTAGGTGTATGCAACGCCCTCGGCATCGTCTATGCCCGTGAGAAAGACTACGCCCGTGCCGAAGAACTGTTCGGCAAGGCAGCCGCCCAAGGCTGCGCCGAGGCAAAGGCAAACCTCGAAGCGATGCAAAAATACGTCAAAGAGTTTAATGAAAATAATTACTAATTTTAAAATGTGTGTTATGAAACTGAACAAGTATTTCATGATGGGTGCAATGGGGCTAAGCCTCGTTGCATGTAGCGACAACCTGGACGAAAACGGTCAGAGTGCGAATGGGACTAACCCGAATGAGGGGACTACGTATGTAGGCATTGCATTGGACTTCGGACAGAGCGTAACTTCAAGAGCAAAGTATGACGGTTCTCAGCCCGAAACCGGAACACCAGATGCAGGAACAGATGGTGAAAGAGATGTTAACTCTGTAAGAATTATTATTACCAATACAAGTAATGTAATTGAAAAGAATGTGTTTTATGGAAGTTCAGCATTGCAAGGTCAAGATGGGCTTGGTAAGTATGTCTTTTCAATCACTCCGGGTGAAAAACGTTTCTATGCATTCTTGAATGAAGAAGATGGAAATTCAGATTTGACTGCTACTAGCGGAACTTTATCCAATGAAGATTTGGCAAAGGCTGCATCAAGTTTCTATACTTCTGGAGGAACAAATAATGCTACTGCGACTGATTTTGCAATGTCCAGCACGGATGTAGTTGAGCAAGAGATTGTAGATAATGTTTCACAGGAAGAAGCTACTTCAAGTAGTAGTGTGAACCAAGTTAAGCTCGAAGTAGAGCGTATGGTCGCTAAGGTTTCTGTTGCATTGGATGAGAATATGCTTACTAACCAAGATAATGCCTTTACATTAAAAGCGTTGGATTGTAAGATAGGTAATGCTGATAACTATGAATTTACAACTCCGTCTACATATACTTCAGCCGGTACATATCGTTGGGCTAATAATGATGCAACGGGTGGTTATCGTACTACTCCTTATTATTCATGGCCTGCTACACTCGAAAGTGCTTTCGAAAGTTGGAATGAGACATACGTGTTGTCTGAAGCACAAACAGTATATAATGGAACAACACCTTCTACTGCAATATTCTACTGCTTGGAGAATACTCATGCTGTAGGTAGCTACAGGCAAGGAAACACTACTTTTATTAGAGTAGAAGCTACAATGATTCCGAAGCAAGTCATGACATTCTCTATTACAGGTGATGCTGACAAGACGATTACTCCGCAGACTCCGGCTGACGTGTCTGGTGTTGATAATGCCAAGACTTTCTATCGCATTGTAGGAGCACCTGAAGAACATCGTGACAATTTTATCAATACATATATTTTTGAAGATGAATTGTCTAGTTATACAACTGCATTAGGAGTGGATGATTTAGCTGACGTTATTGCTGCATTGGAAACAGAAGGTTATGCTTTTGAAAAGTATGACGGTGGTAAGGGTAATTATACATTGTGGGTAAATGACTATAATACAGATGCTGATGATAAAAATAATAATTTAGCTCCTGTATTCCGTAACGATTGGTATGCTTACACAATTAATAGTATTCAATTACCGGGAAATTCAGGTGGTATTGACGATCCTGAACAACCGATTCATCCGGATACTTGGTTAGGCGTTACACTTACTATTAAACCGTGGAACTTTAAGGATATTGATATAGACCTGCAATAACCCACACATCCGTCACGGCGGATTTGTAATCCGCCGTACCGCTTGCGCGGATTTGCAATCCGCATCATCCGCAGGTGAAGTCGCTTTCCGCAGCATCGTTAGTTGATGTTTCGGATTGCAAATCCGATACTTCCATTACGCCGGATTACAAATCCGGCGTGACGGGTGCGGAAGCGTGACTAAGACGTAAGACTAAGGCGGAAGGCCTAAAAACAAACGAAACAAACGGATAAGGGGATGCCGTCCCCTCGCATTGATAGAGATAAAACAAACCTGTAGGGGCGTATCGCATACGCCCGAAAGCATACACGAGACACGTTTCCCATACGGGGTAAAACGTATTCGGGCGTATGCGATACGCCCCTACATTCAAACATTAA
Source organism: Phocaeicola salanitronis DSM 18170 (assembly GCF_000190575.1). Classification (NCBI taxonomy): domain Bacteria; kingdom Pseudomonadati; phylum Bacteroidota; class Bacteroidia; order Bacteroidales; family Bacteroidaceae; genus Phocaeicola; species Phocaeicola salanitronis. The sequence continues at coordinate 1,938,865 of NC_015164.1, read as the reverse complement.
AAACAAGAACAAATGAACAAGACACATCATCTGCTACTCCCGTTGTTCGGACTGCTGCTTGCAATGGGATGCTTTTCCGGATGCATTAAGGAGGACATGTCCGATTGCCCGCCTCCTGTTACTCCCGAGCCGGAACCTGAGCCGACTACGGGCACATTGAAACTTGCCCTGACTTATTTTATGCACAACACGCAAGAGAACGGCGAGTACGTTGACCTCTTCAGTCAGCAGGTACGCAAGGTCGATGTGTTTGTATTCGACGAAGAAGGCCGTTTCCTGCAGCAGATTACCGAGGAAACAACGGGCAGCTTCCCGGACAACTATACGAAGGAAATTGAATTGCCCGCGGGCAATTACCAGTTCGTAGTGTGGGGCAACCACTACGAAGACGAAACCATGCACAACCAGGCGGAAGGCACCTCGATGGACGGCGGACGCATGGCGCTGCTTTCCGTACTGAACGGAGAGACCGATGTGGCGATGCTTACCGACTCGCTTTTCCACGGCATGACGGCACAGCCTGTCACGGTAGTGAACGGCGAAGACCAGACCGTCCCCATCGACCTGATGAAGAACCGCAACGATGTGCGCCTCGTGGTGCGCTGGCGCGAGGAAGGGCATACCGAATATTGCACGCATACCGAACACGCGCAGAGCATCACCGCGGAAATCATAGACAACAACGGTTCGTATGACTTCGCGAACAACGTAGTCGATAAGAAAGAAATCATCTACCTGCCCGGCCGTTTTGCCGAGTGGTACGACCCGGTGTTCCATGGCGACGACCGCCCGTACCCGACCGAGCAGGAACACGTTTACGTGGCAGACTTCTCCGAACTGCGCCTGATGCTGGACAACGACGATGCGCAGCTCGTCATCCGTCAGGGAGACCAAATCGTATATCAGCGTGGCTTGATGGACCTGATTACCCGCATCGAGCAATACCAGACGCAAGAGGGGCTGGACCGCGAAGACCATTACCTGATAGAACTGGAGTTTGCGTGCAAGCACGAGCCGGAAGATCCTGACCCCGATCCCGATCCAGATCCGGATCCCGACCCAGATCCCGACCCTGACCCGGATCCTGACCCAGATTATCCTACACCCGATCCCGACCCGTGGACAGCGATAACCATCATCATCAATGGCTGGAACTTGGTAGACCGGCCCGTAGAACTTTAAAATCAAGAAGTATGAAAGAATTTGAAAACAAGATATACCGCCGGCTGCTTGCCCCCGTCCTTGCCTGCCTTGTGCTGGCACTGGCAGGTTGCAGCCAAGATGCCACAGAGGCAGAAGCCCCGTCTTCGCCCACCGGCGGCACCTACCTCACGATTGTGACGCGGGGGATAAATACGACTACGCCTACGGAGTATGAGGATTATGTAGGGAAGTTACGCTTTCTGATATTTGATAGTGAAGGTAAAAACATCTTGAATTTGTCGTTGACAAATGGTGGAAGTCCTGACATTCCTGACCATACAGGAGATGCCAGCACGGATGCTTCTTCGGTTGTTTTAGACGAACAGAATATAGGGCAAATAAGCAGTGGTACATACACATTTTATTGCATAGCCAATGAGGATGGTTATTCAAATACAGAGGATGAACTTTTATCAGTAGCATTAGGAGAGGATAAAGATATAAGTGAGGAAGATTTAGATGGCATGCAAGTGAAGTTTACCGAAAATGATATTCGTAAACCAACGGGAACAGATAAATATATGTTGATGTCCACGAAACAGGACTTTTTGATTCGTGCAGGTGAGGAAAACTCTATTACGATAGTACTCGATCGTGCTTTAGCGAAAGCACAGTTGGTGATACAATCATCAGATGAGATTACAGATGGGATAACGGCTTCTTTATCTGAAAATGAAATACCGGGTAGCTATTCTTTGATAAAGCAGGGAACGATTAGAAGCAGTTTGTCTACATTGGGAGATGATATTATAGAATTGTCCTCTACTAAGGATGCTCCTTTTTATGATGAGGCTAAATCAGAGAATAATCGGTATGTAAGCGAAGTGGTTTATTTGCCGGAACGTTCGGCTACGGATGCTGATGATGCATTGTATTATAGCATAACCATTGGTGGTAAGTCATATAATAATGTAGCTTCTATTGCTGATGGAGCAACTGTTGATTATGATATAAAAAGAAATTACGCTTATACTACGATTTGTACATACTCGCAGCCAGCTACGTTGAATACCCTGACTTATACCGTCCAGCCGTGGGGAACAGGCGGAGGAGACCATACATTTAACTAATATCGGAGGAAAGAATTATGAAGATATTACGTACTATATATACACTATGTGCAGCTGCCTTGCTATGCAGCAGTTGCCAAGACGAAGAAATGATAAAGCAAAGCGGCGTAAAGGAAGGCATTCCCGTCACGATAGACCTGACTTTCTCTGCGGCTATACCCAAGCAGGAAACTGTAGGGACACGGGCGGGTGAACGAAATCCGGAAAATAATGTAAATGACTTGTATGTTTTGATATTCAATCGAAGAACTGGGGCTTTGAAAGGCAATGTGCACTTTTTTTCTGGTGAAGATTTTATAAACAATCAGAACTATCCGACAGACGCAACTTTGCAAGGGACTATAAATAAAATTTCTACGTTTAGTGGTGAATCCATGATTTATGCGATAGCGAATGCCCAAGAATCTCCTTCGGAATATAATCTTGGTGGAGATGCTTCATTTGAGAATACAATACGGTCTGTGAAGGATATTGATGATTTGCAACAAATTTGTGTAGAATTACGTAGTCGGAATAGTACGGCATTAAATCGCATCGGAGAAACTCGTTATTTAATGTCCGGATGTTTGTATTGCAATATAGGAACAGATGGATCAATTACACCGGTCGAAGAGAATGAAGATGCGAAAGTAAAGCTTTATCGTACGGATTCTCGGATAAATTTTACAATACAGGTAGGAGAGGGGGCAAATTGTGACAATTTTACACTTTTGTCTTACCAAGTATGTAAAATTCCATCGAAAACATCACTCGTTGCTTTAACAGATGCTAATGGAAATCAGATAAACTATGATAATAGAACTGAATCGCCTGATAATTATTGGGATACAGAATCGGGATTGCAACCGTTAGAAGGGAATACATTGTCTTTTTATGTACCGGAAAACATAAAAATGGCTAAAAACTCAAGTTGTACTCGTTATGCAGAGCGTGAAGCTTGGGAAAAAGGAGTAAATAATGAACGTGTATTTACTAACGCTCCTGAGAATGGAACTTATGTAATTTTGCATGGATTATTTGAGGGGAAGGTTACAGAATCAACTCATGTTTCTTCTGGTACAGAAGCACGTGCCTCTGTGGACTATATAATCCATTTAGGGGATTGGACAAATGATTCTTTTGGCACATTTTCAAATGTACGGAATGTAGAATACAACTATGTTATAACTGTGAATGGGGTAAATAATATTATTGTCGAAGTTGAAACGTCTAATGATGATCAGGATGGTGTTACTGAAAAAGAACCAGGTGCTGAAGGGGACGTATTCTTTCAGGATGGTATATTTTATGATGTAGATGCACATAACGAGGCGTTGTTGATGAAATTCACGTTGGACGAAATAACGGCGGTGGGAACTCTTGATGATTTTTTCCGTTGGCGTATTAATTCTCCGTTTGAGGAGCGTGAAGCGAATGTTGATTGGTTGCGGTTTAGGTTGAATGAAAAAAATAATAATATTTATTGTACTGATCGGTTGCAGCCTTACCCCGGAGATTCGTCTGCTGAATTGATGAATTTAAATGCACTTATGGATGCTTTAAAAGACATTCGGACCAAAAAGAAAGACTCTGAATATGCAGATGCAAACGGTGATTTGGTGGTGACTTGTTTCGTGAAGGAATATGTCTATGATGAAAATGTGCATAATTGGGGAGAATATACGAATCAAACCAATCGGGAGGCTTATATCTTCGGTGAAATTTTGGACAGCGAAGATGGAAATAGTTCTACAATTCATACTAAATATGTTATATCCCAACGGGCTATTCAGACCCCGGACTTATATTATGCTGGTATAGGATTTGGCATTGAAACAATAAATGAAACCGGAGATTTGCCAATGGGGAATGTTGATCCAAATAATAGGTTTATTGATGAAGAAAAAGGATTGGACAATACAGTTGCTATGTTAGGAAGTCTTACTCAGACAAACTTTGCAGCTTGGGGATACCTTGACGCTGGAATTGAGAATTATTATGCTCCAGTTGATTATCAATATGCGGCTTATGCCTGCTTGTTGCGTAATCGGGATGAAAATGGGGATGGAACAATTAAAGGTAGCGAAATCAAATGGTATCTTCCGGCTATTGACCAATATTCTGCAATTTATGCAGGTACTGACGCGTTGTCTACTAGCAGTCGACTTTATACAGAAGATGTATGGACAATCAAGCATTATTTTACAAGTACGTGGGGAGAAAATCAATATAATATTGTTGCGCCATGGATTATATGGTCGGAGGAAGGTTTTGCTACACAGATATTTAGAGGAGGTGATGCTGTATATGAATCAGATGTGGAAGACGAAACGGATCAAAATGTTTTGTTAGGAGAACGTAAAAGAACCTATCGTTGTATGCGTAATTTAGGCGAGGGAGTTCGTGAACCTTATTATTCTCATAATGGGAATATAATCGAATTTCCCCATATGAAGGAGCGGGCATATAGAGGGCAGGTTATCAATGATGTTTTATCTTCTCATAATCAAACAGAAGAACAAAACCGGCTTTACCGTAAATTTCAGTATGCAGAGAACTATATCCAGGATGATGAGGGGCGAAATGTTTCTTATACAGCTGCAGCAGTACGCCGAAATGATCCTTGTGTAAGGTATTCAGAGGATGGTTATCCGGCAGGGACGTGGCGTATGCCTAATCATCGGGAATTAATGTTGATGTTGACGGCAGGGTTGTTTGATAGCTTATCTGATGGTGCTCATGTTCATTGCAGGACGAGTTTTAATTTTTATGGAAAAGAGAATCCTCGTCGGGATGGACAAACCAAACAAGCTTATATGGTGCAAATAACAGATCAAGGTGCAATTATGCAAATACCTGATGTTAGAGGATTGACAGGAACAGATGATACAGAGGGGTTCGTCCGTTGTGTACGTGACGTAGTAGAGTAAAAGAACAAATGAACTATCTTTATCAAAACCAGAGGGAAAGCGTTCCCACGAAATTTAAATTAGTAATCTAAGGGGAGTCCGGTTCGCAGGGATGCGTGCCGGACTTGTTGTTTTCTATCTCCCGAAGAGGCTTCGTAAACGGACGGAAGTGGCATAGCCGCATCACTTATGTAAAGTGCCCGGACCACTTATGTTAAACGGACAATGTGATTATCTTCTTGTTTCAGTGCAGATAGCTTCGCCTGTTGTAAGATTAATAATCTTCCGCTTGTAAGATTAATAATCTTGCAGCCTGAAGATTAATAATCTTACAGCGGATGAACCTATATGCGCTTGCCGCCGCACCTATATCCGCAGGCTTCCGCAACTGGCTGCGTTTTGTGATGATATTATATCGTAAAATAAAATTGGTTTGCGAAAAAATGGAATGGAACACAGAGGCGCAAAGGCACAGAGAATTGACAATGGATAATTGCGATGCCGAGAGGGAAATAATTGTCAATTAAATAAGAAGCTGTTTTGAATTTCTCCAAAAAGTTTTTCTTGGCTTGATGTATCCGTTTTCGTGTGTGCTTTGGGCGATTTTTGGGTCCTTTTCGCTCCTGTTCTTCGTCAGATAGCCCGCTATCTTCCTCATCACACAAGCGGAAATGCCTCAAAAACTCATTCCAAATCATCGCACGATAAATTCAAAACAGCTTCTAAAACTCTGCGTTTCTGCGTTTGATGAAAGAAGCCAATTGTTAATTCTCCGTGTCTCTGCGTCTCTGTGTTCAATAAAAAGAATAAAGCATTCGTGTGGATAAGTTGACGCATACGTGTGGGCAGATCCCGCCCCTACAGGGCTGATTACGGGTGCTCATATTCTTTTATAATTGTACTATCTATTCGGCGGAAAGTCCGGTAAGTACATAAATCCAACGTTCAAAATCATTCTCGCATTGCTCTTCTTCTTTGTCGAAAGAAGGCAGTTCTATAAAGATGAACCGCATCTTGTCGCTGAACAACTCATGTGTGTCGCGATCTGCCAGTATGATGTCTGTGCGCAACTTGTGTTCCATGATATCCGGCATCCGGAAAAATACCGCATGTAGTAGAGACGATGTGCGCATCGTCTCTACTGTGATGACATTGTCATTTCAGATACACCGTGATTTTTCCGCTCAGCTGGAGGAGAGAGATTTCACACATTTTGGTGTCATACTCGGCAGAGAGGATGCGTTCTTCGGCATCGAGCAGGCTTTGTTGTGCCTCACGCATTTCGATTCCGGACAGATTTCCCAAGAGATAACGCTCTTTGGCTATCTCGTGGTTCTCTTTGGCGGCTATCAGGTTCTGGCGTTCCAGGTGCAGCAGGCGGAGGTTGTTGCGGTATGCCTGCCACAGGTTGCTCAGGTCGGCACGAAGAGCCTGCTCTACCTGTTCGCGTTCCAGTTGGGCGTTGCGGATGGCAAGGCTGGCGTTGCGCTTCTCGCGCCGGCGGTTTCCGTCGAAGATGTTGAAACCGATGGTAATGCCTCCGCTGAATCCCCAATTGCTGCGCTGGCGCGTGGCGTTCACATCATATTTATTAAAGGTATAGCCATATCCCGCATTCAGGCGCAGGTAAGGATAGTTGCGCGAGAGGACTTTCTTGTAGTCCAATTGGGCCAAGACGGTATTTTGGTCGGCATGCAAGAGGTTGGCATTGACGCTGAGCGTGGCATTCCAAAGCTCGTCGAAATCAAGGATGCGGTTCAGGTCGATGACCGAGTCACGCACGCGGATGGGACGGTCTACATCCTTATTCGCCATCAGTTCGTTCAGGTTGATGCGCGAGGTGTGCACCAGTTCCTGCTGTTTCATGTACTGGGCACTGTCGGCATTGAAGTCTACCGTTGCCTGTTGGAAATCGAGGCGCGAGAAATTACCGATGTGGTACCGCTCTTCTACAATGCGCAAACGTTCCTTCGAGAGCGAAACGGCATAGCGGAAGTTCTTCAGGCGGATTTCCTGCTGGATGTAGTTGTAATACTCGGCGGTGAGCGTGGCGATGAAATCCTCAATCGCAATCCGGGTATTGGTAGCTCCCTGACGTTCCAGTTCCTGCAATTGCTTGTAAGTGGTAGAGATATTAAAGCCGTCGAAGATAGTCCAGTTCAAATCGATGCCGGCATCGAGGGTATGGTCGAGCACATTGCGTTCGGCTACCGTACTCCCGTCGGCACGCAATTTCGAATCGGAACTGTTCAAGTCACCGGTATATCCTGCGGTAAAATCTACCGTAGGCAGATAACCCGCATTGCCCAACGTGGCGTTGTTCTTGCTGATTTGCTCTTCGTTGCGCGAGATGCGGAGCGAATAGTTGTTCAGCAATCCTTCTTCCAGGCATTGCTTCAAGGTATATTCATATTGTGCCTGAAGGGGAAGTGCGGCAAACACAGCTATTATCAAGATAAGAATCTGCTTCATACGTTCTTGGTTTTGTTTCGGTTAGTGGATATGTACGAATAAATGGCGGGCACGATGAACATGGTGAGGAATGTCGATACCAGCATACCCCCCACTACTGCCGTTCCCATAGCAATGCGCTGGTTGGCACCTTCGCCCGTGGCAAACGCCAAAGGAATAAGTCCCAATACCGTAGCCACACTGGTCATCAGGATGGGGCGCAGGCGCTGGAGGGCAGCATCGCGGATGGCTTGCATCTTGTCCTCGCCTGCTTCTTGCTTCTGGTTGGCAAACTCCACAATCAGAATGCCGTTCTTCGCCACCAGTCCGATGAGCATGATGATGCCAATCTGGCTGAAGATGTTCATGGTGATATCCCCGAAATACATGAATATCAATGCGCCGGCAATGGCAAGGGGCACGGTGAGCATGATGATGAGCGGGTCTTTAAAGCTTTCGAACTGCGCCGCGAGGATGAGGTAAATCAACGCCAACGCCAGGATAAAGGCAAACATCAGGCTTGATGAGCTTTCCCGATAGTCTTTTGAGTCGCCCGAAAGTGCCGTACGGAAGGTTTCATCCAAGGTTTCGGCGGCTATCTTATCCATCTCGTCCAATCCCTGGCCGATGGTCTTTCCTTCGGCAAGACCCGCCGATACCGTAGCGGAGATAAAACGGTTGTAGTGATAAAGTTTGGGCGGGGTGATTGACTCGACAAATTCCACGAGATTGTCCAGCTGAATCATTTCGCCTTTATCGCTCCGGATATAGATGGAGCGGATATTGGCAGGCTGGTTGCGCTGCTGGCGGTTGATTTGCCCCAATATCTCGTATTGCTTGCCGTTCATGTAGAAATACCCCATGCGCTGGCCGCTCAATCCGTACTGGAGGGTTTCGGCAATATCGCGCACGCTTACCCCCATCGTTCCTGCCTTGTCGCGGTTGATGTTGACCTGCATTTCGGGGCTGCTGAACTTCAGGTCGACATCCGCCATCTGGAAAGTCGGGTTATCATACACCTTTTTTAAGAAAGCGGGCAATACTTTTTCCAGCTTGTCGATGCTTACCGCCTGAAGCACGTATTGCACGGGCATGCTGCTCCGCCGTCCGCCGAAAGAAGACTGCTGCTGGACAAAGGCGCGTGCCTTGGTCTTGGTCTTGATGGCTTGCGAAAGCTGCTCCGCCACCTCCATTTGGCTGTAGTCGCGTTCGTTGATATCCTTCAACGTAATCTGGATGTTTCCGCTTCCGCTCGATACCCGGGCTGTGACCGCCTCGGCATCGGGTATGAGGGAATCCACCAGCAGGTTGATGTCTTCAGTATAGTCTCGGATATATTCGTAGCTCGCCCCCTCGGCGCCACGGGTGTTGATGGTGATTTTCGAACGGTCTTCCAGAGGTGCCATTTCTGCCGGGATATGCGTCCAAAGCACACCGATAAGCACCAATGTGACTGCAGTGAAAATAATAGCCCAATACCTACGCTTCAAGAATGCGCTCAACCCACGGGCATACCAGTAGTTCATGCCTTCGAAGAATGGTTCGGTCTTGCGGTAGAACCAGCTTTGTCTTTTGCGTTTCTTCAAGAGTTTGGTGGCAAGCATCGGCGTAAAAGTGAGGGCGGCAAAGGCAGAGATGAGCACCGAACCAGCCACCACAAAACTGAACTCGCGGAACAGCCTGCCGCTGGTACCTTCCATGAACACAATGGGGAGGAACACCGCTACCAGCGTGATGGTGGTAGACACTACGGCAAAGAAGATTTCTTTTGCCCCCTCGATGCCTGCCTCAAAAGGCTCCATACCCCGTTCGATACGGATGTAGATGTTTTCGGTCATTACGATGGCATCGTCTACCACCAGTCCTACCGAAAGCACCACTGCCAGCATGGTCAATACATTGATGGAGAAACCCGCCACGTACATGATAAAGAAGGCACCGATGAGCGAGACCGGAATCACGATAATCGGTATCAGCGTGACGCGCCAGTCGCGCAAGAACAGGAAGATGATGACGATAACCAAGAAGAAAGCCTCGTAAACGGTACTCTCCACTTCGGCAATGGAGGCACGGATAAAGCGGGTATTGTCGAATCCATACGTGTAAGACACATCGTCGGGAAGGTCTTTTTCCATCTGCTTCATACGTTCGTACACGGCATCGGCTATCTCGATATGGTTGGCTCCGGGTTGAGGGATGACCACCACGCCCACCATCGGCACACCGTTCATCTTCATGTAACTCTTTATGTCGGCAGCACCCAGTTCGGCATACCCGATATCGCTCAGTCGGATGACTTGTCCGCCTACCTCCTTAATTACGACATTGTTGAACTCATCGGCGGTATGCATTTGTCCCATGGTGCGCAAGGTCAGTTCTACGGTATTTCCTTCGATGCTTCCCGAGGGAAGTTCTACGTTCTCGTTGTCCATCGCATTCTTCACGTCAACTGGAGTCACACCATAGCCCGCCATCTTTACGGGGTCGAGCCACAAGCGCATCGAATAGCGTTTTTCACCCCATATCGACACGCTGCTCACATCGGATATGGTCTGAAGCTGCTCTTTTACGGTCAGGTCGGCTATCTCGCTCAATTCTAAAAGCGAACGGTTATTGCTCTGGATAGCCACCATCAGAATGGGGCTGGCATCGGCATCGGCTTTCGATACCGTAGGCGGATCGCAATCGCGAGGCAAGTAACGTTGGGCACGCGAAACCTTGTCGCGTACATCGTTTGCCGCCGTTTCCAAATCGACCGATAATTCAAATTCCACGGTGATGCGGCTCTGACCCGTCTGGCTCACACTGGAAAGCGAACGGATGCCGGGGATACCGTTGATGTTCTGTTCCAAAGGCTCGGTTATCTGGTTCTCGATGACATCGGCATTGGCTCCCGAATAACTGCACGTTACGGATATGATGGGATTGTCCACCGAGGGGTATTCGCGTACACCCAAGGTCGTATAGCCTATCAATCCGAAAAGCAAGATAATGATGGTGAGCACGGTGGCAAGCACCGGCCTGCGGATACTGAGTTCGGAAATATTCATAAGGCAGGCACGGTTTTAGTTGATATTATCCAATTTTACAGGCATTCCCGTGCGGAGCTGCAAGGTTCCGGAAGTCAGGATGGTATCTCCAGCCGCTAACCCACGGAGTATCTGCACTTCGGATTCGGTTCGGATGCCTATCTCCACATCGACAGGCATGGCGATTCCTGAGCGGTATACGAAGACCTTGTTCTGCCCCATTTCGGGCACGATGGCTTCGGAAGGGATGGCGATGGCATCCTGTATCTCGCCTTGGCGCAATTCGACATCGGCATAGCGTCCGGGAAGCAGTTCGGCACGGGTATTCGGGTAAATCGCACGTACGGTCAGGGCATGCGTCTCGGGGTCAATGCTCGACTCCAGGGCATACACTTCCGCTTCGAACGCATCCAGATGCCCCTCTACCTTAAATGATAGCTTCGTACCTTTCCGTATCTTACGTGCATAACGTTCGGGGACGGCAAATTCCACCTTAATCGGTTTTATCTTGGTAAGTTTGGCAATGACGGTTGTAGGCGAAGCGTAGGCACCCATACTGACCTGCCGCAAGCCTATCACTCCATCAAAAGGAGCACGAAGCTCGGTCATGTCAATCGTGGCACGTACGTTTTCAATATCGGCATGAAGGGTGGCAAGCTCGGTTTTCACCTGTTCGTAAGCCTCCTTACTTACAGCATCACGCTGGAGCAAGGCGTTCTGGCGGAACACGCGGTCTTCGGCAAGAGGCATCTGCGCTTCCAGTCTTTGCAACTGTGCCTGAAGCTGGCTGTCGTTTACCTTGGCAAGCAATTGCCCCTGGCTCACCATTGTCCCTTCCTGAAAATTGATGTCAACGATTTTTCCTGATGTTTCGAACGAGAGGTCCACTTCCTCATCGGGTATAAGCTTGCCGCTTACGAATAGTTTATCGGTCAGGACGTGCGGGCGTACTACTTGTGCGTTCACGTTCAAGAGTTGCTTTTTCTCGGCAGGCATTTTCCTGTCCGCCTCATTGAGTTCGGTATTCTCTCGCGGTGTAAACGAATAAATGCCCAATCCGGTCAATCCGGCTATTATCGCCACGATAATCCCCCATTTAATCCATTTGTTCATGTGCCTTTCATGTTAATTTTGGTTTCTACTAATGCTTATGTGATGACAAAAGTAAGAAAACGTTTAAATACTCCCTATCGTTTTAGAGAATATTCACACATGAGAAATACATTTCCTGGGGGTAGGCTTCTTATAGTACCGGAGTCAGGAGGTGGGCAAACCAGCCGACGAAACGTTTCCAAGGCGTACGGTCGCGGTATACGTCACGGGTCATTACCGTACTGTTCCGTTTGTCCTGAGCAAAGATGCGGCTCAACTGGTCGGTAATCGGCAGGTCGAAAAGAAAGGCATTGATTTCATAATCGTAGCGAAGGCTCCGGCTATTCAGGTTTGTACTTCCAACCGTACAAAACCGGTCGTCTACCATCATCACTTTCGAGTGATGGAATCCTCCATTGTAAATATAGATGCGCGCTCCCTTTTTGCGTAATTTATTGGCGAAATAAAAACCGGCATCGGGCGTGAACGAAATATCCGACTTACCCGGAATCATAATCTCCACTTTCACTCCTCTCTTTAATGCACGTTCAATAGCCCGGCGTATGCTTACCGTAGGCACAAAATAAGGGTTGATAATCTGTATTTTATGCTCGGCTGCATCAATGGCTGCGATATACGCATGGCGTACGGCTTCCGGACGGGTTTTAGGAACACGTTGCACAATCGCTACCTGCCCTCCGGAATGAACCGGAAGGGCTTCTAACGAATCTTTTCCATACGGGAAATAGGTCTTTCCTTTGAGTTCTTCTCCCGTTTCCTTCTTCCACATCGTAAGGAACGCATTTTGTAGTTCTTCGGTAGCAGGCCCCTTAATGCACAGGTGCATGTCGCGCCAAGGCCCGATTTTAGGAAGCCCGTTGATATAATAATCGGCAATGTTCATTCCTCCGGTATAACTTGTTTTCCCGTCGATAACCACTATTTTCTGATGGTCCCGGCTGGCTACATGGTTCACGTAAGGGAAGGTGATAGGGTCGAACGTGACCATTTCGATTCCTTCTTTCCGCAAATCGCGTACATGCCTTTTCCGTAAAGGACGGTTGTTTGACATATTCCCAAAAGCGTCGAACATCGCGCGCACTTCTACGCCTTCGTTTACTTTCCCGGCAAGCAAGTCGAATAACGCATTCGCTATCGAATCATTCCGGAAATTGAAATATTCCAGGTGTATGTGGTGTTTTGCTTTTCTGACCTCCTCAAAAAGATGGTTGAACTTTTCCCGTCCGCTGGGTAAAAGCGTCAGTTCGTTATTATTGATAATCCGGTAGTTTTCGTTTTGCAGATAACGCGCGAATACGGAATCAGAAGGAAGCCATTTTGATTCTTGGGCATATCCCGTGCACAAGGACAATAAAGCGAAAAGCAAACAGCTAAAAGGGATATGATATCGTTTCTTCATGCTAATTTAGTTTAGGCAACAAAATTAGCCAATAAAACGATACGCCGTAAGGAATGGACTTTCATTTTTTCTTAAATAGTGAAGTATCGACCTCAAATAATGAAAATTTTGAAACTGGTTGTCATGCGTTCATGCTTTTGCCTGATGTTTCAAGCCTTTTCTATTTCTTCAGGGGGAAGTCCGGTAGCTTTAGCGATGATGTCTGTTGAGACTCCAAGTTGTTTAAGGTTTCTGACCATTTCTTCTTTTTCTTCCTTTCTGCCTTCTTCTCTGCCTTCTTCTCTGCCTTCTTCTCTTTCTTTTTTTCTTTGTTCTATCTCATATTCCTCCACAGCAAGTAGCGTACGGTAGGTGTTTATGCTTGCATCATATTTCATCCGTTCTTCCAATGTCAGAGAGGCGAGGTTTCCGATTTGTTCCAGCCTTTCAAATACCGCCTTGCGTGCTTTAAAAGGTAATCTTTGTAATGTTTCCATATTCTTCAGTACATAAATCCAACGTTCAAAATCAGGTAAAGGAGGGTATAAATTCAGGCATGGCTCTTAGAAGCTGTTTTGAATTTATCGTGCGATGATTTGGGATGAGTTTTTGAGGCATTTCCGCTTCTGTGATGAGGAAGATAGCGGGCTATCTGACGAAGAACAGGAGCGAAAAGGACCAAAAAATCGCCCAAAGCGCACACGAAAACGGATACATCAAGCCAAGAAAAACTTTTTAGAGAAATTCAAAACAGCTTTTTAAGATTGGTCTTTTGCAAAAGTAGTTATTTTGCGGTAGAAAAACAAATACTAGGAAAGGACATTTCCGCAATGACTGCATAAAATCAATGTCGGGCGAATTTCAATATTCCCGCATTTTTTATACCTTTGCCCCGATTAGAATTTTAATTGTCACGAAAATGAAAAAACTTATCACTTTAAGCTGCCTGCTCGTGGCGTTCGTATGTGCATTCGCACAGCAGAAGGTAACGCTGCAAGACGTGGCTGACGGAACATACCGCCCCCAAAACATTTATGGCATCAAGCCGATGCTGGACGGTGAGCATTACACACAAATCAGTGCCGACCGGAAACGGATTGTGAAGTATTCGTTTAAAACCGGAAAAGAAGTGGAAAGCATATTCGATGTGGAAACCGCGCGCGATTGCCCCATCAAGTCGTTTGATGATTACATCATGTCGCCCGATGAAAAGCTGATTCTCATCCAGACCGAGACAAAGCCTATCTACCGCCGTTCGTTCACGGCAGAATATTACATTTATAATATAAGGAACAATACCATAGAACCGCTTTCGAAGAACGGGCCGCAACAAGTGCCGCTCTTCTCGCCCGACGGATTCCAAATCGCTTTTGTACGCGACAATAACATCTTCCTTGTCAAATTGCTCTTCGGCAATAGCGAGTCGCAAGTGACAAAGGACGGAGAATATAATAAGGTATTAAACGGTATTCCCGATTGGGTATACGAGGAAGAGTTCGGCTTTAACCGTGCTTTCGACTTCAGTGCCGATAGCAAGATGATTGCTTACATCCGCTTTGATGAAAGCCAAGTGCCGATGTTCAGCTTCCCGTGGTACAAAGGCATGGCACCCGAACGCACGGAGTATGCCACATATCCCGGCGCTTATACGTATAAATACCCCAAAGCCGGCGAAGTGAACTCGAAAGTGAGCGTACATACTTTTGATATCAAGAGCCATGTGACCCGTAAAATGGATCTTCCGCTTGATGCGGACGGTTATATTCCCCGCATCAAATTCACGTCAGACCCTGAGAAACTTGCCATTATGACCTTGAACCGCCACCAGAACCGGTTCAACGTGTACATGGCAAACCCGCGGAGCGCCATCTGCAAGAGCATCATCCGCGACGAATCGGAACAGTACGTTAAGGAACAGGCATACAGCAACATCCGTTTCTATCCCGAAAACATCGTGCTGATGAGTGAGCGCGACGGATACAATCACCTCTATTTATATACAATCGGCGGAAACCTGGTGCGCCAGGTGACCAAAGGCGAGTTTGAAGTAAAAGATTTCTTGGGCTGGGATCAGAAGAACGATGTGTTCTATTACACCAGCAACGAGGAAAGCCCGCTCCGGAGTGCCGTTTACAAAATAGACCGCAAAGGAAAGAAAACGAAGCTTTCCACGCGGACGGGGACCAATACCGCTATTTTCAATACAAACTTGACTTATTACATCAATAAATACTCCAGCAAAGACACTCCGACCCTCATCACAATCAATGACAACCGGGGACGGGAACTGACCACCTTGCTTGATAATGGCAAGCTGAAGGGGCAGCTCGCCACCCTGAATATGCCTCAGAAAGAATTCTTCACCTTCCGCACTACGGAAGGCGTAGAGCTGAACGGCTGGATGATGAAACCTGCCGGCTTCGACCCGAACAAGAAGTATCCGGTCATCATGCACCAGTACAGCGGTCCCGGCTCGCAACAGGTGTTAGACGAATGGGGCATCGGAAGCTTTAGCGACGGAGGCATGTTCGAAGCCTACATGGCAGACCACGGTTACATCAGCGTATGCGTGGACGGACGCGGTACAGGCGGACGAGGGGCTGCATTCGAGAAATGCACGTATCTTTTCCTCGGTGTAAAGGAATCGCACGACCAAGTAGAGACGGCACGCTATCTCGGCACCTTGCCTTATGTAGACGCCAACCGTATCGGAATCTGGGGCTGGAGCTACGGAGGATATACGACATTGATGTCAATGAGCGAAGGTACGCAGGTCTTCAAGGCTGGTGTGGCAATAGCCGCTCCCAGCGACTGGCATTTTTACGATACGGTATATACCGAACGCTTTATGCGCACTCCGAAAGAGAACGGCGACGGATACCGTGCCGGTTCTGCCATTCTCCGGGCACCGAAGCTTCACGGAAACTTGCTTCTGATACACGGTACGGCAGACGATAACGTGCATTATCAGAATTGTGCCGAATACAGCGAGGCGCTGGTACAGGCGGGCATCCAGTTTGATATGCAAATCTATACCAACCGCAACCACGGCATATCAGGAGGAAACACCCGGACACACCTGATGAACCGCGTAGCGAATTTCTTTATTGAAAACCTGTAATGTGATTTTCACCACAGATTACACAGATAAAAAAGGATTAAGAACTTGCCACAGAGAGAATACAGAGAAAAATATTTTTTAATCTGTGTAATCTGTGGTGAAATAACATATACCATGGAACACGTAAGAAAGCCTGAATGGCTCAAGATACAAATCGGTGCCAATGCCCGTTATGCCGATACCAAACGCATCGTAGATACACACAAGCTGCACACCATTTGCTCCAGCGGGCGCTGCCCGAATCTGGGTGAATGTTGGGGAAAAGGAACTGCTACCTTCATGATTGGCGGAGCCATCTGTACCCGTTCGTGCAAGTTCTGCAATACCCAAAGCGGAAAGCCGCTTCCGCTCGACCCGGAAGAACCCCTGCACGTAGCGGAGTCTATCCGTCTGATGAAGCTGGACCATGCAGTCATAACCTCGGTAGACAGAGACGATTTGCCCGACTTGGGAGCCGCGCATTGGGCAGAGACCATCCGGTGCATTAAGGAAATGAACCCTGATACCACCCTTGAAACACTTATTCCGGATTTTCAGGGGCGTGCCGAACTTATCCGGCTTGTCATCCATGCGTATCCCGATATCATTTCACACAATCTGGAAACCGTAAGGCGCATCACCCCGCTGGTGCGGAGTGTAGCTACATACGAACGGAGCCTGCAAGTGATACGGATGATAGCCGAAAGCGGAATTACGGCAAAGTCGGGCATAATGGTCGGTTTAGGAGAGACACCGGAAGAAGTAGAACAGACGATGGATGACCTGCTTGCATGCGGATGCAAGATTCTGACTATCGGGCAATATCTCCAGCCAAGCCGGAAGCATTATCCCGTAGCGGCATACATCACTCCCGGGCAATTCCAGAAGTATAAAGAGATAGGCGAAGAAAAAGGATTCTCTACCGTAGAGAGCGGTCCGCTGGTCCGCTCCTCGTATCATGCGGAAAAACACATCCGGTTCACTTGATAAACGCAACCGCCTGCGATGGCTGATGCAAGCGGTTGGGATGTCCGATGTAGCCGCTTGCGTAGGGCAATACATACGGATGCGTTTCCGCATGCGCTTATCCGTTCCGTCATCCGGGCGAAAAGCCTCATTTATAAATTAAGAAGATGCAGGGGATTTTAGACAAATCGGGCAAATGCCCCTTCCATTCCCGGATGGTCTTTGTCTTGATGTATTCGCCTTCACACGTGATGTTGGCGGCTATGCAAAGCTTGGTTTGCGGGCGGCAGGTCTTTAAGATATCCTCTGCCATTTTATTGTTCCGGTACGGAGTCTCGATGAACAATTGGGTCTGGGATTCGCCGTAAATGCGCTGTTCCAGCTCTTTTATACGTTTTATGCGCTCGGAAGGGTCGATGGGTAAATAACCGTGAAAAGCAAAGCTTTGTCCATTGAAGCCCGAACCCATTACCGACAGGATGATAGAAGAAGGGCCTACCAGCGGAACGACCTTTAGGTTTTTGCGCTGGGCAATAGCCACGACATCGGCTCCCGGGTCGGCTACGGCAGGGCATCCGGCTTCTGAAATTACCCCCATCGGATGTCCTTCTTCCAAGGGGCGGAGATAGCCCGACACCACTTCCGGAGCGGTGTGCTTGTTCAGCGGATAAAAAGCCAGTCCGTCGATATCGATGTCCCGGTCTACTTTCTTCAGGAAACGCCGTGCCGAGCGCACGTCTTCTACGATGAAATGCTTGATTTGTAAAATGATTTCTTTGTTATAGGAAGGAAGAACACGTTCGATAGCCGTGTCACCCAATGTAACCGGCAATAAATATAATGCTGTATCCATACTTAAAAAAACTAATTAGGTAAAGCCGTCCTTTATTCGAGTGTCAGCTCTCTGAAATCTTCACACTCCAGCAAGGCTTTTATGCTCATGTCGGGGTGTTCTTTCATGAACTTTTCGGTAAGTTGCATGCCTATCCATATTCCGATAACGGGAGGAATCCGTTCACCCTTTAAGATAATGTTCGGGTCGGGATGCGTATAAGCCCTGATAATCATCGGATCTGTACTTTCCAGATGCTTCCTGCTCACCATCCAGTTCCATAAAGCCTTTTCGTTCTTTTTGCACCACTCCGTTTCTTCTTCCGTGTAGTCCAGCATTTCGGCATTTGATTTTATTTCCAATGCCTTGCGTGCCACCCAGTTGATTTTGCCTTGATGCATGATTACATCGAACAGGGTGCGGCGCCCTCTTTCCCATCCGAAGGGATATTGGCTCATCAGATAAAAAGTAAAACAGTCGGGGAGGATGCGCTCGGGCTTCATCGAGCGGCGCTGGTAAGCGTAATAATAACGCTTGTAGAGCGGATAGTCTTCGCCCATATACTTGTCGAGGCTGAATCCTAAAAGGCTGTCTCCTACAACGATGGATTGGTTTAATGCCGAAATTTGCGAGTAGACCGAAGGTATCGGGATAGAAGGCACTTCTTCCTTCAGCCGTTTGAACCCCTTCGTCAGTTTTTCTTCTATCGGACGCATGTCGCTGAACTTTTCTTCGGCATCCTGCATCAGGCGGAACAGGATGGAGTCGGCATAATAGGCGCACATGCGCTCGTTGATGTTCGGATCGTTCACTTTGCCCAACATCAATACGTCTTCTATCAGAATACGGGTCGCCTGAGGGCAATCCAGATTCATGCGTTGCACCGCCGCTATGCTGTTCATTGCGGTTGCTTCGTATTGCAAACGGTCGTAACGGAACACTTTTATACCCCTATCAAGCAAAGCGTCATTGCCTTGCATGTCTGAACGGCAGGATGCAAGGGCAATGACACTTACCAATATGAATATAATGCGTTTCATCATTATGTGTTATCCGTAGATAATGTTTCCGTTTTCGTCTTTGTATTCATCCAGTCCTTTTTCGTACGTAGCCATTGCACGCAAGCTCATGCCCACGCTTGAGAAACCTCCGTCGTGATACAAGTTCTGCATGGTCACCTTACGGGTCAGGTCAGAGAACATCACGATGCAATAGTCCGCACATTCGTCTGCCGAAGCGTTGCCCAGCGGAGACATGCGGTTGGCAAAGTCGAACAGTTTGTCCATGCCTTTCACTCCCGAACCTGCGGTAGTCATCGTCGGCGACTGGGAAATCGTATTGATGCGTACGTTGTGCTCGCGTCCGTAAATGTATCCGAAGCTGCGTGCGATAGATTCCAGCAATGCCTTTGCGTCTGCCATATCGTTATAGCCGTAGAATGTGCGTTGTGCAGCTACATAACTCAAGGCTACAATCGAACCGTACTCGTTGATGGCATCCAGTTTCTTCGCGCTCTGAATCATCTTGTGGAACGAAACGGCTGAAATGTCCAGTGTCTTGTTCAACATGTCGTAGTCCAAATCATCGTATGTACGTTTCTTGCGTACGTTGGGCGACATGCCTATAGAGTGTAATACAAAGTCAATTTTGCCGCCCAATATTTCCATTGAACGCTTGAACACGTTTTCCAAATCCTCTACACTGGTTGCATCTGCCGGTACAATCTCGCAATTCAGTTTCTCTGCCAATGCCGAGATTTCACCCATACGCACCGCTACCGGGGTGTTAGACAATGTAATGGTTGCACCTTCTGCAACAGCCTTTTCTGCTACCTTCCATGCGATGGACTGCTCGTTCAACGCACCGAAAACAATACCTCTTTTTCCTTTTAATAAATTGTAACTCATACGTCTTAAACTATAAATTTATCGCAAAGATACAAACATTTCTGTTAATAGCACTTTTTTCTGGGATTAAATCTCAAATATGAACGATTTTACATCCAAAAGATTAGATATTCCATGTCCGACCAATTATTCCTGTTTAAAACAGCGATTTTGCACATTTTTTTCACCTATTCAGTCAAAAACTTCACATGCGTCTGAATAAAAATCCTTATATTTGTCAACACAAAAGAGGTTTTTCATTATTTTTTATTAAGGTTAGAAATTAGGTTAAACAAAGTCTTTATTATCCGGACCTGCCGGTTTTCTGGGAAGAACACCGGCAGGTGGGGGATAATAAAAAGGAAAATGAATTCTAAAACTTTAAAATTATAGAGGCATGATTAAATTCAACACGTTAAAACAATGGCTTCTTTCATTAGGAGCCGCTACTTTTGTTTGGAGTGGAGCGGCGAATGCTCAAACTGTTTCGCCCGTCATCTCGGATGAGGTATATAGCAACCTGCCATTCCAAATGGCTAAGGTGCAGCAACCTACATTCCCTGACCATTCTCGTTCTATCACCGAATTCGGTGCTGTGGCAGACGGGATAACCTTGAATACTGAAGCGTTTGCCCAAACAATTGATGCTGTATCTCAGCAAGGGGGAGGTACGGTCGTAGTGCCTGCCGGTTTGTGGCTTACAGGTCCGATTGTGCTGAAAAGCAACATTAATCTGCATTTGGAAGAAAATGCGTTGGTGCTTTTTACGGCTGACCATACGCAATACCCCATTATAAAGACTTCCTTCGAAGGATTGGAAACGCGCCGTTGCCAATCGCCGGTATCTGCGAACGGGGCTGAAAACATAGCCATTACCGGTAAAGGAGTCATGGACGGGAACGGTGATACATGGCGTCCGGTAAAGAAAGGGAAGATGACTGCAAGCCAATGGAACAAGCTGGTGGCTTCGGGCGGCGTGCTTAATGAAAAAGGAGACATCTGGTATCCGAGCGAGGGCTCTATCAAAGGCGCAAATGCCTGCAAGGATTTCAATGTGCCCGAAGGCATCGAGACCGAAGAAGATTGGAACAGCATCCGTGACTGGCTCCGTCCTGTGTTGTTGAGTTTCATTAAATGCAAGAAAGTGCTGCTCGAAGGGGTGACTTTCAAGAACTCGCCCAGCTGGTGCCTTCATCCGTTGTCATGCGAAGACCTTACCGTATATAATATAAGTGTATCGAATCCTTGGTATTCGCAAAACGGAGATGCGCTTGATATCGAGTCTTGCAATCGGGTTTTGGTTCTTAATAGCAGCTTTGATGCCGGAGATGACGGCATTTGCATCAAGTCGGGTAAGGACGAAAGCGGACGCCGCAGGGGGGAACCTTGCCAGAATATCATTATCCGAGACAATGTAGTGCTTCACGGGCATGGCGGTTTTGTAGTAGGCAGCGAGATGTCTGGAGGCGTGAAGAATATTTACGTTGATAATTGCACCTTCTTGGGAACGGATGTCGGATTGCGTTTCAAGAGCACACGCGGCCGTGGCGGGGTAGTGGAAAACATCCACATCAATAACATCAATATGATTAATATCCCGAACGAGGCGCTTATCTTCGACTTGTTCTATGGAGGCAATGCGCCGGGTGAAGGAGATGCTCCGGGTGCTCCGAAAGAGGAAGTTGTGCCTCCGGTAACCGAGGAGACTCCGGCATTCCGTGATATCTTCATCAAGAATGTCACCGCAAAGAATGTAGGACGTGCTGTATTGTTCAATGGACTTCCCGAAATGCCTATCAAGAACATTTTCCTTGAGAATGTAACCATTTCCGATGCAAAGGACGGCGTGACATTGAACCGTGCCGAAAACGCGACCCTGAAGAATGTGAAAGTTATTACGACAAAAGGTGGCGATAACCTGAAGATGATGGGGGTAACCAACATTACCGTAGGAGATAAGAAGTACGAAAAAATCGGAAATAAGGCCGAGTCTTATAAATTCTGACCGCATTATCATTAGGTACCGGTTGGCATGCACGTATTAAAAAGCCTCTCCGCACTTAGTTGCTAGCCAACGGGTACCTAGTTGCCTAAATAAATTGACACTTATGAAAACATTCGCTATTATTGGCTTAGCATGGCTGGCTGGAAGTATCTCTGCTTCCGCACAAAGCTCAGAGAAAACATTTCAAGTGATTGTGGAAAATCCTTGGCAGACTGAAAAGGCCGATGAGCCTGTCGTAATAGACCTTCATACATTAAAAACAGACTTTACGGTAAAATCTGCCGTTGTATCCGACGGAACTTCTGAAATACCTTCCCAGTTGGACGATATGAATGGGGACACCCGTGCCGATGAACTGGCATTCGTCGTCAATGTGCCTGCACAAAGCAAAAAGACACTGACCGTCACCCTTTCTCCGAAAAAAAGCGATAAGGTATATCCCGCACGTGTTTTTGCCGAAATGTTGTTCCGTACTTCCAAGAAAAACCAATATGCCAAAGGGTATGCCATTTATGCCGATGGAAACGCTTATACGTATACCATTCAGCAACATCATGGCATCGCTTTCGAAAGCGAGCTGGTAGCATACCGCATTTATTTCAACGAAAAGCAGACCACAGACCTTTATGGCAAATTCCGCAAGGGACTGGAAATCGAGGAAAGCCAGTTTTATCCTACCGATGAGCAATTGAAGCGGGGATTCGGGGATGACGTCATCAAGGTGAACAATAGTTGCGGAGCCGGAACGCTCCGTGGATGGGACGGCACGCAGACTACCATGATTCAGCCCGTTGACATCCGTGGCCAGCGGATTCTTGCCGACGGTCCGGTACGTACCGTAGTAGATGCCGAAGTGAAAGGCTGGCAATATCAGGGTAAAGAACTGAATATGATAAACCGTTACACCCTCTATGCCGGACACCGTGATGCACAGGTGGATGTGATTTTTGATGCTCCGCTGACCGATGAAGTGTTTGCTACCGGTGTGCAAAACATAACCGGACATGCCGCAATGTATTCCGACCATGAAGGACTCGTAGCAAGCTGGGGAACCGATTGGCCCGTAAACGATACGGTGAAGTATAAAAAGGAAACGGTAGGTCTTGCTACGTATATCCCTAAGAAACTGGTCGTAAAAGAAACCGCCGACAAGGAGAACTTCCTTTATACCGTGAGCGCTCCCGGCGAAAGTTCATTCCGTTATTACACGTCATTTACATCGTGCAAGGAAACGTTTGGATATCCGACCAAAGAAAAATGGTTTGCTTACGTGCAAGAATGGAAGAAGTATTTGGAACAGCCTGTTAAGATACAAGTCATCGAGTAAGTAAGGTTGCGGTGTGCTGCCCATACTCCGGCATTTGACCTAAAGTATAAAGAATCATAAAATTTGCCCGGCAGGGCAGGTAAACCGCATATCTCAATCGTAATAGGCAAAAAGTGAAAATTTAAATTGTAAACCGTAAATTGTAAATGTACAAGATGAAACAACTTCTACTCTCCATGCTGCTGGGAGGCTGTATGCTTCCTGCGCTACACGCTCAAGATAATTATGTATCGGAAGTATGGGTAGCCGACCAAGGTGACGGAACGTATAAAAATCCGGTTCTCTACGCCGACTATTCCGACCCCGATGTCATCCGTGTGGGCGAAGATTATTACCTCACTTCATCCAGCTTCGGATGTTTGCCCGGACTTCAGGTGCTTCATTCCAAAGACTTGGTGAACTGGAGTTTCGCAGGTGTTGCAGTGCCTCATGCCTTGCCTCCTGTAACCGATACTGCCCCTCAGCACGGAAACCGTGTATGGGCTCCCTGCATCCGTCATCATAACGGAGAGTTTTATATCTTTTGGGGAGACCCCGACCAGGGTATCTTTATGGTGAAAGCCAAGGATGTGAAAGGACCGTGGTGCGAACCGGTATTGGTGAAAGCAGCCAAGGGAATTATTGACACCACTCCGCTTTGGGACGAGGATGGACGTGTATACCTGGCTCATGCTTACGCCGGAAGCCGTGCCGGACTGAAAAGCGTCATTGCTGTATGCGAATTGAGCGCCGATGCCACCCGTACCATCGGACCCTCACGAATCGTATTCGACGGACACGAAGCGCACGAAACCTGCGAAGGTCCCAAGTTCTACAAACGCAATGGATATTATTACATGTTTTTCCCTGCCGGTGGAGTACCGACGGGCTGGCAGGTAGTAGCACGCTCGAAAAACGTATATGGCCCTTACGAATGGCGTACCGTGATGGCGCAAGGCGACAGCCCTGTCAACGGTCCTCACCAAGGCGGATGGGTAGACACACCTACAGGCGAAGACTGGTTCATGCATTTTCAGGATGTAGGTGCGGCAGGACGCCTTGTACACCTCCAGCCTATGAAATGGGTGAACGATTGGCCCGTTATCGGTGAAGATAAAGACGGAGACGGATGTGGTGACCCTGTATTGACTTGGAAAAAACCGGATGTGGGCAAAACGTATCCGATTTGCACTCCGCAGGAAAGTGATGAATTCAACACCAATATTCTTGGCTTGCAATGGCAATGGAACGCAAATATCAACGATAAGTGGCATTTCTGCGATGAGGAACACGGGTGCCTGCGCCTCTATTCTTATCCAGTAACAGAAAACTACAAGAGCTTGTGGGATGTGCCCAATATGCTGCTCCAGAAGTTCCCTGCACCGAGTTTCAAGGCAACCATGAAACTGAAGTTCGCTCCTATCGCTAAATACAAGGGCGAACGCACCGGACTGGTGGTGATGGGTATGGACTATGCCGGAATCATTCTTGAGAGCACGGAAAGCGGACTGGTGCTCTCACAAGTGGAATGCAAGAAGGCAGACCGTGGAGGAACAGAAACCGTCAATGCCAGTGTGCCTCTGAAAGAAAACGAAATCTACCTGCGTGCCGAAATCACCTCTACCGGCGAGAAGATTGGAAAGAGCGAAGGCGGACACGACCTTGTCGTGATGTGCCAGATGAGTTATAGCACGAATGGAAAGAAATTCCAGAAGTTAGGCAAGCCTTTCCAAGTGAAAGAAGGCAAATGGATAGGTGCCAAGGTGGGTACTTTCTGCACCCGTCCTGCTATCGTCACCAATGACGGAGGATGGGCAGATGTCGATTGGTTCCGTATCGAAAAGTAAGTTAAAGTTAGATTAAATAAAAGTCACACAAGCATTCCGGTTCCTGCAACCGCTGCAATGCTTACAAAGAGGATGTTGCACATCGTGTGTGCGGCATCCTTTTTTGGTTGTGTATTCTTGAATATGTATACAAAATGAATTAATATTTCACCACAGAGGTACACAGAATCTTTAATTCTCCTTTGATACTCTGTGTTTCTCTGTGGTGAATGGATATATAATTTAAAAGTACAGTTTCAGCATTTTTCCGCTCAATGCCGGCAGGTCTAATGTAATGGATTTGTCGGGCATCCACGAAATGACTTCTTCTTTTCCTGACAGCAAATCGGTAGCCGTGTACTTTTCTAATGTGGGCATTTGCAGGAAATCGAATGCGTGTTGCGGGATATTTACACCGATATGTACCGGTATCGATTCGAAATTGGCAATGACCAGTAACGCTTCGTTTTCGTATTTCCGCAAGAAAGCGTATTGGCGGTGCTCGTTCATCAGCCAGCCTCCGCAGTTTACGTACATCAGGTCGAAGAACTCTCCTTTTGCTATCGCCTTTTCCGTATGGCAGAGGTTCAAGACGTGTTGGTAATAGTGGCGGATTTCTTTTTCCTTGTTATTCAGCAGATGCAGGTTGTAGCGTCCGTGATTGCTCCAACGCCGGATGCTGGGGACGCTCCAGTAATCGAATATCGTGGTGCGTCCGTCCCGTCCGCTGAATCCTTCTTCCTCCATGCCTTCCTCTCCCAATTCCTGTCCGAAATAAATCATCATCGGATTGGTGTTCATACATGCCGAGACTAACAGTGCCGGGAGTGCCTTGCGTGCGTCTCCGGCAAAGAAATCGGACGCAATGCGCTGTTCGTCGTGGTTTTCCAGAAAATTCAGCATGTGCGGCTGGATGTCGTTCACGCTTTGCCAGCATCCGGTAATGGCTGTAGCCGAAGCATATCCGCATACCAGCGCACGCAGGGTGTCATACAGTCCGACTTTATCGTACAGATAATCGAAATGTCCGTTGTGCAGGTAATTCCGGTATTCATTCGGGTTATACACTTCGGCGATGAATATCAGTTTGGGGTAATGTGCCTTTACCTGCGGAATCACCCAGCCCCAAAACTCGCACGGAACCATTTCTGCCATGTCGCAGCGGAAGCCGTCGATTTCTTTTCCTGCCCAGAACAGCAGGATGTCGCGCATTTTTTTCCATGTATCGGGAATGGGGTCAAAATGATTCCCGGTATTCCCGATATAGTCTGTACCGTAATTCAGTTTGACCGTTTCATACCAGTCAGTCTTGTTCGGATATGCATCGAAGCGGTTGTTCCCTGTCGCTTTAGCCGGCATTTCTTCGTACCATCCTTGTTCTTCGTCGTGCAGGTCAATCTCTCCGCCCAAGTGTGTGCCGGGAATGTAATAAAAGTTGTTGTCCGGAGCAAATGCTTTTGAGGTGTCATCGTCTTCGCCCAAGTTTTTCACGCCTTCGGGTTTGGCTATTGAATGGTATTGGCGTGCCACATGGTTGGGTACAAAATCGATGATTACGTTCAGCCCGTTCTTGTGCGAACGCTCTACCAATGCTTCGAATTCTTCCATGCGGTGTTCTACAAGCACAGCCAGGTCGGGGTCAATGTCGTAATAATCCCGGATAGCATAAGGCGAGCCTGCTTTTCCTTTTACAATGGAGGGGTGATTGCGCGGAATGCCGTATGCCGAATAATCGGTTTGCGAAGCATGGGCGATGACGCCGGTGTACCAGATGTGGGTGGCTCCCAGTTTTTTTATCTCGTGCAACGCCTTATCGGTAAATTCATTCATCTTGCCGCACCCGTTTTCTTCCAAGGTCCCGTTACGCTTGTTGCGTAGCCCTTTATTCCCGAACAAACGGGTAAACACTTGATAGATAATTATTTTCCCTTCTTGTTCCATAGTCGTGTTTTTTTTAATGTGCTAATAAACAATGTGCTAATGTGTCAATGTGCTAATGTGTTAATGTGATGATGGATAATGCGAACATTGCCACATTGTTTATTGTCACATTGTTTATTGTCACATTGTTTATTGTCACATTGTCGCATTGTTTATTGTCACATTGCCACATTGTTTATTAGCACATTGTTTATTGTCTTATCGTTTCATCAGTCCCACTTTTAAGTTCAATTTAAAATAATACGCGCCGTTTTCGCGTTCCAGATAGCCGTATTTGTCTTTCTGAACCGGACCTTTTTCCAATCGGGTATTTTGGAACAGGAAATCGGCAAACACTTGCCTGAAAGCGCGCTGGTAGCATAATACTCCTCCGTCTCCTGTCACAAACAGGCATCCGTCGATAGCTGATTCGATGCCGGTATAGACTTTTGCCGGACGCATGCCTGTAGCAATGGCAAGCAGGAATTCTTTTACCTTGTACTCATAATAGCCGTGTTTGGTAATTAGCTCATCCTTGATTTTCAGCGGATTCAGTTGTTTTACCGCCTCCGTAAGCTCAGATACCTTTGTGATGCCGTTCAGCCACATCAGGCGGGTCATTTCGCCTAACATGCGTCCCATGTGAAGGTCGAGCATCGAAAGGTTGCTTCGGAATATTTTGTCTGCCACATCGTTGTATTTCAATATGCCGCCCAACCGTTCAATCATCTGCATGCGTCCCAGCACATCGTCTTCTTCGCCGAACGCATTGATTTTATTTATCGTAGGCGAAGCAAACTTTATTCCTGTCTGCTCGAACTTGAAGTTTGCCGTGCGCCCTCCGTCGAGCAAAGGATAAAGCGTCCCGATACGCGAACGGACGCAAAGTCCGGTTAGCGGAGCTTCCTCGCTATAGAATGCCACTTTCAAGTCTGTACGGTCATCTGTCTTCGCTTCTAAGTCGTAAATGGCTGCTTCGTCTAAAAAGCCTTCCACACCGTCGGGCGAAGTTACATTCTCTCCTTCGGTTTCGCGCAAAGCCTGCAAAATCAAGTCGGCTACCGTGCCGAAATCTTCCCGTGGAATGCGCTTGTCTATCGTTTCACCCCAAATCCGCACGTCGTTCTTGCCTACGATGTAATTGCGTGTACCGTCATGTTCTTCCCGTTGCACTCGTGCCACAGGCAAGCAACATGTTTCGTTCTGTTTCACATCCGGTGTGCCGGCATATACATATCCGTCTGCCAGCAGACGGAAAAACGCATACAGTTCGCTCCATTCTTTCTTCGTTGCGTCAAAAGCCATACTTGTCTGATTATTTAATGGTTTCTTATGTGGATGCAAAGATAAGTAAAACGAATGTTAATAGAAAAGCTTCTGTGAAGCTATTTTGTTAAACAATGCTACGGCGCGAATAATTTTCTTCGTATTGTTTGCTATTTCATCAAAAGTCACTACCTTTGCACTGTGTTTTTCATAGTATTAGATTTAAGGTTAACAAAAGGTTGGAGTACGGCGGTACTCCTTTTTTTTGCCCTTATGTTTCTTGCGCTGTTCAAAACAGTTAGAACAGATATCCGAATCCGATATTCAGATAAATGGGATACATGGCGAACGTGATGGTCTTGAAATCTTTCTGGAAGATGTCGTTCAGTCCCCAAGTCAGATCGGCGTGTACGGTAAGGTGTTTATAGGCGCGCCATGAACCACCCATCTGCAATCCCCATTGGAAGTGGCGGAGGTCTTCGGAAAAGTCATAGGTCGCGATGTTGTCGCCTGTAAAGTTGACACGGCTTCCGGTAGCGTCGGGGGTGCGGAGATGTCCTTCGTAGACGTTCCCGTTGAAGTCGCCGTTCATCATGTATGACAGATAAGGTCCGAATACCAGTTTCCAGCGTTCGCTGATTTTATAATTGGCAAGGATAGGGATGGAAAGCAGCGACATTCTTACTTTCGTTTTTACGCCTCCGGTCCAAAGTCCTTGTATTTTCCCTCCGGTTTCGCTTAATATTTCCATACCGTAGTTTTTTACCGTGGCTTCGGTAGTCATGCTTTTGCTATCTAAGCGTACTCCTACGCTTACGCCCCATTTTTTTGCTTCATCTACCCATTTCGTGGCGTTTCCTTCAATGGTAATGGCAAGTCCCGGTTTGTAGCTGTCTATGCTTCTGATTTCGTGAGGAAACGGAAGGGGGGATGTGCCTCCGATATTGACTCCTGCCTTGAATTCGTATTCCAGCCCGTGCAGGGTCGACCAGATTAAGCCTTTGTGTTCGGGTTGTTGCGCTTGTACAGTGCTGAAACCCAGCGTGAAGAGGGTGACGAGGATAAGTATGTATTTTTTCATATCGTTTGCTTGTTTTTAGGGGTTATTATTCACAGATGACTTCCACTTCGTCTATGCAAAGTTCGCTTCCTACCGCTCCGCGGAAATATCCTCCTCCGATGCTGGAAGAGAAAACGATAGCCAGTTTGTATTTGCCGTCAGCCAGTCCTTCTTCGTCTATCGTCTTGCCGTTTTGTGCCTCGAATGGCAAGTCAAAGTAGGTCCATTCATCGGTTTCTTTCATGTCGGAAATGCGTGCCATCAGTGCTATGTTCTCGTTAATGGCTCCTGTCAGGGGAAGCGCGTCGCCTTCCAAGGTATAGTCGCTGGTCGGTGCTTCGTAGAGTAGGGCATAGATGTCGCCCATGTCGGTTTCTCCTTCTACCACCTGTTTGTCTTCATCGGTAAACACTTCTCCCCGTTTATATTTGTACCAGCCGGTAATGCGTACGGGCAGTTTGGTGAAAGGAAATCCGAAACGGGTGGCTCCGAGCGGGTCTATAACGGCATTTTGCACATCAAACGATCCTATAAACAGATTGCCTGCCGCAATAGGCATGCCGATAGGCTCTCCGAAAGAACCGGTATCACTGGTAGTAAGACGCACGCATTTGCCGCTGTAGCCTATTGGTCCCTGTACGGTAGGGTATTGAGTCTCATCGAGTGCCATGCCGCTCAGTTCGTAGCCTGGGTTTCCGCTTGCCCACTGCATGATGCCCGACTCATTGGTGAGATAGAAAATATGATAGGGCGTAGTGGCGCGCAGGTTTTCGAACGAATAATGAGTGGGAAGTTCCATTTTGTTGATGCGGACTACATACGTGGCGGTTGTGTTTCCGTCTTCCGATGTCACGGTGAACCTGCGCAATGTGCGTTGGCTGAAATCGTAATACGGAGGCTGGTCGCCTGCTTCTGTTTCATCGGCTTGAATGGTTGCGCCGTCGGCAAGCGTGAAGTTCAGTTCTTGCTGTGATACATCTGTGCCGTCGAGTACATAAATTTCTATTTCTTTGTGGGTGGCATCTATGCTTGCCAGTTGGATGTTTTCGCCTGTGCAGTCATCGATGGCTGCTTCTACGTTCAGGGCTTCGTCTTGAATGCACGAAGACACCGCCAGGGTAAGAAGGAACCCTGCAAAGATTTTTCGGATATTCATAACATTATCGGCTTTAGCGTAATAACTCGGCAAAGATAATGAAATAAGTGTAACTATTGATAAAGTGAGTGTTAAAATAGGAATGGCGGGGAAGGGTAAGCGTAAAAAAAATCCGGCTTCCTGTGACGGAAGCCGGATTGAAATTTGTCGCACCTGTATAAATTATACGATGCCTTGAGCCATCATGGCATTTGCCACTTTCATGAATCCGGCTACGTTGGCACCCTTTACGTAGTTGATGTAACCGTCGGGTTCTGTTCCGTATTTCACGCAAGCTTCGTGGATGTTCTTCATGATGCTCTTCAGCTTTTCGTCCACTTCTTCCTGGCTCCAGCTCAGCTTGATGGAGTTCTGAGTCATTTCCAGACCTGATACAGATACACCACCGGCATTGGCAGCCTTACCCGGTGCATAGAGAATCTTCGCTTCCTGGAATACACGGATTGCTTCGGGGGTAGAAGGCATGTTGGCACCTTCGGATACAGCGAATACACCGTTGGCAACCAAAGCTTTGGCATCATCGCCGTTGATTTCATTCTGTGTGGCAGAAGGCAGGGCAATGTCGCCTTTCTCGTTCCAAGGACGTGCTCCGGCTACGTATTTGCAGCCGTATTTCTCTGCATATTCGCGGATACGTCCACGGTACAGGTTCTTCAGTTCCATGATGTAATCCAGTTTTTCGCGGTCGATTCCGTCCGGATCGTAGATATAACCGTCTGAGTCGGACATCGTAACTACTTTCGCACCCAGCTGAATCAGTTTTTCTACTGTATATTGTGCTACGTTTCCTGCACCTGATACCAGACAGGTCTTGCCTTTGATGTCGATGTTGCGGGTCTTCAGCATTTCGAGCAGGAAGTAGATATTTCCGTAACCTGTTGCTTCGGGGCGAATCAATGAACCGCCGAATTCGCGTCCTTTACCGGTAAGCACACCGCTGAATTCACGGGTCAGTTTCTTGTACATACCGAACATGTAGCCTACTTCACGTCCGCCTACACCGATGTCACCGGCAGGTACATCGGTTTCAGGACCAATGTGACGCCACAATTCCAGCATGAAAGCCTGGCAGAAACGCATTACCTCAGCGTTTGATTTGCCACGTGGAGAGAAGTCTGAACCACCTTTGCCTCCACCCATCGGGAGTGTAGTCAATGAGTTCTTGAATGTTTGTTCGAAAGCCAGGAACTTCAGGATACCGAGGTTTACGGAACTGTGGAAACGGATACCGCCTTTGTACGGGCCAATGGCGTTGTTATGCTGTACACGGTATCCCATATTGGTTTGGATGTTGCCTTTATCGTCCATCCACGTTACACGGAACTGGTATACACGGTCTGGAATACACAAGCGTTCAATCAGATTCACTTTGTCGAATTCAGGATGCTTGTTGTATTCTTCTTCGATTGTACCTAACACTTCTTCTACTGCCTGATGGTACTCAGGTTCATTCGGAAATCTTCTTTTCAGATCTTCCAATACTTTAGCTGCATTCATTCTTCTAATCTTGTTATTGGTTATTAAATATTCTTCTCGTTGTTTGATGTGGCAAAAGTATAGATTATTTTTTATTTGTGCAACAATTTAGTAAGAAAATCAATGGAAAAACATCAAAAAGTTGTTTTTGTTTCGTTTTTGTGTAGAAATGACTACTTCTGTCACTTCTTTTTTAACGCTTTGACAATTGGAATGAATACCAGAGCGCCTGAAATGAGTATCGTCATGATAAGCATGCCGTCAATTTGCGGGCTGGAAGTAAGGACAATGAAGCAAAGTGCTGCCCAAGCCAAGGCTAACACGACACATTGTGAAGGAGTGAGTGGTTTTCGCATAAAGGTCAGAGTATAAAAAAGGTGTATGGTGATAGAAGAAACGCAGATTCGCGCAGATTCTCGCGTTGACGAACATAAGTGACATGGTCGACTCACTTATGTGAAACGTCCGAGTTACTTATGTGAAACGGTCGAGTCACTTATGTTCATCAAAATGCATGATACATCTCTACGGTGATGGCAATCTACAATATGCACATTTCAATGCCGCTTAAAGTATAATCTGCGAAAATCTGTGTAAATCTGCGTTTCAAGACAGAGGCATAAATTTATTCTTGGTTATGCAACTTCTTTTCCACGATGGCATCGATGCAGGCGATGGCGGTGATGTTGACGATATCGCGCACCGAACTTTCGATGTCGGTAAAGTGAATCGGTTTGTTCAGTCCCATCTGAATCGGGCCTATCACTTCTGTTTCACTCATGTTCTGGATGAGTTGATAGGTGGCGTTGGCAGAAGTCAGGTTGGGGAATACCAGGGTATTGACTTCCTTGCCCTTCAAGCGGGTGAACGGATATTTTTCATCACGCAATTCGTTGTTCAATGCGAACTTGACTTGCATTTCGCCGTCGATTGCCAAATCGGGGAATTCGCGGTGCATGTAATTGATGGCTTCGTGTACTTTTGCCGGGCTTCCTTCCTGGTCCGAACCGAAGTTTGAATAAGAAAGCATCGCTACTACCGGTTCCTGATTGAAGAAACGGACTGCCTTTACTGACAGTTTGGCGATGTCAATCAACGCATCGGTATCGGGATGGCGGTTGATTAAGGTGTCGGCTATGAAGTAAGTGCCTTTCTTCGAGTTCAGGATGTGCATGGTGCCGAAATGTTTGTATTCGGGCTGGATGCCGATGACTTCTTTGGCAACTTTGATGGTGTTGGAATACTTGGTGTACAGACCGGTTACGAAAGCATCGGCTTCTCCTGTCTCTACCATCATCATGCCGAAGTAGTTGCGTTCGAACATCTTGTCGTTTGCTTCTTGATAATTTGCTCCTTCACGGGCACGTTTCTCGCTCAAGATGCGTGCATAGCGTTCGCGGCGTTCTGCTTCACGGTCATGACGCAAGTTGACGATTTCGATGCCTTCCAAGCTTAAATCCAGTTCTTTGGCAAGTTTCTCGATGCGTTCTTCGTTGCCCAACAGAATCGGGTGGCAGATGCCTTCGGCTTTTGCTTCTACCGCAGCTCTCAACATGTTGGGGTGGATGCCTTCAGCAAATACGACACGCTGCGGGTTCTGGCGTGCGGTTTCGTATAACTGGCGGGTGAGCTTGTTTTCTTGTCCCATCAGTTCGCGCAAGTGGTTCTTGTATCCGTCCCAGTCGGTGATGTGTTTGCGTGCTACTCCCGAATCCATAGCAGCCTTGGCTACAGCCATAGACACTTCGGTTATCAGGCGCGGGTCAACCGGTTTCGGAATGAAATAATCGGGTCCGAAGGTCAGGTTGTTGACATGGTAAGCGTTGTTTACTACATCGGGTACCGGTTTCTTTGCCAGTCCGGCAATGGCGCGTACGGCTGCCAGTTTCATTTCTTCGTTGATGGCTGTGGCACGGGTGTCGAGTGCGCCGCGGAAGATGTAGGGGAATCCGATAACGTTGTTGATTTGGTTCGGGTAATCAGAACGTCCGGTCGACATTAATACATCCGGGCGTGATGCCATGGCATCTTCGTACGAAATTTCGGGTGTCGGGTTTGCCAATGCGAAAACAATCGGGTGAGAAGCCATGCTGCGTACCATGTCTTGTGTCAGGACATTCCCTTTGGAAAGTCCCAGGAATACATCGGCGCCTTTGATGGCTTCGGCTAATGTATGTACATCGGTGCGGTCTGTCGCAAAGAATTTCTTCTGTTCGTTCAGGTCGGTACGCTCTTTGGTTATGACCCCTTTGCTGTCCAGCATCAGGATGTTTTCCAGTCGCGCTCCCAGTGAGATGTAAAGTTTGGTGCATGATACGGCAGAAGCTCCGGCTCCATTTACTACAATCTTTACTTCTTCTATCTTCTTGCCTGCTACCTCCAGCGCATTCAGCAGTCCTGCACTTGAAATAATGGCGGTTCCGTGCTGGTCATCGTGCATGACCGGGATGTCCAGTTCTTCTTTCAGCCGTTGTTCGATTTTGAAGCACTCAGGTGCTTTGATGTCTTCCAGGTTGATGCCTCCGAATGTCGGAGCAATCGCCTTTACAGCTTCGATGAATTTGTCGGGGTCTTTTTCGTTTACTTCAATGTCGAATACATCAATGCCTGCGTAAATCTTGAACAGTAATCCTTTTCCTTCCATGACCGGTTTGCCGCTCATGGCACCGATGTCTCCCAATCCCAATACGGCGGTTCCGTTCGAAATAACCGCTACCAAGTTCCCTTTGTCTGTGTAGTCGTATGCCGTGTCGGGGTTCTTTTGGATTTCCAGGCACGGTTCCGCTACACCGGGAGAATAAGCTAAAGACAAATCACGTTGGGTTTGATAAGGCTTGGTCGGTACGACCTCAATTTTTCCTGGCTTGCCTTGCGAGTGATAAAGCAGGGCAGCTTCTTTTGTTATTTTCACCATTTTCTTATAGATTTATCGTTAATGTGTAGCGCAAAAGTAAGAATAAAATGACAAATGCACGATATTTTGGCTTTAAAAACTCTAAATTATAGAATTGAAACATTTTTTAGTCGATAGAATTTGTCATTTGGTCGGATATTTAGGACTAAATGTAATAACTTCCTTGTTTTATGGTTATTCTTAGTTAAACACCTATCTTTGTATAGAGAGTTTTTTCTATCTTTGCACTGCTAAAAACGAGTGCGTTTGAGAAAGTATTTCATAGGCAGCAAAATAAAAATAAGAAACACTAACAGTTATATTTATGAATATGAGCATGAAAAAAAACAGAAGTTTTTCTTCTAGCCGGATAGCCCTTTTGGCATTGGGCATATCGGCATTGACTGCATGTAGCAGCCAAGGCGGTAAAATGGGTGATGACGAGTTCACAGTACAGGAGGTGACTTCTACTTCCAGTAATCAGGTGACAAAGTATCCGGCAACAATCAAAGGTTTGCAGGATATTGAAATCCGTCCGCAAGTGTCGGGATTTATCGTGAAATTGTGTGTAGACGAAGGTGCTACCGTTCATAAGGGACAAGCGTTGTTCCAAATTGACCCCACACAATATCAAGCAGCGTTTGATCAGGCTAAGGCGGGGGTTGAGTCTGCGAAAGCAAATCTGAAGACTGTTTCGGAAACGGAAGTGAACAAAAAGATGCTTCACGAACAGAAAATCATCAGTGATTTTGAATATCAGACTGCCGTCAACAACCTGTTGACTGCTAAGGCAAGTCTGGCACAGGCTGAGGCTTCGTATACTGCTGCCAAGCAGAATTTGGGATTCTGTACGGTGACTAGCCCTTCGGACGGCGTTATCGGTACGTTCCCCTACCGTATAGGTGCGCTGGTAAGCCCGTCGGTAGCTGATCCTTTGACAACGGTTTCTCAAATCGGGGACATGTATGTGTATTTCTCGCTGACCGAAAAGGAACTGTTGAACCTGACCAAGGCAGGAGGTACACTGAAAGAGCAATTGGAGAAGATGCCGGAAGTGCAGCTGGAACTTTCTGATGGAAGCGTTTATGCAGAAAAAGGAAAGATTGATGCCGTGAGCGGTGTTATCGACCAGGAAACCGGTTCGGTAAGCATGCGTGCCATTTTCCCCAATAAGCAGAATATCTTGCGAAGCGGAGGTATGGCGAACATTATCTTCCCTTATACAATGGAAAATGTATTGTTGGTTCCGCAGTCGGCTACGGTAGACATCCAGGACAAGAAGTTCGTTTACGTATTGCAACCGGACAGCACAGTGAAGTATACGGAAATCCAAATCTCGAACTTGAACGACGGCAAGAACTACATTGTGCTTGACGGTTTGAAGTCGGGCGATAAGATTGCCGTAGAAGGTGTAACCCGTTTGAGCGACGGTATGAAGATTACTCCGATTACCCCTGCCCAGAGAGAAGCCAAGTATCAGCAGGCTTTGAAAGACCAGAGAGAAGGCAATCTGGCTACAGCTTTTAATTGATTCAATACGTAAATATCGTTATATAATATATAAGGTATAGAATGAAACTAGATAAATTTATTAACCGTCCGGTATTATCAACCGTTATCTCAATTTTGTTGGTAATCTTGGGTTTTATCGGTTTGGCTACTTTGCCAATTACCCAATATCCGGACATTGCGCCGCCTACCGTTTCGGTTAGTGCGACCTATACAGGTGCCAATGCGCAGGCTGTATTGAACTCTGTGATTTCTCCGTTGGAGGACCAGATCAATGGTGTGGAAAACATGATGTACATGCAGTCTACCGCTACCAATAACGGCTCGGCACGTATCACAGTGTATTTTAATCAAGGAACTGACCCCGATATGGCGCAGGTCAATGTGCAGAACCGTGTGACTCAGGCTCAAGGTCTGTTGCCTGCTGAAGTAACACAGGTCGGTGTGACCACCATGAAGCGTCAGACCTCTATGTTGATGATTTTCTCTATCTATGATAAGGAAGACAAATACAACATCGAGTTCCTCGAAAACTACGCAAGTATCAACTTGATTCCGGAAATCAAGCGTGTAAGCGGTGTGGGTGATGCCAATGTGATGGGTACCGACTACTCCATGCGTATCTGGTTGAAACCGGATGTGATGGCGCAGTATAAGTTGGTACCGAGTGACATTACGGGGGTATTGGCAGAACAGAACGTGGAAGCTGCTCCGGGACAGTTCGGTGAACGCGGTAACCAGTCGTTCCAATATACCATCCGTTATAAAGGACGTTTGTCGAGCGAAACAGAATTCGGCGATATTGTCATCAAGTCTTTGCCGAACGGTGAATTGCTTCGCTTGAAAGATGTAGCCGAAATGGAATTGGGCCGTTTGACTTACAACTTCAACAATACGGTAAACGGTCATAAGGCTGTATCTTGTATCGTCTATCAGATGGCAGGAACCAATGCGACGGAAACCATTGCTAACTTGGAAAAAGTGCTTGCCGAATATGAAAAGAATCTTCCCGAAGGCTTGGGTATCAACATTGCACAGAGTGCCAACGACTTCTTGTTCGCTTCTATTCACGAGGTTGTCAAGACGTTGATTGAAGCATTTATCCTGGTGTTTATCGTAGTATATATCTTCTTGCAGGATATGCGTTCTACGTTGATTCCGGCGATTGCCATTCCGGTAGCTTTGATTGCCACTTTCTTTGCCTTGAAGATTATCGGCTTCAGTATCAACTTGCTGACCTTGTCGGCTATGGTGCTTGCGATTGCGATAGTCGTCGACGATGCCATAGTCGTCGTCGAGGGTGTCCACGCCAAGTTGGACCAGGGGTATAAGTCAACGCGTGAGGCATCTATCGATGCCATGAGCGAATTGGGCAGCGCCATCGTTTCCATTACGTTGGTGATGATGTCTGTGTTCATTCCGGTAAGTTTCATGAGTGGTACGGCAGGTACCTTCTATCAGCAGTTCGGTCTGACCATGGCAATTGCCATCGGTTTCTCGGCATTGAATGCGTTGACACTTTCTCCGGCGTTGTGTGCCTTGTTCTTGAAACCGCATACTACGGAAACTACGTTGAAAGAACGTATGGGTACGGCTTATAAGGAATCGCGTAAGATTCTCGTGGCACGGTATACAGACGCTCTTGGTAAGTGGATGAACCCGAAGATTGTCATTCTCTTTACAATCGTTGCTATTTTGGGTATGATTTTCGGCTTGTTCAGTTTTGGAGAACATCCGGTGCTCTGTATCGTGATGATTATTATCAGTGTCTTGGCTTTTGCCGGTATGACTACCGACAAGTTCAAGAACTCGTTCAACAAGTCGTATAATTCGTTGCTGGCAAAATATAAGAAACGTGTTGTATTCTTTATTCACAAACGCTGGCTGTCAATGGGTATGGTTGCCGGAGCGATTGTGCTTTTGGTCGTATTCATGAGCATTACACCTACCGGTATGGTGCCGAATGAAGATACGGGTACCATTATGGGTTCTGTGACTTTGCCTCCCGGCACTTCTCAGGAACGTGCACGTGAAGTATTGGCACAGGTGGACAGCCTGATAGCTGCCGAACCTGCCGTTCAGTCACGTACGGTGATTTCCGGTTTCAGCTTTATCGGTAGCGGTCAGGGACCTTCTTACGGTTCTATTATCATCAAGCTGAAAGACTGGGAGGAACGTTCTACGCAGCAAAGTTCAGATATTGTGGTCGCTACGTTGTTCATGCGTTCACAGAAACTCTTCAAGGATGCGCAAGTACTGTTCTTTGCACCTCCGATGATTCCGGGTTATTCTATTTCAACCGATATCGAGTTGAACATGCAGGATAAGACCGGTGGTAGTCTGGATCACTTCTTCCAGGTGGTAAACGACTATATTGCCGCTTTGCAGGAGCGTCCGGAAATCAATTCGGCTTCTACCAACTTTAACCCGAGCTTCCCGCAATATCAGTTGGATATTGATGCGGCAGCTTGTAAGAAGGCGGGTATTAGTCCGAGCGATATTTTGACAACCATGCAGGGCTACTTCGGTGGTATCTACGCATCTAACTTCAACAGCTTCGGTAAGATGTACCGTGTGATGATTCAGGCAGAACCCGATGCTACAAAGAACTTGGAGTCGTTGAACGGAATCAAGGTGCGTGGCAGTGACGGCGAGATGGCTCCTATTTCGCAGTTCGTATCGCTGAAGAAGATTTACGGTCCGGATGTCATCAGCCGTTTCAACCTGTATACTTCTATTCAGGTGATGGTTTCTCCGGCAGCCGGTTATTCTTCGGGTCAGGCATTGCAAGCGATTGCTGAAGTAGCAAACGATAACTTGCCTGCCGGTTTCGGTTACGAATTGGGAGGTATGGCGCGTGAAGAGGCACAGACCACCAATACGACAGGAATTATCTTTGTGCTCTGTCTGGTATTCGTTTACCTGTTGCTGAGTGCACAGTATGAAAGTTACCTGTTGCCTTTGGCAGTATTGTTGTCAATACCTTGCGGTTTGTTGGGAAGCTTCCTGTTTGTCAACGGTTTCTCGGCATTGGGCAGTATTCCGGCATTGAAGATGGTATTGGGAACTATGTCGAACGATATTTATATGCAGATTGCGTTGATTATGTTGATGGGTCTGTTGGCAAAGAATGCCATCTTGATTGTAGAGTTCGCGCTCGACCGTCGTAAGCAGGGTATGAGTATATCTTGGGCAGCTGTCTTGGGTGCTTCCGCCCGTCTGCGACCGATTCTGATGACTTCTTTGGCAATGATTATCGGTTTGCTCCCGTTGATGTTCGCCTTCGGTGTAGGTGCCCACGGTAACCGTACATTGGGTGCTTCGGCTATCGGCGGTATGTTGATTGGTATGATTTTCCAGATTTTCATCGTTCCGATTTTGTTCGTGACGTTCCAATGGTTGCAAGAGAAAGTTAAACCGATGGAATGGGATAGCTTGGACGAAAGCGAAGTGGAATCTGAAATTGAACAGTATACTCCTACTAAACGATAAGATGATAATGAAGAAACAAATAATAGGAATTGTGTGCGTAGCTGCTATGATGAGCAGCTGCCACATTTATAAATCGTATGACCGTCCGGAAACGATAGATGCTTCGGGCATCTACCGTGACCCGGTTTCGCCTACGGATACGTTGGCAACAACCGATACGACAAATATGGGAAACCTGCCTTGGCAAGAAGTTTTCCGCGATGCCAAACTGCAGGCGCTTATTGAAGAGGGATTGGCGAACAATGTGGATTTGCAGGCTGCCGCCCTTCGGGTGGAAGAAGCGAAAGTCATGCTGACTGCTGCCAAGTTGTCTTATCTCCCTTCCATCAATCTGGCTCCTCAAGGTACTGCAACCAGCATGGATGGAGGAAATTATGTAAAGGCTTATACGCTGCCGGTTGCAGCCAGTTGGGAACTTGATTTCTTCGGTAAGATTCTGAATACGAAACGCGGGCAGAAGGTGGCTTATCTTCAGAGCCAATATTCTGAACAAGCTACACGTTCGCAAATCATTTGCGGCATTGCGAATACGTATTATTCTTTGTTGATGCTCGACCGTCAGGTAGAGATTACAAGCCAGACTGTAGACATCTATAAGGAAAACGTACGCACGATGGAAGCGATGAAAATTGCCGGAATGACTACCGAGGCTGCTGTAGCCCAGATGCGTGCCGCTTACCATCAGGTACAGGCTTCGTTGCTGGACTTGCAGCGTCAGGTGCGTGAAACTGAGAACTCGCTTTGCGTGCTGTTGGCAAAGACTCCTCAACCGATTGACCGCAATACTTTGGATGAGCAGGTGATGCCGGAAGATTTGACGGTAGGCGTTCCTTTGCAATTGTTGGAAAACCGTCCCGATGTTAAGATAGCCGAGATGACTTTGGCAAGTGCATATTATACAACCAATCAGGCGCGTGCTGCGTTTTATCCGGGATTGAACATTACGGCTACGGCAGGTTGGACGAACGGGTCGAACATTTCGGTTGCCAATCCGGCTGAGTTCATGTTTCAGGCATTGGCTTCATTGGCACAACCTATCTTTAACAATGGCAAATTAGTGGCTAACTTAAAGGTTTCGAAAGCTGAAGAAGAGATTGCACGTATGAATTACCAGCAGACCATTCTGGAAGCCGGAGAGGAAGTCAGCAATGCCTTGCGCCTCTATGATACACAGGACAAGAAACTGGAACACGACCGTCAGCAGGTAGACCAGTTGGACAAGGCGGTTACTTATACCAAAGCATTGTTCCAAAGTGGTGATGCCACATACCTGGAAATCCTGACGGCACAGCAGAACCTGCTGAGCGCTCAATTGACTGAAGTTTCGGACAATATGCAGCGCATACAGGCAGTCGTTTCTTTGTATAGTGCACTGGGCGGAGGTAGAGAATGAGATTTATTAACCTTAAAATAAAGCAACTATGATCAGTCCTTTAGCTTATGTTGACCCGTCTGCAAAGATTGGCAACAATGTTACGGTTCATCCGTTTGCCTATATCGATAAGAATGTCGAGATAGGGGATGACAATGAGATTATGCCTTACGCAAGCCTGATGAGCGGTACACGTATGGGTAACGGTAACAAGGTCTGCCAAGGAGCAGTGATTGCAGCTGTTCCGCAAGACTTTGCCTATACAGGAGAAGATACCATTGCACGCATCGGAGACAATAATGTGATT
Organism: Phocaeicola salanitronis DSM 18170; assembly: GCF_000190575.1. NCBI lineage: Bacteria > Pseudomonadati > Bacteroidota > Bacteroidia > Bacteroidales > Bacteroidaceae > Phocaeicola > Phocaeicola salanitronis. The sequence goes on along the minus strand of NC_015164.1, from coordinate 1,897,361 downwards.
CGTGAGAATGCCGTGATTATCCGTGCTACACATGCCGACCATGAAACATCGGTGGGTAATGGTAATTTTATCATGACCGGTGCACGTTTGTCGCATGATGTGACAGTGGGCAACCGGTGCATTATCGGAAACGGTTCGCAAATTTCAGGAAACTGCATCGTTTTCGATTGCTCTATCCTGACATCGAATGTGCTGATGCAGGGAAATACGCGGCTGGGAAGTTATTCGGTGGTGCAAGGAGGTTGCCGTTTCGTAAAGGATATACCTCCTTATATCGTGGCAGCGCACGAACCGATTGAGTTCTACAGCATCAGTACGCTTGTGCTGGAGCGTGCAGGATTCTCTGAGACCTTAGTCAAGCACATTGCGCAGGCATACCGTATTTTGTACAAGGCAAATACCTCACAGCACGATGCGCTGATCCGTATCAGGGAGCAGATTCCGAACAGTCCTGAGATTGAAAACATTATCAAGTTTGTGGAATCTTCCAAGCTGGGTATCATTCATTGATTTGTATCTCTTGTTGAGATAAGCATAAAAACTTCCAAAGCCCGTAAGGAGCTTTGGAAGTTTTTTTATTTGGTACGTGTGTGGCGTATGTCGAAAATCTGTTATCTTTGTGCCGTTTTTTTAGTGTGAGAACGATGAAAAATAAAGTTACATCCACGTTTCTCTTTGCTTTGCTGGTTGCAGGAGGTTTGTTGGCGATGTATTTCCTGCCTGTCTTGAAGATTGGGGGATATACGTTGCGCAAAGTTGATTTACTGTCCGACTTGCGCCCCGACCCTGTGGAGGAGGTGCTGGCAGACTCTGATTCTTTGGTGTTGCCTCCGGTGGTGAAGCCTGCCTTTGTCGATACGTGCAAGACCGGAATGACTTGCATCGAAGACTATGCCGATTCTACGATGCGGGGGATGTCGCATTTCTACGAAGCTTTGTCGGCTTGTCCGACGCTTCACCGTCCCGTGCGTATTGCTTATTTCGGAGATTCGTTTATCGAAGGAGACATTCTCACTGCCGATTTGCGTGCCATGCTTCAGTCGCGTTTCGGCGGTTGTGGTGTCGGTTATGTCCCGGTTACTTCCCGTGTGGCAGGATTCCGCCCCACGGTTAAACATACGTTCAGCGGTTGGAAGACCCATTCGGTTACTGATTCGGTGGGCTTTAACCGCCGTTTGCAGGATTTGTCCAATCATTATTATTATCCTTCGCCGGGTGCCCGTGTTTCGTTGAAAGGTTTGGGTACATACGCTGACCATCTGGGAGCGTGCGAGGCGTCTTCCTTCTATTTTGTTTCGCTCGACTCCATCCGGCTTTCGGCTGTACTCAATCAGGGAGCGGATACGGTTTCGTATGCTTTTGCCGGCGACAGCCTGTTACAGGCAGCTACGGTGCAGGAGGATATACGTAGTGTCGAATGGAGAGTGGAACATACAGATTCTACTGCTATCTGTTACGGTGTGACCATGGATCCTTCTTCGGGCATTGTGGTTGACAACTTCAGTACCCGGGGCAGCAGCGGGCAGCAGTTGGGCGGTGTGCCGATGCCGATGTTGCGGGCGTATAACCGGCTCCGTACATACGATTTGATTGTCTTGCAATACGGTTTGAATGTGGCATCGGAAGGTATAACGAATTACCGCTATTACACTTCCGAAATGGTGAAGGTAATCAACCGTTTGAAAGAGGCATTCCCGCAAGCTTCCTTCTTGCTGGTCAGCATCGGAGACCGTGAGTCGAAGGATGAGACAGGCAAGTTGCGTACGATGCCGGGTGTCAAGAACCTGGTGCGCTATCAGCAGGCACTGGCTGCCGAGACGCATATCGCTTTTTGGAATCTTTACGAAGCGATGGGGGGAGAAGGCAGCATTGTGAAGATGGTGGAAAGCAAGCCGCAACAGGCGAATTACGATTATACCCATATTAATTTCAGAGGAGGGAAACACTTGGCTGAATTGTTATTTGAGACATTGATGTACGGCAAAGAACAGCATGAGAAACGGAAAGCTTATGAAAATGAATAGGTTACGATACGCTTTAGCATTGCTCTTTCTGGTGGGACAATGGGTATACGCGCAAGATACTATACCCGTCCAGCCCAAGCCGGACAGGCATTCGGAGCCGATATATTCCAGTGAAGAGATGACCCGGCTTATGGAATTCATTGCCGTAGACAGTCCGATGCCGGATAAGTTCTTGCAGACTGAAGATAATGTTCTGACAGACCCGACGGCTTCTTTAGCGCCTTTCTTTGCAAAGTTAAAACGGTTGGACCGTCCGGTACGCATTGTGCATATCGGCGATTCGCATGTACGTGGACACGTCTTTCCGTATGTGATGCGCCGTTGTCTGGAAGATGATTTCGGAATGAGGGCAGTAGAAGACCTTCCGGTGTCTTATCAGACTTCGGGATTGGCGGTGGAAACAGGCAGGGAAGGAGTGGTGTATCATATCTTGGGGGTAAATGGAGCTACTTGCGCTTCGTATTCCACGCCCGAACGTTTGCAAAAGGTGGCAGACTTGCATCCCGATTTGGTAATCGTGTCATTTGGAACAAACGAGGCGCACGGGAGGCGTTATTCTGCTTCCGAACATACAGAAGCTATGAGAACCATGCTGGCTGTATTGAAACAGCAATGTCCCGGTGCGGCTTTTTTATGGACAACTCCGCCCGGTGCTTACGTTAGGAACGGACGGCGCGGACCGCGTGTCATCAATCCGCGGACACCTTCGGTGGTAAGTACCGAATTGCGTTTCGCACGCGAGAACGGGCTTGCCGTTTGGGACTTATACGATATTGTGGGAGGAAAGGAGCGTGCCTGCCTGAACTGGAATGCGGTACATTTCTATCAGCGCGACAAGATTCATTTTACGAGAGAAGGATATATAGTACAAGGTTTATTGCTTCACGAAGCATTCATAAAGGCTTACAACGATTATGTGGCAACTGGATTGGAGTAAACTGGCAGAGGTCCTGACTTATGACCCCAGCCAGCCGATGATATTCAACAGCGGACTGTTTCTGTTTCTTTTTTTAGGGTTCAGCCTGGTTTATGCGCTGTTGCAGAAAAAGACGACGGCACGCCTGTTGTTCGTCACGGCATTTTCGTATTATTTCTATTACAAAAGCAGCGGCATTTATTTTTTCCTGTTGGGAATTGTGACGGTGAGCGACTTCCTGCTTGCCCGGCAGATGGTGCATACGGTCGCTCATTGGAAAAGGAAGTTTCTGGTAGTTGTCAGCCTGTGCATTAACCTGGGCTTGTTGTGTTACTTCAAATACACCAACTTCTTTTACGAAATGCTCTGCCCTTTGTGGAACGGAAGTTTTGAACCGCTCGACATCTTCCTGCCGGTAGGCATTTCCTTCTTTACCTTCCAGTCGCTCAGCTACACCCTCGATGTGTATAGGGGCGACCTGAAACCGCTTTCCAGCCTGCTCGATTATGCTTTCTATGTATCGTTCTTTCCCCAGCTGGTGGCGGGTCCCATTGTGCGTGCCCGCGATTTCGTGCCTCAGATACGCCAGCCGCTCAGGGTTACCAACGAGATGTTCGGGCAGGGTATCTTCTTTATCGTGAGCGGTCTGTTCAAGAAGGCGGTCATATCCGATTACATCAGCATCAATTTCGTGGAGCGCATCTTCGATAATCCCGGTTTGTATTCGGGATTGGAAAACCTGTTCGGGGTATATGGCTATGCGCTGCAGATTTATTGCGACTTTTCGGGGTACAGCGATATGGCAATCGGGCTTGCCCTGCTGTTGGGCTTCCGTTTCCCCATCAACTTCAATTCGCCATACAAGTCGGACAGCGTGACCGATTTTTGGCATCGCTGGCACATATCCCTTTCTACGTGGCTCCGCGATTATCTGTACATTTCGATGGGAGGGAACCGCAAGGGGAAGATCCGCACGTACATCAACTTGATTGTAACGATGCTTTTGGGAGGCTTGTGGCACGGAGCTTCGTGGAATTTCATTGTGTGGGGAGGGCTTCATGGAGCAGCGTTGGCGGTGCATAAGTTCTTGCGCAGCCTGTTGCACCGTCCCAAGACCTATCGCAGTACGGGGATTCGGCGTTTCTTTGCGGTGGTGATTACGTTCCATTTCGTCTGCTTCTGCTGGATATTCTTCCGCAACACCACGTTCGAAGGTTCGCAGACGATGATCCGCCAAATCTTTACTTCGTTCCATCCCGAATTGTTCGTGCAGCTGATTACGGGCTATTGGAAAGTCTTTGCGCTGATGGCGTTGGGTTACGTGCTTCATTGGTTGCCCGATAGCTGGCAGGATGCGTGCAGCCGGGGCGTGGTCCGCCTTCCGCTGGTAGGGCAGGCGTTGCTGGTCATTGTGTTGATATTTATCGTGATTCAGGTAAAGAGCAGCGACATCCAGCCTTTCATTTACTTCCAGTTCTAAGGGAAACGTCTTTCACCGTAGAGGCTTTATGGTCAAACAGAAATGAAATGCGAAAAGCCGGTGATTCTTTATATTGAACGCAAAGGCGCAAAGGCGCGAAAGGATAATTTGGAGAAGGTAAAAGGTTGCGAAGCCCAATGCCAGCTTTTGTACTCTTGGCTCTCTCAAAGATAAAAACTCTGCGCTTCTGCGTCTTTGCGTTCCATTCCTTTTAATAGGTTGATATCGTGAAGGGATATTGCTGCATGGCCCGATGCATATAGCTTCTTCCCTCAGTCCTTGTAGCCAGGACTGCAGTCCTGATAGGCTAGGACTGGAGTACTGACCGCAGAGGACAGCAGTCTTGGCAGGACAGGACTGGCAGGATAATAGGGCGTGTTGGTTTTCGCAGCCGAATGCGTTTGCCATTTATTCCGTATCTTTCTTCAGCTTCTTTTCGACGGTGAACTCGTATTGCCCTTGGTACCAGTTTCCTGAGCCTTCTTTCACTTGCGTGCTTTCCATATCGGCAAGATCCGTGCTGTCCGATTGGAAAGTGCCTCCGTTGGCTTCTCCGTCGATGTCATCGAAGTAAACTTTCTGCTTGCCGATACCTCCGGTAGTGTTCATTTCGTTGGCAAATGCCCCTTGCTTGTCGGTATAGACCGTATCATCCATATACGGATTGGGCGTGTTGTCCCACGCATTCCGGATAATGACCCGAATGTTCTCAATCGGGTTTCCGGCTTCATCGGTCACGGTGCCTTTTACCCGATAGTCTACGGAAGGGCTTCCGTATTCTAATGGGTAAACATCATCTGTCGTCTCGTTGTCGCAAGATGTGAACCCTAAAGAAATCAGTGCGCCCGACAGGAGGCGCGTCATCCATTTGTTTGTTTTCATACGCTTTGATTTATGATTGGGTGAGTAATTTGTGCAAATGGCATACCAGCAGTTCGCCTTTTTCGTTGCGCAAGTGCATGCCGTTGCCCCGGCAATAGCGGAAATAGCTGCACGAGGCGCATTCGCCCGTGCGCATCCATTCGCGGTCGCGGTAGGGGAGGAAGCGGTTGTTCCATACGTCCATGAACTCGTCCTGGTAGATGTTGCCTTGATGATAGTCGGCGCGGATGCTGGGGCACGACGAGATGGAGCCGTCTATCAGTACCGAGCCGACGGTGATGCCTGCCTGACAACTGAACAGGTGGTCGCGCACGTCTCCTTCGTAGTTGCCCAAGAAGCCTTCGCATCCGTAGCTGATGCGGATGTCTCTGGATTGGCGCGTGCGCTTGATGAAGTCCAGCATCCCCCGGAACTCTTCGGGGGAGAGTTGCAGTTCGGCATCGTGCGCCGCCCTTCCTATGGGGAACACGGTGAAGAGCCGCCAGCGTTTCAGCCCGATGCCGATGAGGTATTGTTTCAGTTCTTCCAGGTAAGGGTAATTGTGCTTGTTCACGCAGGTCACTACATCGAACACGAAGCCGGGTAAGGCTGCCAGCATACGGATGGCTTTGATGGCACGGTCGAAACTTTCCGGATGTCCGCGCATCCAGTTGTGTTCTTCCTTGAATCCGTCCAGACTGACGGTAGCTGTGTGCATACCGGCTTGTATCAGTCCTTCCAGCCGTTCGGGAGTAAGGAACAATCCGTTCGTCACCATGCCCCAGGGGAATCCTTTTTCGTAAATGGCTCGTCCGCACGCTTCCAAATCTTCGCGCACCAGCGGTTCGCCTCCGGTCAGGATGATGAATACCTTGTGTGGGTCGGTGTGGCTGGCTACATTGTCCAGCACCCGTAGGAAATCTTCTTTCGGCATGTCCCGGTAGCCGGCTATTTTCTTGCAATCGCTTCCGCAATGGCGGCAATGCAGGTTACAGCGCAGGGTACATTCCCAGAACAGTTGGCGTAAGGGATGTTCCTTGATAAGGTTGTCGGTCAGCTTCCGGTTGATTTCCAACCCTAAACGTTTGCGCAGTGTAAGTGATTCTTTCATAAACAATGTTTTTCACATTTTTATTAAGTAAATGAAAGAAAACTTCGAATACTGCATGTCATGTCCTGTTTTTTTACGTTCAGAAGCCCAACCGTTTGAATTCGTTTTCGAAGTTAGGCGTGAAGATGCCTGTGCCTAATGCTTTCCGGATGTCCTCTAAAGTCCAGAAGCGTCCGCCGTCCAGTTCGTCGCTGGGCGTGATGGTGCCGTCGTAAGTGGTGCGGTGGCTGAACACCAGTTCTTTTTCACGGTCGGACTCGAAGACGTAATGCGTGAGGAGTTGGGGCGTGAAGCCGGTAATGCCTAATTCTTCGCGTGCCTCCCGTATCAGTGCCATTTCTGCACTCTCGCCCAGGTCGATGTGTCCGCCTACCGATGTGTCCCATTTGCCGGGCTGGATGTCTTTCCACGCCGGACGGCGTTGCAGGAACAGTTCACCCCGGCTGTTGAACACGTGCAAGTGTACTACCGGATGCAGCAGTTTGCTTCCGTTGTGGCATTCGCCCCGCGTGGCTGCTCCCGTTATGTTTCCCTCTTCGTCTACGATGGGGAACATTTCTTTTTCGTTGTCGCTTGTCATATCTTTTATTATTCTTTTACCAACCATTTTTCGATGTTCCGCGTCTGGTTGCAGAAGTTCACTCCTATCTTATATAGTTTGCGTGGGTCTGTTTCGAAAGGCTTGGCGTATTGTTTGTCTTCGATTTGTTGCAAGGCTTCTTCCGCCGTTCCTCCCAACTTGAATTCCATTACGTAGATGTATCGGTCAGTTTTTGCCACGAGGTCGATTCTTCCGTTGGCTGTATGATATTCTACCTGTGTGTAGAATCCCAATAGCTTGAAGACGATAAACATCACGTTCTGGTAATGCAGTTCCAAATCGCGTATCAGTTCGTAGGGAGTATCGGCGAAAAAGCTTTTCAGACGGGTCATAAAGGCATCGATGTTTCCTTGGCGCACGTCCTTGACAAAGCTGGTCAGCTCGAAGGCGGGATTGCCTGAATCGAGGTTGGCATAGCAGGGCAGGAGGAACTTGGTAAAGCTTTCCTCCACTTCCTTGTTGGGGAATCCCAAGTAATAGACCTGAAACTCGTCGTCGTATCCTTTTACGGTGAGGTATCCGCTTTGGTAGAGGATAGGGACAGGGTCTCTTCGCATCGTGTTGATGCCGCCCAATGAGTCTGCCATTGCCATTTCGTTGGTCAGACGGTTCAGGTCGTAGCGGCTTTCCTTCAGCACTTCCACGAGGAAGGTCGGCGTACCCGTATCGAACCAGTAGTTGCCGAACCGCATCCGGGCGAAGGTGTTCAGCAAGCTGAAGGGATTGTACATGTCCGGGCATTCGATGCCGAAGTGATAGCCGTCGTACCAGTCTTTCAGCTTGTTCCGGGTCTCTTCGGGTGTCAGTTGGTTGGCTTCTCCCAGCATACGGATGTCTTCCTCGAAATCATGAAACAGTTCTTCCTCGGTGATGCCGCAGATGCTTGCGTATCTGTGGTCCATGGATATGTCCGTCAGGTTGTTCAGGTCGCTGAACACGTTGACCTTGCTGAACTTGGTCACCCCAGTCAGCAGGGCGAAGCGGATATACTTGTCGTAACTTTTCAGCACGCCGTAGAAGGCTTTCAAGGTGCTCCGGAAATCATCCTGCAAAGGTTCGTTGTTGATAGTTTGCAGCAGAGGCTTGTCGTATTCGTCTACTAATACTACTACATTGTGTCCGGTAAGTTGGGCTGCACGCTGGATAACGCCTTTGAACCGCAGGGAAAGTGAAGTCTCAGACGGGGCGGTGCCATATAGTTTCTCCCAGCGGTTGAGGGCATCGTTCAAGATGTTCTCCAGACTGTCCGGTGTCTCATATTTTTGTGCGTTCAGGTCGAGGTGCAATACGGGATATTCCGTCCACTCTTGTTCCAATGTATCTATCGCCAGTCCGGTGAACAATTCTTTTTTCCCTTTGAAATAGGCTTCCAAGGTAGAGACGAGCAAACTCTTGCCGAACCTGCGCGGACGGCTTAGAAAATAATATTTCCCTGTTTTGACCAATTGGTAAATCAGCCGGGTCTTGTCGACATAATGGTATCCTCCTTTTCGGATTTCTTCGAAGCTCTGTATGCCTATCGGATAAAGTTTGTTCATACTGCGTTTGTTTTAGTGGGTGATTCGATGTCACAAAAATAAGCATTTCGCCGGATTTATCCTGCATCGCCTGCCGATTTATTCGGGAGAGACCGTCCGCAGCACGTAGCCTTTTTTCTTGATAGACTCGATGCGTATGCCCGAATCGTCTTTCAGGTAGTGGCGCAGGTAAGAAATCTGTACGTTCAGCGCAAGCGAGTTGGCGTACGAGTCGTTTCCCCATACGTGGGTCAGGATGTCTTCGCGGTAGACGGTCTGGTTGATGTTTTGGAACAGCAGGGTCAGTATTTCCGCCTGACGCGAGGTGACGGTGTGCGCCGTGCCGCATACGGTCAGCTCGTTGGTTTCGGGCGAGAAGAGGGTATGGCTAGCTTGGTAGTGCGGGTTGTCTTCGCCGGTACTGTCCGCGAAACGTTCTTCTATCTTTGCCAATAGTTCTTCGGGATAGAAGGGCTTGGGGATGTAGTCGTTCCCTTTCAGGCTGAAACCTTTCAGACGGTCGGAGATTTCGGTGCGGTCGGACAGGAAGAACAGCAGCACTTTCTTGTCCCAGCTGCGGATTTGCCGTGCCACCTCGAAGCCGTTTATCTCCGGCATATTGATGTCCAGCAATACCAGGTCGGGGCGGCAGAGGCGGAACTGCTCCAGCGCCTGCTTCCCGTCGGGCACGTGTACGACTTCGTAGCCTGCCTTTTCGAGGAAGCGTTTCAAGAACAACGAATATGTGGCGTCGTCGTCGGCAAACAGGATTTTTAAGGGTGAATCGTTCATTGCGGTATAGATATATAAAAGGTGGTACCTCGGTTTGGTTCGCTCTCTACGCGGATGTGCCCGCGGTGGGCTTCCACCAAGCTTTTTACGTAGCTCAGCCCCAGTCCCAGTCCCGGAATGTTCTCGCGGCGCACTGCCGGGCTGCGGTAGAATTTCTCGAAGATGTGTTTCAGTTCGTCGGCTGGGATGCCCCTTCCGTTGTCGCTCACTTCGATGTCTGTCCGGTTGCCCGTCTGGCGGAGGGTGATTGTAATGACGGCTTCGCCCCGCGCATACTTCACGGCGTTTTCCAGCAGGTTGCTGAAGATGTTGCTGATGTGCATCCGGTCGGCTTTCACGAGGATGTCTTGCGGCTCGGAGTCGATGCGGATGCTCACGCCCTGCCTTTCGGCCTTTTCCGCCAGCGGACGGAGGAGGGCGTTCAGGCTGAACACGGTGCGGTTGAGCGGGATTTCCTTGAAGTCGCCGTAGGTCATGTCGCGCAGCTTCGAGAAGTAGGCGGAGAGGTTGTCCAGCTCTGCTTGCGCATCGGCAACCGCTTCCCGGCGCAATGTTTCATCGCGGCTCATTTCTTTGTCCTTAAGTACCGACATCAGGATTTTCAGCGACTGTACGGGGCGTTTCAGTTCGTGAATCATCGCGTGCAGGAAGTCGTTGCGCAGGCGGTTCAGCTTCCGTTCGCCGTGAATGGTGCGTGCCTGGTAGATGAGGCAGAGCATCAGGAGGATTGCCCATACGGCAGATGCCGCCAGCATCCAGTATATCTCTTTCAGCAGCGTGCCGGTCTTGAGGCTGCCTCCGATGAAGACGCTTTCCCGGTTCAGGGGGTTGATGCCGAACTGCAGGCGGTACGTGGGGCGGAAGAAACTGCCTGCCGACACGGTCTCGATGTCCGCCAACAGCTGTCGTCCGGCAGAGGCGGTGACCGTGAGTGCCGGTTCGTCCAGCCGTTTGCGCAAGAAGGCTTCCAGTGCTTGTGGGGAGGCAAGCCCGCGTTCGCTTGCTACGTAGCGTGTGGCAAGGATATTCCAGTCGTTGTACGAGACGGAAGCGGGCAGGTAGAACGTGTCGGTCTGTAGCGTCAGGCGAGGGTTCAGCCGCACGATGCCGTTTTCAACGTACGAGCCGGGCACCGAAGTGTAGGTGTCCAGTAGCTCATGGGTTTCGGCGGTAAAGAGGTAGACCACGAAGCCTTTGTCGGACGGAATCTGCATCTGTTGCCGGAAGAAGTCGCCGCAGCATTGTCCTACCAGCCGTTTCTGTTCGTCGACCGCCTGCTCCAGCGCGTGCCGGCACTGCAGGCGGAAGCCGATTGCCTGCGCTATCAGAATGGACAGCGAGGCGACTATGGTGACGAGGTTTATCCAAGGGACTGATTTCTTCATAAGCGTATATTTGATTGTGCGCGACAAAGATAGCGGAAAAACCCGGAACTGTGGCGCGGAGTAATAAAATAGTAATATAGGCGTAACCCACGGGTAAGGATTATTTTTCGCCGCCGGGAAGTTTTGCCGTTACTTTGCAGCGAGTTCCAGCCGGATAAGCATTGTCGGCGGCTCGGACGATGCCAATCCTACAGGATACGTGCTGTCGGAGGCTCGGATGATGCCAATCCTGCAGGATTTGTGCTGTCGGAGGCTCGGACGATGCCAATCCTGCAGGATTTGTGCTGTCGGAAGCTCGGACGATGCCAATCCTACAGGATTCGTGCTGTCGGAGGCTCGGATGATGCCAATCCTGTAGGATAAGTGTTGCCGACTGCGGACGGAATGATAAATCTTAACGAAAACAAAACATACGATGATGAAAAGAATGATTTTTACAGCGATGTTGCTGCACTGCGTCTGTGCAGGCATCGGGGCGGACAGCCTGACGGGAAAAGTGACGGATGAGGCGCATCGGGGAGTGGCGTACGCCAATGTGGTGCTGCTCGCGCTGCCCGATTCGGTTTTTGTGGCTGGCACGGTGAGCGATGCCGACGGATGTTTCACGCTGGAGGCTTCGGCTCCGGGCGAAGGCTTGCTGCGGTTCTCGTGCTTGGGCTACCATTCGTGCACGGTTCCGGCAAGCGGCTTTACGGGTGAAGTGACGCTGCGCGAAGAGAGCGTTCGGCTGCAGGGCGTGGAGGTGGTGGCGGAACGTCCCGTTCATCAGCAGAAAGACGGCGCGCTGCTGACCCGCGTGGAGGGCACGACGTTGAGCCAATATCGCCGCATCAACGATATGCTGGCGGTGTTGCCGGGGATGACGTTCACCGTGTCGGGCGAGGTGGAAGTGTTCGGCTTGGGCACTCCGGTAATTTACATCAACAACCGCAAGGCGCGTGCCAACGAGCTGCAGCAGCTCACGCCGCAAGACATCCGTTCGGTGGAGCTGATTACCAATCCGGGCGCACGCTACGACGCCGAGGGGAAAGCGGTGCTGAAGGTCTATACCTTGCGCCGTGACGACGGGCATGCCTTGCTGGCGGAGCACGTGTCGGAGCAGGGCAGGCGGTATTCCGACTACGAGACGCTGCGCTACGACTACTGGAACCGGAAGCTCCACGTGTCGGCGTATTACCAGTATGCCGATTACCGTTCGGTGGTGAACCAGCCGCAATCGCACGAGCTGGCGTTGGGCGACAGCCTGTATCTGTACCGGAATCCCGACCAGGGCGACCGCCGCGACACGAAGCAACATACGTGGTACGCCAACGCCGACTACGAGCTTACCGCCCGTCACGTGATAGGGGCGAAGGTGGAAGGCACACATACACGTGACTATACGTTCCGTACCGGGAACCTGGCATACGGGTGGAGCCATGCACCCTTGGCGGAAAAAGACATCGACAACGATTACCTGAACCGCACCGACGTGTATCACGCCAACCTGTTCCATAACGCCGACTGGAGCGACCGGCTTTCGTCCGCCCTCAACCTCGACTTTGTGTACAACCGGAACCGCTACCGGCAGGCGACGGCGGAAACAAGTTCGGGCGATCGGCTGGAAACAGAAAGCCGTGGGAAGGGGAATTTGTCGATTGCCTCGGGTCAGTTGGCGTTCGATTACCGCCCTGCCTCCGGTGTGCAGGTAGGCTTTGGAAGCGACGTGAGCCGGGTGCATACGCACAACGAACTGCAGAGCACGGCAGACAATGTGGCGGCTTCGCTTTACGATGAAGACGAGGTGCGTGCGGCGGCGTTTGCGGACGTGTCGGCAGAGGCGGGCGACTTTTCTTTCCGGGCAGGCGTGCGTTACGAATATATGCAGATGAAGTTCCGCGACCGGCTGGACGCTTCGGGCAACCTGACCCACCGCTTTCACAACGTCTATCCTTCGACAAGCGTCAGCTACAAGCGTAACGGCTGGAGCCAGACGCTGTCTTTCTCGTCGCGCACCACACGTCCTTCGTTCCGCCAGCTGAGCAACGCCGTCTATTACAGCAACGAGTTCATGTACCAGCGGGGCAATCCGCTGCTGCTGCCTGCCACGGCGTACAAACTGGAGTGGAGCATCAGCCACAAACCTTTTTATTTTAGCGCGAGCTATACGTACGAGAAGAACCACCTGTCCACCTGCCAAGAGGAAGAAGCGGAAAACCGCATCATCAGCACCTTCTGCAATTATGGTCACATCCAGTACCTGAAGGCGACGCTGAACATTCAGAAGACGTTCGGCGTCTGGCATTCTTCCCTTACGTTGGGCATCAGCCAGCCCTTTTTCAAGGTGATGTACCGTGGAGAACCGCTTGCATACAACTCGCCCAACTGTACCGCTGCGCTCAACCAGCAGTTCACATTCCCGAAAGACTATCTGCTAAGTGTGTATTACGCCTTCTATTCCGGCGGCGATTTGGAGAGTGTGTCTATCCGTCCTTACCAAATGCTGAATCTGGAATTGCAGAAAGATTTCTTCGAGAAACGTTTCAGCGTCAGCCTGAAGGCTTACGACCTGCTGCGCACCATGAAGTTCCGCGAAGAGCAGCGTGAGGGAAACCTCCGTTTCACCCAGACCGAAGACTACCAGCTATGGAATTTCTCCGTCAGCCTGGTCTTCCGTTTCAATCAGTTGAAGAACAGGTACCGCGGCAAGAACTCATCGGCAAGCGATATGGAGCGGATGTAGTGCTTTGTGTAAAATTGGATAAGATTCTATTAGCGTGTGTGATTAATCTTCGTTATTTTTGCAAAAACACTTGTTAGATTATGAAAACGCATAAGAAAACTATGTATCGTTTAGGTTTGCTACTAGTAGCCTGGTTCACTTGTACTTCTGTTTTTGCCGGCTTGCAAGATGCAGGGCGCGTATTTATTCCTGCCGATGACGCACGTATTGTCTATATGGGACGCATCAGCCACCGCATTCCGCAGGCGGTTACGTTTACTTATCCGGGCGTAAGCATCTATGCCGATTTCGAGGGCACTTCGTTGCAGATGAAGGCAAAGCCGGGGAGCGGCGATTTTATGGTGGAGATAGACGACCACCTGCCTTACCGCATCAGCTTTACGAAGAACGATTCGATACTGACCCTTGCCGAAGGGCTTCCGGCAGGCATACACCGGGCGCGTATCATGTATGTATTGGAAGGATATGAACTGAAACCGGTCTTCAAGGGATTTTATTTGGATGAAGGATGCAGTCTTGCCGAAGCTCCGAAACTGCCCGAGCGGCGCATCGAGTTTATCGGCAATTCCATTACATGCGGCTATGGGGTGGAGTCGGACGACCGGAACGACCCTTTCACTTACGAAACGGAAAATCATTTCTATACGTATGCGGCACGTACGGCGCGTGCACTGAATGCCCAGCACTTGGTGGTGGCACGTTCGGGTATCGGCATTTACCGCAATTTCGGAGCGCCGGTATCGGGCAGCAAGGATTGCCTGCCTGCGATGTATGAGCAGGTGATGTTTACCGACCCTACCGAATTGTGGAACCATAGCTTGTACACGCCCGATGTGGTCTGCGTTAATTTGGGTACGAATGATACCGGTGACGGGAAATATGATTTCGGTTTGCTTGTGGAGGCTTATCGGAAATTCACCGCTCATCTGCGCACGGTTTATCCGAAGGCAAAATTGGTCTTGCTGACCGGTTCGATGTTGAATGGAAAGTCATTAGAAGACGTGAAGAAGGCGTTGGATATCGTTCAGGCGGAACGGAAGCAAGCGGGAGATGCCGAGGTGTACCGTTTCGATATGTCTCCTCAAACAGGCTCGTTGGGATACGGTGCCAACTGGCATCCGTCGATGCGCCAGCAACAGAAAATGGCGAATGAGCTTACGTCTTATCTGAAGGAACTAATGAATTGGTAATAAATATGAGAAAAAGGATTGTAATGGCGTGTTTGCTGGCGGTTATGCAGGCAAGCGCATGGGCAAAAGTTACGTTGCCCGACATAATGAGTGACAACATGGTGCTTCAGCAACAGACCGAAGTGAAATTATGGGGAAAGGCAAATCCGAATACGGAAGTGAGTGTGCGGGTATCATGGAGTGACCGGGTATATACGGTAAAGAGCGACGCTTCGGGAAAGTGGCTGGCAAAGGTACAGACGCCTGCCGCTACATACGAGGCGCAAAGCATTACGTTCTCTGATGGCGAGGAGACCCAATTGCGTAACATTCTCATAGGCGAAGTATGGTTCTGCTCGGGGCAATCGAATATGGAGATGCCGCTGAACGGATTTTGGAACTGCCCGATAGAAGGGGCGAACGAAACCATCGCTACTGCATCGCAATGGAAAGGAATCCGTGTGGCTACGGTAGAGAAAAACGGCCAGCTGAAGCCTGTAGAGACTTGTAAAGGCAGCTGGAAGGTGAGCAATCCGGAGAATGCCCCGATGTTTAGTGCCACCGCATTCCATTTTGCCATGATGATGAACCGGGTGCTTGATGTGCCTATCGGCATTATCAATTGCAGTTGGGGAGGCACGACCGTAGAAGGCTGGCTTCCGGAAAGCATCGTAAAGAACTATCCTGATATCGACCTGAAACGCGACATCCGCAAGGAAGAACCGCATGACTGGTGGCACTACCTGAGTCCGGTCATTATGTACAACGGTATGCTGAAACCTTTGCAGAACTATACGATTAAGGGCTTTTTATGGTACCAGGGCGAATCGAACGTAGGGCATCCCGACTATGCAGAGCGTTTGAAGACGATGGTGGACTTGTGGCGCAGCGAGTGGGGACTGGGCGAATTGCCGTTTTATTTCGTGGAGATTGCCCCGTTTGGCTCGTATGAAGGTACAGGCAGTGCGCTCCTGCGTGAACAGCAGTTTAAGGCACAGTCAATCATATCGAATAGCGGTCTGATTTCCACTAATGATTTGGTAGAACCGTATGAGGCGAAGAATGTTCATCCGAAAAACAAGACGGATGTGGGAAAACGTCTTGCCTATATGGCGTTGGCGCGTACCTACGGAGTGAAGGGCATAAGGGAGACCAGCCCCTCTTATAAATCAATGGAGGTGAAAGACGGGAGTGTAATCCTTTCTTTCAATGACGCCGAGGACGGATTCAACCGGCTGAACGATATGGAAGGATTTGAAGTGGCAGGGAGCGATAAGGTATTTTATCCGGCTAAAGCGGAAGTGTATAACAATCTTCAGATAAAAGTGACGTGCGATAAAGTGCCTGATCCTGTAGCGGTGCGTTATTGTTTCCGCGATTTCCAGCCGGGCAATGTGGCAGGTACGCGTGAATTGCCCTTGTTCCCGTTCCGTACGGATAACTGGTGAGTATGAATGTGCCAATGTGGCAATGTGCTAATTTATTCTCACATTAGCACATTGCCACATTATTTATTAGCACATTAAAAATAGTCAATCAGGCTTCTTTCAGCTTTTCGTCAATGGCTGCGATTTTCTTCAGTACCAACTCCATGTCTCCTTTAAGGCGTTCAATCTTACGGGTAACTTCGGCTACCAGCGTATTGCCCTTCTTCGATGCGGAAGAAAGGAAGCCCAAGTTGTTCTCGTAGGTTTGGATGTCACTTTTCAGATTCTCGTAGGTGCGTACTAATTTTTCCCGGTCGCGGTATAAACTATCGCCTTTACTTAAACCTGACTTGAAATCGCTCAATTTCCGTTCTGTAGCAGACAGATTTAGCTTGTCGAATAATTTGTCTACCCATTTATGGAATTCATTGTATAAGCGGTCTTTCTCCTTGAACGGTACATGACCGATGCTGTTCCATTCTTTGATTAAGGCACGTGTTTGTTCGGTCGTGTTATTATCTGTAACCCCTGAAGCGTCTAATGCAATCAATTGCTTGATAATTTCTTCTTTTTTTGCCATGTTTTCTGCTTCTACCGAACGTTGTGAAGAAGTGGCTTTGTTCTTTTGGGCAAAGAAATAGTCGCATGCGCCGATGAAGCGTTTCCATACGGCATCCGAATGTTTTTTTGCCACCGGACCGATGGTTTTCCATTCCTTTTGCAGTTGGGTCAGGATCTCGGCGGTCTGTTTCCAATCGGTGCTGTCTTTCAGTGCCTCTGCCTTTTCGCACAGCGCTTTCTTCTTCTCCAGGTTCTCAGCCATGTTTTCCTTGATTTGCTTAAAGAAAACAGCTTTCCGTTTAAAGAATTCATCACATGCGGCGCGGAACCGTTCGAATATCTTGACGTTCATTTTTTGAGGGGCATAGCCAATGGTTTTCCATTTAGCTTGCAGGGCGAGGATTTCTTGTGTTTTGTTGTCCCAGTCGGCAAATGTCTTCAAGCTGTCATAGTCCATTGATTCTGCAATTTCGCAAATAACGGTTTTTTGGTCAAGGTTGTTTTGCTCCTTTTCTTTCAGTATTTCGAAATGCTGTTGATGGCGGCGGTTTACGGCTGTAGACGCAGCTTTGAAGCGTGCCCAGATGCTTTCGCGCAAGTCTTTGGCAACAGGACCGATGCTTCTGAATTCCTGATGCAGTTTTTGCAATTGGTGGAAAGCGGATACTACATCAGGTTCTTCTGCCAGTTTTTCGGCAGCTTCGCACAGATGAGTTTTTTGCTCCAGGTTTTTCTTGAAATCGTATTCGCGGAATTCGTTGTTCAGTTTTACCATATCATAGAATTTCTCGGTGTAAAGCTGATACGACTTCCAGAGTTCATTCACCTTGTTTGCAGGCACTTGTTTGATTTCATTCCATTCTTGCTGGAGTTGTTTGAACTCGTTGTAAATCTTGCTGGTGTCTTCCGTTGTCTCGGTTAACGCTTTCATTTTATCCAGAATGGCAAGCTTTTTCTGCAAGTTTTCTTCTTTTTCCTGTTCCTGCTCGGCTGCCATTATGCTTCGCTTTTCTTTGATGGAACTCATGATTTCCTTGAACCTCGTTTCCCATGGATCGGGAGCAGGGACGAAATCATCCGGATTTCCGCCTTCATCCATAAAGGCTTTACGCGCTGCTTCTTGTTCGGCTTTATGCAGTTTGTAAAAAGTTTGTTTTAAATAATCGATTTCTTGTTTGTCTGCATTGCAGGCATCTTTGTTGATTTCTGTTAAACGTTCGATTACTTCTTCCTGGGTTTGCTTCGGGGCATACGCAGGTTTTTCGGTTTGTTCAACAGTAGGAACCGAAGTTTCCGCAGGGTTTTCTGCCGGAACTTCAGTTAGCGGGCGGTTTGTTTCGTTTACTTCCATCGTATGTAGATTTTAAAGAATGTCTTGCTTGTTTATTCTATAATTACAAATTAAAAGAATAAAATCGGTTTTTCATATCTTTTTTGCTAATTTTTTTCAATATGCCCTTATTTTTATTCAAACTTATGCCAATAATACGGTAATTCCCATGTACATCAGCATGCCGATGATGTCGTTGGTAATCGAGATAAACGGTCCGGTAGCGATTGCCGGATCGATTTTCAGCTTTTCAAGCGTCATCGGGACAAGGGTGCCGAAAATAGAAGCGAACATCACTACGGCAAACAGGCTGATGGAAACCGAATAGCTGACAGTGGCGTCTGCACCAAAGCGGATGAAGTTGTAAATATAGACCAGCATGGAAATGATGGTGGCATTGATAAGCGCTACGACGGATTCTTTTAACACTTGCTTCCATGTATTTTCGGCATCGAGCGAACTGTTGGCAAGCCCTTGTACGACCAATGCGGACGACTGGGTCCCGACATTTCCTCCCGTACCGCCGATAAGCGGAATGTAGAGTGCCATTTCGGGATGTGCGGCAAAGGTCGTGTCGAAGTTACCTAAAATCATGGAGTTGCCGATGCCTCCCAGCATGCCTATCAGGAGCCAGGGCAGGCGGGCGGTGGTCTGGCGGAAGATGTTATCGTGCGATTCTACGTCTTGCGACAAACCGGAAGCCAATTGGTAATCGCGCTCTGCCTGTTCGCGCACTTCGTCCATGACGTCATCGACCGTAATCCGTCCTACCAGCCTTCCGATACTGTCTACGACGGGAAGCGCCACCAAGTCGTATTTTTCAATGACTTGCACCACTTCGTCCAATGGGGTGTCGACATGCACCGATATCGGGTCTTTCTTCATCACGTGCTTCACCTTCGATACCGAGGGGCTGGTAATCATTTTCTTCAATGGGAATACGCCCCGAAGCCGTTCATCGTCATCTACCACATATACATAATAGATTTCGTCCATATCCTCTGCCTGGATGCGCATTTCGCGCAGGCATTCGGGCATGCTCAGGTTTTCGTTGACGATGACCATTTCGGTACCCATCAGACCGCCGGCGGTGTCTTCGTCATATTTCAGCAGGTCAACGATGTCGCCAGCCTGTTCGATGTCTTCGATGTGCGAGAGGACTTCCTCTTGCTTGTCTTCATCCATGTCACGGATAATGTCAACCGCATCGTCCGAATCCATGTAGTCCACGAACCGCTTGGCGATGGTTTCCGAAGGCAGAAGGTCGAGGAAGCGCTTGCGGGCATCCTCGTCCATCTCAATCAATACATCGGCGGCTTTCTCGTTATCCAATAACAAGTAGATAGAACGCGCCTCTTCCGCATCCAGTTCGTTGCATAGCTCGGCAATGTCGGCTGGGTGCAGGTCGTTCAGCATCTCTTTCAGCTTGTCCGATTCCTTGTTTTCTATCAGTTCGGATACTTTCTTTATTTCTTCGCTTTCCATACCTTATTATATATGGGTGTTTTTTTAGTTTTTGAGTTCTTAAGTTTATGTCCGGATTTGTAATCCGAACCGTTTGCCGGTGATGCGGATTATAATCCGGCGTACAAGAATTCGGCGTGACAAACGAATTTTTTAATTATTAATTGTTAATTGTCAATTGAAATCGCTTCTTCTACCCGGTTGGTCAGGCTGATAAAATCTTGTACCGAAAGTTGTTCAGGGCGTTTGTCGAACAGGGCATCGGCACTGAGCGGGTGGCTTTTGTCCAAAATCGTGGAGATGGAATTGCGCAAAGTCTTTCTCCGCTGGTTGAACGTAGTCTTCACGATTTGCTTGAATAGCTTTTCGTTGCATCCCAAATCAGTCGTGTCATTCCGTGTCATGCGGATGACGGCACTCTTTACTTTGGGAGGCGGATTGAAGACATGTTCATGAACCGTGAACAGGTATTCCACCTTGTACCATGCCTGAATGAGTATGCTCAGTATGCCATACGTTTTGCTTCCCGGAGCGGCGGCAATGCGTTCAGCCACTTCTTTCTGTATCATGCCCGTACAGCAGGGGATGAGGTCTTTGTAGTCCAGCATCTTGAAAAAGATTTGGCTGGAGATGTTATACGGATAGTTGCCGGTCAGCACGAAAGGCTTTCCTCCGAACAGTCCGGAAAGGTCCATTTTCAGGAAATCTTTTTCGATAATGTTGTCTCCTAGTTGTGCAAAGTTTTCACGAAGGTAAGCCACTGACTCGAAGTCAAGTTCCACCACTTTCAGCTGCCTTCCTTTGGGAATGAGGAACTGGGTCAATACGCCCATGCCGGGACCCACTTCCAATATCGGCAAGTCCGGACAGGTGTCTACTGTGTCGGCAATGTCTTGTGCAACCTGTAAATCTTTCAAAAAATGCTGTCCTAAGAACTTTTTGGGCTTGACTAATTTCATTCTATGTGTATTTTCTTTGTGAATAACTTTTTTTATCCGGGCAAGATATTATCTTTGCACCTTGCAAAGGTAAGCATTAATCTTTAATATTACATGAAATTTGAATCTTTAATACTATATAAATTTGGAACGAACTGATATAAAAAAATGGATAAATAAAGTCTTTCAGATTACTTTACCTTTGATTTTGGGGGCAGCTATTCTGGTTTGGACGTACCATGGATTTGATTTCGGGCAGGTACGTCAGGTTTTGACAGAGGGAATGGACTACGGTTGGATGTCGTTTTCGTTGGTCTTCGGCGTATTGGCACATCTTTTCCGTGGGTGGAGATGGAATTTGGCTTTATATCCGTTAGGCGAATATCCCAAGGCTTCGAACAGTGTATATGCCATTTTTGTGTCATACGCGGCGAATTTGGTGGTTCCGCGTATCGGCGAAGTCTCCCGGTGCGGCATCTTGTCGAAGTTTGATAACGTGTCTTTTTCGAAATCATTGGGTACGGTTGTGTCCGAACGGTTAATCGATTCGGTATGTGTCTTGTTGATAACCGGTGTGACCTTGGTGTTGCAGTCCGGCATCTTTGCCCGTTTCTTTCGGATAACAGGTACCGACGGGGCTTTTTTCCTGCATTTGTTCACTTCGACCAACTTCTACATCACCGTGGCTTGTATCGTGGCTGCATTGGTGTTCTTGGTATGGATGATTCGGAATCTGGCTGTCTTTGCCCGGGTAAAGGGATTGATACAAAACATGTGGATAGGGTGCATGTCTATCCGTAAGGTGCACCGTCCCTGGCTCTATATCGTGTATACGGCAGCCATTTGGGCATGTTATTTCCTGCATTTTTACCTTACGTTTTACAGCTTCGCTTTTTCCGCTTCTTTGGGCTGGATGGCAGGGCTGGTGCTCTTCGTGGTAGGGAGCATTGCCGTAATCGTCCCTACGCCCAACGGCGCCGGCCCGTGGCATTTTGCGGTCATTACGATGATGATGATGTATGGCGTAAGCAAGGAAGACGCCGGAATATTTGCGCTTTTGGTGCACGGGATTCAAACCTTTTTATTAATTTTGTTAGGCATATATGGACTGGTGGCTTTGCCGCTTACAAATAAACATAAAAATTAAAAACGTATGAATGACATTCTTTCGCTTGCTCCACAGAATGTGTGGAAGCATTTTTATTCGTTGACACAAGTACCTCGTCCGTCCGGACATTTGGAAAAAGTTCAGGCATTCTTGTTGGAGTTTGGCAAGAGTGTAGGGGTAGAAGCTTTCCAAGACGAAGTGGGAAACATTATCTATCGCAAGCCTGCTACTCCGGGCATGGAAAACCGGAAGACCGTTATCCTGCAGGCGCACATGGATATGGTGCCTCAAAAGAATAAGGACGTAGAGCATGATTTCGAGACTGATCCTATCCAGCCGGTAGCAGACGGCGGATGGGTACGTGCCCAAGGCACGACGCTGGGTGCCGATGACGGCATGGGGGTGGCGGCTATCATGGCGGTTATGGAAGACAAGACCTTGAAGCACGGTCCGCTGGTAGCATTGATTACGGCAGATGAGGAAACGGGCATGTACGGCGCGTTCGGTTTGAAACCCGGAACGATTGACGGCGATATCCTCTTGAATCTAGATTCGGAAGAAGAAGGCGAGCTGTATATCGGATGTGCCGGAGGCGAAGACCTGACCGCTACCTTGGAATACAAAGAAGAAGAAACCGACCCGGCGGACGTGGCATTGAAAGTGACGTTGAAGGGCTTACGCGGCGGACATTCGGGCATTCAGATAGGCTGGGGACATGCCAATGCCAATAAGCTCATGGCGCGTTTCCTGAATCAGGTCATCGCCTATGATGAGGCTTGCCTCGTTTCGTGGGAAGGCGGAAACATGCGCAATGCCATTCCACGCGAATGTGAGGCGGTCATTACGGTTCCCGAAGAGGAAGTAGGCGATGTGCTGGCATACGTGGGCGAGTGCGAACAGGTATGGCGCGAAGAATACGAAACCATCGAAGAGGGCTTGAGCTTTAAGGCAGAACGTGTGGAACTGCCCAAGTACATGGTGCCCGAGGAAATCCGCGATAATCTGGTAGACGCTATCTATGCCTGCCCCAACGGTGTGGAACGCTATATCCCCACGATTCCCGACACGGTGGAAACCTCTTCCAACCTGGCTATTGTTGACATCAAAGGCGGAAAGGCATCTGTCAAGATTCTGACCCGCAGTGCGCGTGAGTCGATGAAAGACTACCGCAATACGGCGCTCGAAAGCTGCTTCTCCATGGCGGGGATGCACGTAGAGCGTTCGGGCGGTTATTCGGGCTGGGAACCCAATGTCAATTCGCCTATCCTCCATGCCATGAAGGAAGCCTATCAGGCACAGTTCGGCGAGGTTCCTGAAGTGAAGGTGATTCACGCCGGGCTGGAATGCGGCATCATCGGAGCGGTCATCCCAGGCTTGGATATGATTTCCTTCGGTCCCACGCTGGTAGGTCCGCATACGCCCGACGAGAAATGCGAAATAGCTTCCGTGGCGAAGTTCTACGACTTCCTGACGGCTACGCTTGCCAATACGCCGGAGAAGTAATGAATAATTGATAACGTGAAGTGCCTTAAAATGAGATTCAGCTTTCATTTTAAGGCACTTTTCGTGGTTTATACAAGATGAAAATAAAAGCTTATCTTTGTCTCCGAAAACGGAAGGGTAACCCCTTTTCATGGAAAAACGGCCACAGGGTTAACCCTGTGCATGAATAGTAATAATATGAGTCAGCTTATACTGCGAATAAGCAAAAAGCAGTCAATCTTTTCTACAATGCTATGCTAAGTTTTATATTCCGGCTGGCGGAATGTATATTCCACGGGCTGGAACGTACATTCCATGGGCTGGAATATACGTTCCAGCCCGTGGAATATAAAATATGGAATGCTTCTCGGATAAACGGAATAGGCATATCCTGCGTTATCGGATATGAAAAAAACAAAGTTTGCCTCTGTCATTCCGTGAGGCAAGCCTTGTTTTTTTGTCTTTTTTATTACTCTTGCACGGTTCCTTCGATGGTGATATTTTCATCTTCGACTGTTCCGTCGTTCCATTTGGATATTTCGTATCCTTCTACAATCAGTTCTCCGTCGCTTACGTGAATCTGGTATTTGTAGTTGTAGCCTCCTGCGAATGTATGGCTTATGAGACTGGTTCCGGCGGTGAAAGTAACGCCTTCGCGAGTATAACTGATGTTGAAGTCTAAGGGGATTTCTGTGTCCGACGGATTCAGCAAAACGGCAAGCTGGATGCCGGTTCCGTCTGTTATCTCTTTCCCTTCGTCATACGTGGCGTTCCATTCGTTTTTCTCTTCGTTACTTTCCGGCTTGAACATTTCTCCGGTGCCTTCTTCCGTAAAGCGGTATGCGTAATTGGTGAAGCGTCCTTCTCCGGTAATGCTTGCCGAGGTCAGTAAGGTAGTTGCTTCCTCGCTATCGGTCAATGTGATTTGCAATAAGCTGTATGCATGCTTGAAAGCATTGCTCCCGGTAAAGCTTACGACTCCGGCTGCCGTAGAGAAGTTGCATGTCTTTGATGCGGAAAGGAAGTCGTATGCTCCTAACTCTGCCGGTTCGCCCGATTGGCCGGTTAAGTCTGGCATGGGGATGTTGCTGCGTGTTGCGCTTTCCTGATACGGATAGAAGGCGCAAAAGGTAAGGTCGTCTGTCAGATTGGGCCATGTCAGGGTTGTTTCTGATACCCATTTGCCGGTATTGTAGGTAAATCGGGTGGGAGCGGCTTCTTCTGGCATGAAGAAGCCGATTTCATCATTGGGGTCAAAGGTGGTTTCTCCGCTTGTTTGTGCCGTTGTACGGCTTTCCGGTTGGTCGGAAATGCTGGCTTGAATCCGGATTCCGGTGTTCTCTACTGTTCCCTGTTCGGAAATTTGTTCTTGCTGGCATGCAGCCAGAAGCATCAATAAGGCGATGCCTGATACGTACTGATTTTTCATGTTGATGTAATTAATATATGATTGTTAAAGTATATTCTTATCAACGCAAAATCGCTTGGTTGTATAACATATTTTCTGTCTTTTCTTTATTTTTGCATCGTTTTTAATGCGACAAAGACATGATGACGATAGACTTTGCTTCTGTTCCGGCTTTATGGACAGGCGTATGCGGTATCTTTTTTCTGATACAATTGGTATATATAGGAGGTGTGTACAACAGGTTGCATTTGCATTTCCGGCGGGGAAAAGAAACGGAACCGCTTGATTTACCTCCTGTTTCCGTAATTATTGTGACGAAAGATTCGGGGGAAGCGCTGAATGAGAATTTGCCTGCAGTCTTGGAGCAAGATTATCCGCAATTTGAGGTGATTGTCGTCAATGACAAGTCGGCTGGTGAAGACGAACTTATTTTAACGCGTTTGGCGGGGCGTTACACGAACCTTTACCATACGTTTATTCCTGAAACGGCACGGTATGTGAGCCGGAAAAAACTGGGCATAGCCATGGGTATCCGTGCCAGCCGCTATGACTGGATTGTAGTGGCCAGTCCGTTTGGCTGTCCGGTCAGCCCGAATTGGTTAAAAAGTTTAGCCCGTGAGATGACGCCCGAAACCGATATAGTGTTAGGGTATAGCAATTATTCCTCCAAGAAAGGGTATTTTGCCCGGCGCATTACCGTTGATTCTTTTTTCCGTTCGTTGCGCTATCTTTGCATGGCGCTTGCCGGCCGTCCGTATATGGGGATTGGCAATAATCTGGCTTACCGGAAAAGGATATATCTGGAGCATAAGGGCTTTTCCGACCATTTGCAATTGCAGCGAGGGGAAGACGACTTGTTTATCAATGCCGTGGCGAACCGCTTGAATACACGGGTGGCACGCGGTGCGGAAAGTATTGTGCGCTTGCCTGTGCCGGCATCGAAACGGGTGTGGAAAGAAGAAATGCTGAATGCGATGGTTACAGGGCATTATTACCGTGGAATCGCTCCTTTTCTGAATGCGTTGGAGACTTGGACATGCGGTTTGTTTCATTTGAGTTTTCTGGTGGCTTTAGTAGTTAGTATTTTATCGCATGAATGGGTACTGGCGGCTATTGTCATCTTTTTCGGCATGGTGCGTTTTCTGGCCGTGATGCATTTCTTTTACCATACGGCATGGGATTTGAAAGAGAAATTCGGATGTTTCCTTCCTTTTTTTGATTTGTTCCGTCCTGTATGGAGCTTGGTGCGTCGCATTCAATACTTGTTTTGCAAGAAGAACGATTTCTTGCGCAAATAAAAGCAATTGATGTTTCACCACAGAGGGCACGGAGAGGCGTACAGAGCCTTTAAGATTTTCCCTTTGTCCGCCGGATTATAAATCAGCGTGACAGAGGTGAATCCTCATTATATGGGCTGATTATGAGGGTTATCGGTTGAATAGCTCGAAGGTGAATTTGCATCCTACTGATGTGAATTTCCCTGTTTCGTTTCCGATAAATATGCCGAAATCGAATATGTGTGTGCCTACTCCATAGCCTAATTCGAAGTATGGATTTAAGTGGGGCATGAATAGGATGCCGGCATAAATCCGTTCTTTCTGGATAAAAGACAAGAGCCTGCTTACAGGGTATAATAACAGGAAGGGGGTTTCGTACGTCATGTTTCCCCGGAAATAATGGCGCGAGGCGTTGTACCAGCGCGAGTCCAGCATTTGGAAGGTTCCTCCGATGTCATCGTTCCAGCCCTGCGGAAGATTGCGGTTGGCGAAGTTTACATAATCCACGAAGTACATTTCGTCTTGGTTGGTAAAGAATCCTCCTCCGATGTGGTAGGCAAGGGTATTCAGGTCGCGTATTTGTATTTTTTGTTCGGCGGATACTTCCAGGCGTTCGTATTTGTTCGAATAGTCCAATACCTTGATTCCTTGTTCGTAATCGATGACAAATGTCGGGAAGCGCGAGCCGATGTTGACTTTACGGTTTCCGTTCATGTAATAATACATTCCCGGTGTCCATTCGATGCGCAGGCGGGGGGCGAAACTGTTGTATTTGAGCTGCACGCGCTTTGCCACTTCTTCCGTGCCGTGTACGGCATGGCGCCAGTGCATGGCTATACCGGTCCATACTGTCAGTCCGTTTACGATTTCAATATTGTGGGAAACGTTCAGGTACACGTCCTTGAAGTAATCCAATTGTAATTCGTCGAAACTGAATGCGCTATCGGGAAGTGCCTGCAGCTGGTCGAGTACGACACTGCTGTATATCCGGTTTCCGTTTCCGACGCTTAAATAAATGGCTCCGTGCTTTTTGGGGTTGTACACGTATTCCCCGTCCAGTTTTGCATAAAATTCTTTTTTTGTGAAGTTGTAACCTATTTGGGGGACAAGGCGCAGCAGCTTGCCGCTATGGAACAACTTGTTGTATTTAAATTCTTGGCGGTAGGAGATTCCGTTCCGGTGGCTGTAGCTTATCAATAGGGGATTGATCAGCGGGGAACATGAAATGTTTCCCACTTTGTTCATGTCTAAGTTATAGCTGCGGATAAGTGCGTCTCCCATTTGGCCTAACATCACCAGATTTTTCTTGAATTTGGTAGGCTCGGCTTTCAATGTGTCTTCGGGACCGATTTTCCGCCGTTCGTCGTATGCCCGGTATAAGCTGTCTTCCGCATCGGTCAAAGGGAGCGGACGGATGCGTGCGAACGAGTCCCGGTTGTGCATCAGCCGGGTTGTATCGCAGGTTAAGGTGTAGGAATTGGATAAATTATAGTGCTTTTTCTCTTTTAGGAGCCATTTCTCAGGGTTTTCATTCTTGTCCCGGAATTGGATATCTGTATACTTGAACCAGCCGGTATAATTCATTTCCAGGTTATTCCGCAAGAAATTGAATATCACGTCCAGATTCAGCATACGGGGCAAATACTTTGTTTCTTCGGTATTTCCCATATACATGGTCACATGAAATCGGATTAAATCGTATTTTCCACTGAATTCCATATACCGGATGGTCCAGTCGTTGGATGAAATCCAGCAGGAACCTTCTAATAATTGTGTACTTTGATAGCGTGGAATGATATTCAGCTTGTATATGGCTCCGTCTTTTTGATAGTCTATCGAATCGAGCAGATAATAATAATGTATGCTTGACTGTTCGTTGAACGGAGACAAGACTTTGTTTTCCATGATGGAAGGGGCGTACAGGTTGAATTTCAGGAAATCGAGGATATCGAAGAAACGGCTTTCTCCTCCGGGAAAAGTGGTTGCCATCGACCTTACTTTGCGGTCGTAGATGGAAGGGGCGGTATAGTGGAGTTCATTAATCGATTCGTGTATATACTGGTTTACGCCTTTCTCGAAACGGAACATGGAAGGGATGTATTTGATGATGCGGTTTTGCTTATGGATTTGCAGGAGCCCTTTTAAATACAGGTCGGCTTTATATTCCTTGACTTCTGTAGCATATAGCGTAGATGCATGGAAGATGTGGGTCAGGATAGAGTCCGGTACGTATGACTTGCGGGACAAGGAAGTTTGAGAAACACCCCTGCACGGAAAGACGGCGGATAATAGCAGGATTATCAGTCCGATACCGAATGTCCGAATGTATGCATGTCCTGTTTTTGCCATAGCAAAGGCAAAGATATAATAAATTCCTGCGTTTGCATGACATTTTTTAATGTTTAAAGTAAAGATTTTCATTTTTTTCTTACTATCTTTGTGCTCCATAACATGGTTTTATAGCACTTATGGTAAAAAAGGAATTAACAGAAGCCGAGATTGCCGAAAGCATCCCCGATTTGTGGCAACCTCTTACCGAAACGCAACGGGCGTACCTTGCACAGAATTTTACGATACAGAAGTATAAGAAGAATGAAATCATTTATTGTGAGGGGGAAACTCCTCAGTATCTGATGTGTCTGCTGAGCGGGAAAGTGAAAATCTACAAGGACGGTGTGGGCGGACGGGGCCAGATTATCCGTGTCGTAAAGAATAAGGAGTATTTTGCTTATCGTGCCTACTTTGCCGAAGAGAATTTTGTGACGGCTGCTGCGGCATTCGAGCCTTGTACGATGTGTCTGGTCCCTATGCCCGTCGTGATGGAATTGGTAAGGGCGAATGCGGATCTTGCCATGTTTTTTATTCGTCAGTTATCAAAGGATTTGGGCATATCAGATGCGCGTACGGTGAATTTGACTCAAAAACACATACGGGGACGTCTGGCTGAATCGCTTTTGTTTTTAAAAGATACGTATGGGTTGGAAGAAGACCAATGTACGCTCAGCATTTACCTTTCGCGTGAAGACCTTGCCAATTTGTCGAATATGACTACGTCAAATGCCATCCGTACTTTATCGAATTTTGCCGCGGAGAAGCTAATCATCATAGACGGGCGCAAGATAAAGATTGTGGATGAGGAAAAGCTGAAGAAAATCAGTAAAATCGGATAAAGGAAGTCATCTGTATGGATATGCGGATGCATATAGGTACGGAAAGAAATGCACTTAGGTTCAAGGACTGATGAACCTAAGTGCATTTCTTTGTGGGGCAGCATGAAGCTGCGCTTATTCCGTTTCTTGGGAATCCGGTTCAGGCAATTCTACCACTCCCAGTTTCTTTTTCCCGTTCATTTTGACCGTAAGCGGCTTGTCGAAATGTACCCAGCGGATGAATTTTGTTTCTTCTTTTGCGGGCATGCCGTTCAATAGGGTTTCGTTGAAGATGCCGTCTCCGCAATAGGTGTTGATGGTGAAATAGCCAACTCCGAATGAAGTCAGGTTCTGGAAAAAATGGGTGCCTTGGCTGGGGTCTACCCGATAGTTGGTCAAACCTGCTTCCACAATCACACGGGCCGCTGATATATTGGGCCATTTCACAGGGATTCCCAGCCAGGTGTCGCTGCTTCCCCATCTGCCCGGACCTACCAGAACGTAGTGTTTCCCTTCGTCCAGAAAACGCTTGTTCAGCTTCTCTATGTCGTAGGCGATTAGTTGGTTGTTCGATGCGGAATAGCCTTCGGTCTTTACGTAGATTACGTCCTGAATATCATCCATAATGCCTTGACCCAGTGCGTTTTCACTTTTTAACAGCAATTGTTCTTCGGGTATTGTTTCCAGGTCTTCTTCCAAGTCGGCCTTCAGGTCTACCATCGGTCGGATTTGCAGAAGATAGAAAGTGCCTCGTTTCTCTTTTGCATCCAAGTTGACCGCAAACTCGATTTCTACCGGACGGCGCATTTCGCCTTGCCCGTATTTCTGTACCAGCTGGAGGATGCGTGCCAATGGGAATACATCATGCTGAAGGATGTTGGCAAAAGTAATGACTTTTCGTCCTCCCGGGTAAATGCCGTCGCGGATAACCATATCATAAGGGTCGTAAGTGGATGCGATGTAATTCAACGAGCCGTCCGCTTCGGCATCTTTTACCGAAAGTTTCAACAGGTTGAATCCGTCATCAAGAGAGAAGTTGTGTCCTAAGTTTTTTAGGTCGAGGGCATAAAAGCGGGTTTGCGTTTCCCGCAATGCCATTTCCATTTCGCTGGTCTGCAACACTTTGTCGGGGTGATAAGGGCAAACGCGCAAGGTCAGTCCTCCGTCTACGATATATTTGCCCAATCCCAGTGCCAGGCTGACCGTCCCTTCTTCGGCAAGCTCGTCGTTTATCGGATAATAATTGACCGAACGCGCCACGCCTGATATGGAAGGATAATACCGGTCGCCATACCGGGTTCCTACAACTTCCTGAAGGATGACCGCCATTTTCTCTTCGTCAATCACATTGCTGGTCGCTTGCATATAGGCTTTGCTGTCTTTATAGAAGACTGACGCATAGACGCCTTTTATCGCGTCGCTCAGCATTCGGAGACGTTCGTATTTGTCTTCCATATACGGAATCATATAGGTGGAATAGATTCCGGCAAACGGTTGGTAATGAGAATCTTCTAATAAGCTGGACGAACGGATGGCAATAGGGGCTTTTACGACATCGAAGAAGGCGAAGAAATCCTCTACCAAGCTATCGGGAAGCTTGGCGCGGAGGAAAGCACGTAAAATGGTCTCGTCATCGGCTTCACTCAACGCAATCTGATACAGTTGGTTGGTTTCCATAAACTCGTCGAAGATATCGGTACAAAGCACGACGGTTTTCGGAATTTCGATAACGGCATTCTCGAACTCTTCGAATTGAGGGTGGCGCTTAATCATGTTGTCAATGAAAGCCAGTCCTCTTCCTTTGCCTCCCAGCGAACCGTCTCCGATGCGGGCAAAATGCGAATAAAGGTCGAACCGGTCCCGTTGGAAGACGGCTACGACACCTTGATTCTTCATCTTGCGGTATTTTACGATGGCTTCGAAGATGATTTGGCGGTGCGCGTCAAGGTCTTGCAATGATTCCCATGTTATCTGTTTCAAGAACTCGGCAACGGGGAATATGGCGCGTGAATAGAGCCAGCGCGACATGTGGTTCCGGCTTATGTGGTACAGGAGCGAATCGGCTGGAATCGTAAAAATGGCATTCTGCAAATCTTTCAGGTTATGCACGCGTGCCACTTCTTCTTTGGTCTTAGGGTTGCGGAATACAAAATCGCCGAACCCGAAATGTTCGGAAACCGCCTGGCGCAATTCGCGGCTCATTGTTTTCGAATTCTTATCAATGAACTGGGCGTGTACGTTTTGGGCAAACTCTCGGTTAGATAGTTCGGCGGATTGTAATATTAAAGGTATGTAAGGGCTTTCGCTCCGCACTACGGTCAAGAAGCGTATGCCTGCTTGCGGGTCGATTTTCCCTTCACGGGGGAAACGGGCGTCGGATACAATGCCCAATATATTGTTCTTATACTTATTATATAGGTCGAGTGCTTCTTCGTACGTACGTGCCAATACGATTTTAGGGCGGCCGCGCATACGCAAGGTGCGCTGGTGTTCGTTCAGCGCTTCGGTGGCGAACTCTTGGCTCTGGCGCAATACGAATTTATACAGGTTGGGCAATACGGAAGAATAAAACCGGATGGAGTCTTCTACTAAAAGAATCATTTGCACGCCCACTTCTTTGATGTCGTGCTCCAGATTCATTTTGTCTTCTATCAGTTTGATGATGGAAACCAGCAAGTCTGTATTTCCTAACCAGCAAAATACATATTCGAAGATACTCAGGTCTTCGTGTTCCATGCGTTCGCGTATGCCGTGCGAAAAAGGTGTCAGCACTACCAGAGGGATGCGGGGGTATTTTTCTTTGATTTGGCGCGCGATGTCGAATGTATCGCTATTGTCCGTGCCGGGCATGCAGATAACCAGTTCGAAACGGGTGTTTCCCAATTGTTTCCATGCGTCTTCCTCGGTAGATACCTGCGTAAAGCGGGGCGGGTAGCGGAGGCTTAGGCTCATGTACTCGATAAAAATTTTTTCATCAATGCGCCCGTCGTCTTCCAGCATGAATGCATCGTAGGGATTTGCCACAAGCAGTACGTTGAAGATACGCTTCGTCATTAGGTTGACGAATTGCGTGTCTTTGAAATAGAGTTGGTTTAATTTTAACTTATTGAGCATGGTATTCGGATTTACGCTTTTATTTATCAAACAAATTTCGGCATTTCTCTTGATTTATGCAACTAATTGGGTAATAAACTTTACTTTGTATTATGGGCATGCTTTTGGCTGTTTAACTTTTTATTACTTATTGGCTGCAAATTTCCAGGAAAATGTTTGGGAGGTTCGTTAAAAAGCTTACCTTTGCAATTGAAAACATTTCATTTTGTCAGACCTTAAATATAAGTAGTCATGAACATCAATCAAATTATGTCATCGCTGGAAGCCAAGCATCCGGGTGAACTTGAGTATTTGCAAGCCGTAAAAGAAGTGCTGCTTTCTATTGAAGATATTTACAATCAGCATCCTGAATTTGAAAAGGTTTCATTGATTGAGCGTCTGGTAGAGCCCGACCGCATCATTACGTTCCGTGTGCCTTGGGTAGACGATAAGGGCAAGGTACAGGTGAATTTAGGTTACCGGGTACAATTCAACAATGCCATAGGTCCGTATAAAGGCGGCATCCGTTTCCATGCTTCGGTTAACTTGTCTATCTTGAAGTTCTTGGGATTTGAGCAAACATTCAAGAATGCGCTGACTACTTTGCCGATGGGAGGCGCGAAAGGCGGTTCCGACTTTTCTCCGCGTGGAAAGAGCGAGGCGGAAATCATGCGCTTTTGCCAGGCGTTCATGCTGGAACTATATCATCATTTAGGTCCGGATATGGATGTGCCTGCCGGTGATATCGGTGTAGGCGGACGTGAAGTGGGCTATATGTTTGGCATGTATAAGAAGCTGACCCATGAGTTTACGGGCACATTTACAGGCAAAGGACTCGAATATGGAGGTTCTTTGATTCGTCCCGAAGCTACAGGTTTTGGCGGTTTGTATTTCGTAAAACACATGCTTGACAAGAAAGGCATTGATATTAAAGGGAAGACGATAGCTGTGTCCGGATTCGGAAATGTCGCATGGGGAGCCGTGACGAAAGCCAACCAGTTGGGCGCGAAAGTCGTGACATTGTCAGGTCCTGACGGATATATTTACGATCCGGATGGCGTATCCGGAGAGAAGATTGATTATATGCTGGAACTCCGTGCTTCGGGCAACGATGTGGTGGCTCCGTATGCAGAAAAATATCCAAACGCAACTTTCTATCCGGGACGCCGTCCGTGGGAGGTAAAAGTCGATATTGCGCTTCCTTGTGCTACTCAAAATGAATTAAATGGCGAAGATGCTTGCAATTTAATAAAAAATTCCGTACTTTGCGTCGGTGAAATTTCCAACATGGGATGTACACCCGAAGCAATCGATGCATTTATCGAAAATAAGGTGATGTATGCGCCGGGTAAAGCCGTGAATGCGGGCGGTGTAGCTACTTCAGGACTTGAAATGAGCCAGAACGCAATGCATATCAGTTGGACGGCACAAGAAGTGGATGATAAGCTGCATCAGATTATGCACAACATTCATGAGCAATGCGTGAAATACGGTACGGAACCTGACGGCTATATTAATTATGTAAAAGGAGCGAACATTGCCGGATTCATGAAAGTGGCTCATTCCATGATGGCGCAAGGCATTGTATAAGAGGGAAAAAGTATAAGTTAATAACATATCTCGTTTAGTTGTATTTGTATTTTGTATTGTAGCTGCGCTGCTCGCCTGTGAAGGTAAGCAGCGCTTTTTTATCGTTTTATCTATGGACAAAATGGAAAAGTTGCGTTGTATAAAAATAACGTAAAACAGAATTATCATGAAAAAGATAGCGGCTTATCTGTTCTTCCTTTTCTCTTTGTTCGCAGGATGTGTAAACGAGCACGTGGGAGAATCACCTTCTTTGGTTGTCATTCGGGGCGGGCAGATTCAATGCGCCGGACGTGCGGCAGAAGAAAATACCCGTTTTCAGGCAGGCGATGTGGTTTCATTTTTCAGTCAGGGTGGAATTGAAGCCGATAATGTATGTCTTACGTATGAGAATGGAATGTGGAAGCATGGAGGGGCATTGTCATGGAATACGTCAGGGAAGGATGCTTCGTTTACGGCTTTTTATCCTTGTTTTGAATCCGGTGATTGGGATTATTATGATGAAGACGGTTTTTTAGAAGACATCATATTTGCCAAGGGAGAAGTCTCGTCGGAGATGTTCATCGAACTTGGTTTTCAGCATTTATTTTCGAAAATCATTTTTGAAGTGGACGGGGAGATGAACGAACAGATTCAGCATATCACGTTTACTCCTTCGGTTCAAATAGAATCTGTCCTGCCTCTCACAGGAGAAATTGTTCTGACCGGGACACCGGCGGAACCGTTTCAGATAGAAAAACAATCCGATGGGATTTATTCGTTCTTTGTCCCCTCTGCTCAT
This sequence comes from Phocaeicola salanitronis DSM 18170, assembly GCF_000190575.1. Classification (NCBI taxonomy): domain Bacteria; kingdom Pseudomonadati; phylum Bacteroidota; class Bacteroidia; order Bacteroidales; family Bacteroidaceae; genus Phocaeicola; species Phocaeicola salanitronis. Next base: position 1,863,178 of record NC_015164.1, on the reverse strand, counting down.
GAGGTTACGATTGACATTCAAATCACGACTTCGGAAGGCAAGCAATTGCCTTTGGCTACAACTGCCTCTCAATCTTACCAATCGGGGTATCAATATACGTATCATCTCGCTCCTGAAGTCCATGAAGTCGGCATTTATACGGTAGAAGATTTTATCGCTTTCACGCATCTGATAAACGGCATGTCTTATCCGGGGAGAACTTTGGATGAGTTTGGAGAAACCGTGGATGGGCGTACTACATATTATTTACGTAATGACCTTCACTTTACGGAAGAGACAAGTAAGGATGTGCAGCCGATAGGGTTTAGATCATCCACTGATAGTAGAAATAATTGGGCATTTAAGGATTGTTTTGATGGAGGAGGGTATACGCTTAGGGGTTTGCAGATAATAACGGTTGATAAAACCTCTAGCCAAGGATTGTTTGCTTATATTGATGGACAAGGAGTTGTAAAGAATTTGAATATGGAAAACTGCTCGTATGTGAATGCTAATATAAACAATACTACTCAGCGTGTGGGTATTTTAGCAGGTTGGAATGAGGGGACAATAATAGGATGTCACATAAAGGGAGGCAAAATAGAGAACAAAAAATATGGAAATGCAGGTGGAATGGTTTGCAATAATAAAGGACGTGTGCTGAATTGTGTAGTTAATGATATGCAGTTTATAGGTAATGCAATGTATGTTGGTGGATTTTGTTATGACAATTCAGCAGATAAGGATATTATTAATTGTTGTGTGGCGCAATGTAGTTTTATGAATAATGATCTCGCCGGAGGGTTATGTTACAATGTGTCAGCTGGTAGCAATATATTAAATTGTTATGTGTTTTCATTGGATGCAGAAAATACAGATGCAGGTGTTTTGTTTTATAAAGGTAATAAGGGTTCTGATACTACAATCAATTGTTATTATCAGGGAGATGTGAGTTTAAAGCCTATTTATAATACCTTTACATATAAAGGTGCAGTCTATGCATACGATTCCGATTTTACCGTAACCGATAAAGGCTGTTCCCTTCTCGAAGCATTGAACGGGTGGGTTGAGGACAATCAAGGGAAATATTCGGGTTATTCGCTTGATTATTGGCAAAAAGGAGATGAAAATATTCCCTTTATTCATCAATCTTCCCAATGATTAGATTTTTTAAGGCGATGCATCCATACTTATGAGTAAAATTTGTATTTTTGCCCCCAAACTCATAAATCCATGGAAAAGAATAAGAAATTTATCGTCATTCTCATCGTATTGATTGTGCTTATAGCTGGTGTTTCATTTCTTGCTATCAACGAATTCCGGAAGAATAAGGAAATGGCAGAAGTGTTTGCTGTGGAAAAAGAGGAAATGGAAAATGAGTACAGCACATTTGCCGCCCAATATGATGAACTTCAAGTGCAAATCAATAATGACTCTTTACGTGAGAAGCTGGAAAGCGAAAAATTAAAGACGCAACGTTTATTGGAAGAATTGCGTCAGGTGAAGACTACAAATGCGGCAGAGATAATCCGTTTGAAGAAAGAACTGAAAACCGTTCGTGCCGTATTGCGGAGTTATGTGATTCAGATTGATTCGTTGAACCGTCTGAATGCGGCGTTAAGGGAGGAAAATCAGGAAGTAAAGAGCAAATACAGCGCTGCTACGGCTCAAATCAATACTCTTTCGCAAGAAAAGAAGAGCTTGAATGAGAAAGTCTCGCTTGCTGCCCAATTGGATGCTACAAACATTTCGGCATTGCCGATGAACAAACGGGGCAGGAAGGCGCGTCGGGTGAAGGATGTGAAGAAGATTGCCATTACATTTACAATCGCTAAGAACATTACGGCAGAAACAGGCAACAAGACGGTGTATGTCCGTATCGCCAAGCCAGATAATTCCATCTTATCGAAAGGCAATACGACATTTGCATACGAGGACAGGGAAATCACTTATTCCATCAAGAAATACATCGAATATACCGGCGAGGAACAAAGCGTCACGGTTTATTGGGATGTGGAAGAGTTTTTGCCTTCGGGTACATACAATGTCTATATCTTTGCCGACGGAAATATGATAGGTCAAAATTCGTTTGAAATGAAATAATTGTACTGTATGAGAAGGTATATTCGTTATCTTTGTGCAATAAGTCTGGTAGTTTCGTCTTTGCTTCTTGCTTCGTGCGGGCAAGACCGTTCGGGAGAATATTATGCGTTGATTGGTGCAAAGACGTGGATGTATGAGGTGATGCAGCAGCATTATCTGTTTTACGAAGATTTGCCGGCTGAAGAAGAATTGAATTTCTTTGATAAGCCTGAAGATTTTTTGCAGTCGGTAGTGTCTTCACAAGACCAGAAAAACGGTTCTGTATTTTCGCATATTGATTCGGTCAACGTATCCCGTGTACAGATCGATTATCCTACCTTTGGGTTGGAGGGTGCGTTGGTGCGCAATGCCAATGGCGATTATGTCGTACATATTCTTTATGTGTATCCCGATTCACCGGCGGCAGAAGTTGGACTCAAACGAGACGATTGGGTGGTTGATGTGGACGGACGTGCGCTGAATACCAGCAATTATACGGAATATTTCCAGCGTCCGGCCTCGTCCTACCGGTATCGGGTAGCAACGGTAAAGGACGGTCTTCCGGATACATCTTATATCGATATGCCTGCTCCCCGCATCATAGACCAGCCCAGCGTGTTTACTTATAAAACGATTTCGGCAGGTGGTCGGACGGCTTTTTACATCCTTTATAATAGCTTTGAGACAGCCGATGAAGATTTATTGAAAGCGGCATTCAATGAAGCGGCGGCTCAGTCGCCCACAGATATTATCCTGGATTTGCGCTACAATCCGGGAGGATATGTGTCTACTGCCCAGTTGCTTAGTACCATTCTTGCTCCACAAGGTACGATGGGGCAGACTTGGATGAATATGATATTCAATGACAAGACCGAACCTCAAACACAGGCATATACATTTGATTCCAGCTTGTTGCAGGGGGTGTCCAATTTGTCTTACGACCGCCTTTATGTGATTACTACGAATAATACGGCTTCGGCTGCGGAGATTATAGTGAATACGTTGCGTCCTTATTTGGGCGATAAGTTGTTGCAGGTAGGCGCTTCTACTTTTGGCAAGAATGTGGCACAGAGTCTGTTTACCGATGAAGCCTATCCGCAATTGGAGTTTTGGCTGACTACGGCATACGTCAGCAATTCGGAGGGGTTTTATGAGTATTATGACAACGGCTTGCAGCCTGATTATGAGGCAGAGGAGGATTTGACCGCGACGTTAGGCGAGTTCGGTACGGAACAGGACAGCCTGATGGTTCCTGTGCTTTACCATTTGGAGCATGGCACATTCCCGGTTACCGGTTCGGAACAGGATGTGCAAAGCCGGAATCATTGGTTCAATAAGCAGAAAGAAGTCGTTTATAATCCGATTGCCCGTAAGCCTCGCCGGTCACAATTCAATATAAGATAAATTAAATGCAACTATAAGGAAACGCAGATTTTCACAGATTCACGCAGATAAATAATTAAATTATTGATTCGCGATAATCTGCGTTAATCTGCGTTTTAAGCAAACACATTAAAGAATTAGAAAGAAGTTACCGTATGGAGATAGAAGAATTATACAGCCGTTTTCAGGTGTGTGGAACGGTGACTACAGATAGCCGCCATTGCCCTCAGGGGAGTATGTTTATCGCGTTAAAAGGAGAAACGTTTAACGGGAATGCTTTTGCCGCACAGGCTTTGGCACAAGGATGCCGCTATGCGGTGGTGGATGAACCTGAATATGCCCGGGGGGAAAGTTATATTTTGGTAGATGATTGCCTGCAAGTTTTGCAACAATTGGCGAACTATCATCGCCGGCAGTTGAAGACGCCCATTATCGGCATTACGGGTACCAATGGGAAGACTACCACGAAGGAACTGGTATCTTCGGTACTGAGCAAGAAGTATAAGGTATTGTTTACACAAGGGAATCTGAATAATCACATCGGCGTTCCTCTGACTCTGTTGCGTCTGAACAAGGAGCATGAAATGGCTGTAGTGGAAATGGGGGCGAATCATCCGGGCGAGATAAAGGCGTTGGTGCAGATTGCAGAACCTGATTACGGTTTGATAACGAATGTAGGCAAGGCACATTTGTTAGGCTTCGGCTCTTTCGAGGGCGTCATTAAGACCAAAGGGGAATTGTATGATTTTTTGCGTGAGAAAGGCAATGCCACTATCTTTATTCAAAATGAAAATTCTTATCTGAATGCCATTGCCCATGGTTTGCATTGTGTACGTTATGGTCAGGCATCGGGCTTGTTTGTAAGCGGCAAGCTTTTGTCTTGTTCGCCTTTCCTGGCTTTCGAGTGGATGTCGGAAAGGAATACGTATCCGGTGCAGACCCATTTGATAGGGGCTTATAACTTAGACAATGCATTGGCTTCCGTTGCCGTAGGCAAGTATTTTGATGTGGCTCCCGAAGATATTTGCGAAGCCTTATCCACATATATGCCTCAGAATAACCGTTCCCAGTTGGTAGATACCGGGCGTAATAAGCTGATTGTAGATGCTTACAATGCCAATCCTACCAGCATGATGGCGGCGTTAGAGAATTTCCGTCAGGTGCAGGCACCTCATAAGATGGTTATCTTGGGCGATATGAAAGAGTTGGGCGAAGCCAGTCTGGAAGAGCACCGGAAGATAGTCGGCTTCTTGGACGGATGTCGGTTTGACCGTGTGATGTTGGCGGGTCCGGAGTTTAAGGCTGTTGCCTCCGCGTACGAACATTTTGATAATGTCGATGCCGTGAAGGAAGCTTTGGAAAAAAGCAAGCCTGTCGGTTTTACAATTCTGATAAAAGGTTCAAACAGCATGAAATTGAGTCAACTTCCGGCGTATTTGTAACGGTGTCCGTTTTTCTTTCCCTGCTTTTGACGGTTTCTGAAAAATTATTATCTTTGTGCGGAAACTGGAAAAGCATGCTATGAATACATCTGGATACTATGATTTGAGAAAACTTTGCTTTTGGCTTGTTTTGTTTGCTGTGCCTTGCTTTGCCTTCGCGCAATCCCCTTTGTACAAGTTGCGCTTTGTGCAGAAGCCTTCTCCCGAAATGCTTGTTTCCAACGAGGTACAGAAAGTCTATCAAGACCGTAGCGGATTTATCTGGCTTGCTACACGCAACGGGTTGTGCCAGTACGACGGATACAAGGTGAATACTTACAAGTCGAATATGTATATGCCGGATATCCTGACGAACAACAACATCTTGTGCATACAGGAAGACGCTTCGCACAATCTGTGGATGGGGACGCAAGACGGGCTGAACGTGATGGACTTGAAGACTGGCAATATCCATAAGTATGTCTATCCCGCCATTCCCAATAATCTTGTATCGTGTATTCTCGTAACTTCTGACAATCAGGTATGGATAGGAACCGACAAAGGGCTTTGCCGGTATATAGCCGCACGCGATTCGTTTGTTGTGTACGGCAAGGAGCAGACCGGAAGCATACTGAAGGCAGGTTCGGTAAAATCGTTGCATGAGGATGCCGACGGAGATATCTGGATGGGGTTATGGGGAGATGGGCTTTACCGGTATTGTGTTTCCGAAGACAAGTTTTATGCCTATCCCACTATCGGGAAACGTAACAGCCCTCATGTGATATTCGAAGATTCCGGACGGAATATTTGGGTAGGTACGTGGGGCGACGGGCTTTACCGGCTGGAACATCCGAAGGATTTTTCCCGTTTGGCGTATGTGCCTTACAGACATCATCCGGATGATGACAGGAGTTTGGTGGACGATATCGTCTATGCGATAGAAGAAGACCCGCATACCCGTTCGCTTTGGGTGGGAACCCGCATGGGGCTGAGTATTCTGCCTTCCGTCCGTTCAACGCAGTTCATTAATTATATGCCCAGGCGTTCGCCTTATTATATCCCTTCCGATGAGGTCAATTCGATTATTTCCGATGCGGCGGGAAACATCTGGATAGGTACGATTGGTGGAGGCGTATGGATGACTGATACGAAGGGAAATAGTTTTCATTCGAATACGTTAGATTATTTGGTTTCGGGTGCTTTGGCGGTATCTGTACGGAGCTTGTTTGCGGATAGGGACGGAAATCTTTGGGCAGGTATCGGTACCGTAGGCTTGGCATGCAAGAAGGAAGGGTCGGACAAGTTTGTTCCTTCTTCCCGTTTGCCTGAATTTTCTTCTCTTTCATTAGGGAATACGGTTACTTCCATCATGCAGCGCAAGCAGGATAAAAGCATTTGGTTCGGTTGTTCGGGAGGCATTGTGGCATTGCCTTATCAGGGGAAAGCTTATTGGCTGGAGTTTCAGCGTGGTTCAATGATAGAGGCATTGTATGAGGATAGTAAAGGGAATTGCTGGATAGGTACCCGTACCAGTTTGAATGTGCAGAGGGCAGACGGAAAGTTGTTGCATTGGAGCAGCATCGATTTCGAGGACGGAACTTCTGCCCGTGATTTGAATGTAAAAGACATTATAGAAGATACGGACGGAAGCCGATGGGTCGCTACATCCAATTACGGCTTGATTCATGTGAACGGTAATCTGGAAGATGCAGCATCGTTGCGCTTTTGCAATTATAGTGTTTCCAACGGCAGGCTGATGACAAATACGGTGCTGTGCCTTTATATGGATAGCCGGCAACGCTTGTGGGTGGGTACGGAAGGCGGAGGCTTGTATCTGTACGACCGTGCAGGGAAACGTTTTGTTCCCAAGAGTCGGGAATATGCCATTCCGGGCGATATGGTAGCGAGTATCGAAGAGGATGGGAAGGGCAACTTGTGGTTGGGAACGAATGAAGGATTGATAAAACTGAGCGGAGCAGACAAGAATCCGGTCGTGAGGATTTATGCCGTAAACGACGGGCTGTTGGATAAGTTTTTCATAGCCAAGTCATCGTGCAAGTATAACGGTGAACTGTTGTTCGGCAATTACAAAGGATACAATTCGTTTGTTCCCGATGAGATAGAAGAAACCCATAAGGAAGCTCCTTTGGCAGTTACGGATATCCGTATTCACAACCGTTCGTTGTCTGCTTATCCGCAAGAAGTAAGAAACCGCTTGTCCGCCGCCTCTCCTGCCTTTACCGAGGAACTGGTTATACCTTATAAATATAATAATTTCAGCATTGAGTTTGCAGCCTTGACCTATCTGAACCCCAATTCCAATAAGTATGCTTTCCAGCTTCAGGGCTTCGATAACGGGTGGCAATACGTCGATGCTGCGCATCGCGTGGCGTATTACAATAATCTGGGAAGCGGGAAATATACGTTCCTGTTGAAAGCGACCGACGAGAATGGAGTGTGGGGAAACAACGTGCGTGAGCTGGCTATAACGGTGTTGCCTCCTTTTTGGAAAACGTGGTGGGCTTACCTGGTTTATGTGTTGCTGGCGGTTGGCATTGTTTACTGGGTGTTCCGTACGATGCGCAAACGTATGCTGCTCCGCAACGAACTTCATCTGAGGGAAGTGGAGAAGGCGGAGATAGAAAAACTGAATCATGCCAAGCTCCAGTTTTTTACAAACATTACCCATGAATTGCTGACTCCGCTGACCGTATTGACTGCATCGGTAGAAGACCTGAAGCAAGAAGCGCCTGCGTACGAACCCAAATATAAGTTGATGATGACCAATATCAACCGTTTGATTCGTTTGCTGCAGCAGATATTGGAATTCCGTAAGGCAGAGACAGGAAACCTGAAACTGAAAGTATCACGGGGCGATCTTGCCTTGTTTATCCGGCACAGCGTAGACGCTTTTGTGCCTCTTTTGAAGAAGAAAGGGATGAAGGTAACCTTATCTTGCCGTCCGGCTCCGTTTATCGTTTATTTCGATCCGGACAAGTTCGATAAGATTTTGTATAACTTGTTGTCGAATGCGGCAAAATACAACTTGCCCGATGAAACCGTATCCATCGAGTTGGTACGTCTCAGTGAGGAAGAGGCGCAGCTAACGGTGAAAGATAACGGGCCGGGCATTTCTAAAGAAGCGCAAAAAGACCTTTTCAAGCGTTTCTATGAAGGAAGCTATCGGAAATACAATACAATCGGGACAGGTATCGGGTTATCATTGGTGCACGACTTGGTGACGCTGCATCACGGTTCCATCCGGGTAGAAAGCGAAGAAGGGAAAGGGGCGGCGTTTATTGTGTCTTTCCCGACTGGAAAATCAAGCTATGCACCCGAAGAATTAGATCAGGAGTTGCTGCTGTCTGATGAAAGTGTGCCGCACGAAATTTCCGGGGTGGAGGATATGGATGTGGTGATAGAATCGTCTGGCGAGGAGGAACCGGAAAAGGTTGCAGATAAAGAAAAGAAATGCAGTCTTTTGCTGGTGGAAGATAATGGAGAATTGTTGGGGCTGATGGCGCGTATCCTTTCCAAAGACTATACGGTTTATACCGCAAAGAACGGTGAAGAAGGGCTTGGCTGCACCCGGAAGCACGATATTGACCTGATTGTTTCAGACGTGATGATGCCTGTTATGGATGGCATTACTTTTTGCCGGAAGATTAAAGGCGATTTCGATACCAGCCATATTCCTTTCTTGTTGCTTACCGCCAAGAACCTGGAAGAAGACCGGGTGGAAGCCTACGAGTCGGGGGCGGATGCGTTTATTACGAAACCTTTCAGCCTGACGTTGCTTCAGGCACGTATTGCCAACTTGCTTGCCGCAAGGGAACGGAAGACGAAAACATTTAAGAAGCAATTGGTGTTCGAAGCAAAAGGATTGGATTTCACCAGTATGGACGAGGATTTCTTGCAAAAGGCGGTAGATACCATACACCGTCATTTGGGCGATTCTGCGTTCGGACAGGCCCAGTTTGTGGAAGAAATGCACACCACGCGTTCCACGGCGTTCCGGAAACTGAAGTCATTGACCGGGCTTACGTTTCCTGCCTTCTTGCGCAATATCCGCATGAAAGCGGCATGCCGCATCATGGAAGAGAAAAAGGGCATCAAGATTGCCGAACTGGCATACGGGGTAGGTTACAGCGACCCCGCTTATTTCAGTGTTTGCTTCAAAAAAGAGATAGGCGTATCTCCTGCCGAGTATATGGAACAGCTCCGTCATGCTTGATTCTTCCCCTGCCGGAGAGGATTATTCTCTTTTCGATAGAGGATTATCTGATATTGAATATAGGATAATCCTCTATCGGATATCAGTTGAACAGGTTTCGGCACATATTTTCATCTCCGCTCCCCGGAATACGATTTTCAGTAAATGAAGCTGCGTATTCATGCAAAGGCGTTTTACGACTCTGTCTGCACAGTATTTCTGTAATTGTTCCTCTGCTTCTTTGCTTTTGGCTTCTACTTCACTGTCGGAAGCCGTGGGCTTTACGTACTTCAACTCCATGATGTAGCTGTGTGCTGTCTCCGGGTAGCGTGCCTTGTCCGGAAGCAGGAGGAAATCACTGAATCCGTAATTCAGTTCCACTTCAGGTTCTACCAGATACAGGCTATTCAGGGCAAGATAAGCCTTGAAGAATCCTTGTAGGTTATGCTCGCCCAAGATGCTGTCCCGTACGGATGAGTTTTCCCGGTATGCCACTGCTATCCGCTCGATGAATGGCTGCCATTCGCCTTCCAACGCCATGCGCATCATTTCCATTTCCATCGGGATGCTGTCTATCTTGAAGCTGCGGTTGTAGTAATCGCGCATGAAGCTCCAGTATTGTTCTTTCACGCAATTGTTCGGGATTACCATTTTCATCATGCTCCCGTAGCTGCTTTCCATCGTAAGCAGTCCATAATAATAAAGGAGGCTCCGGAAATTGTTGTCATCCGTCACGTATTCGGCAGGGAATGAAGTCTTCAGCGACATAATGACCGAGCCTGTTGCCGCTATCTCTTCTATTACGCTCATGCGGTTCTCCCTTTGATTCCCACGGTCAATGTCTGCCAGCATTTTCAGCTTCTTATAGTCCGTACGGATATTTTTGTCCACCATTTCATCAGGAGGGCATCCGTAGAGCACTTGGTGGCGCAGATAGTAATATACCATGTCGCAGTTGTATAGGCGGTCATCGTTTAGGCATTGTTTGGCAAAGCAATAGTTGTTGTACCACGGCTTCATTTCCGCCATCATCGCCTCGATGTCGGCATCGGCACGCAGCTTGCCATTGTCCTGATAGTAATGGAACATGGTGCACACGTCACTTTCAGAGAAACCTAACATGTGGTTGAATTCCGGTGCCTGCGAGATGTTCCAGTCGATGTTATATCCGCTCGAAAGGTCGTCTAAGGTAACAGGAGATACGCCAATCAGGAACACCCGGCTGAACATTGCCTTGAATATCTTGAAGTATTCGCGGTAGAAGCCGCTGGCATGGGTCAGGTTTCGGAACATTTCTTTGCCGCCTTCGCTTAGAATTACATTCGTAAAATTGTCATACTCGTCAATAATGAGGTAGAGTGGATATTTTTTGCGACGCGCTTCTGCATTGATGATTCGCAATTTTGAAGCTGCGTCTTTTTCTGCCAATACATTTTGAAACGTAGTGTCGTCATAATACGTTTTGTATTGTTTGATAAAAGAGTCAAGTTCTGTACAGCAATAATCATTAAATGTATATTCCAGCCGTTCCATTCCTGCCCCCGCTAACGAGAAGTCAAAGTATATTACCTGAAAAGCGTTCTTCAAGGGCGTAGGATGCTCTTTTATCCACAATCCGTCGAACAACGTATCGAAGCGGTCCGCTTTGGCGATGTCATAGTAATCCCGCATCATGCTGACGAACACGCTCTTTCCGAAACGGCGCGGACGGATAAGGAAGAGGTAGTTGCTCATGTTCTCCAAGAGCGGAAGATACATGGTCTTGTCCACGTAATAGAGATTCTCGTTCCGCAGCTGTTCGAAATTTGCCACGCCGTAAGGAATGCCTTTCACTTTTGACTGTTCCATATTTGAATGTCTTTAATGGTTATCGTACGGCAAAGATACGTTTTTCTTATTAATTTTCAAACGCGGTATAACCTACTTTACCGTTCGTGAAAAGTGCCTCCGCGAACGAACATAAGTGAGTAGGCTGACTCACTTATGTAAATCGCCCGAGTTACTTATGTGAAACGGTCCACTCACTTATGTTCGTCAAAACGCATACTTGGCTTCGTGATTTGTATGTCTTGCGCCGTTTCTGTAGAGACGATGTGTACATCGTCTCTACGGTAAACACATTTTTATGTGTGAGAAACAGTCGCATCGCTATAAAAAAACGGTAAATCCTTTCCGAAAAAGCGTTCATGACCGAAATTTTATGTGATTTGAATGATAATTTATATTTGTTTTCTGAAATTTTCTTTTAAATTTGCATCGTTTCGAAATTATAAACACAATAGCTTGTGAAAGAGAATGGAATCTAATTGACATGTCACGTGATGAATAAAAGCAATAGGATAATCAGGTAAAAAGTATAAAAAAAGAATAAGAAAACTGGGTACTAGGAAAAACAGAAAGCGCGAAAAGGTTTTTTTAGGATAACACAATGTGACAATTTCTAACTTTAAAATTAATTGTAAGAATGAAAGCAGATGTGTTAACCAACAATCGGAAAGCGTTGTTTGCTTTATTGCTTTGTTCAGGCTTTATCGCGGGGCATCCGTTGGCAGCTTTTGCTGCCGGAGGCGAGGCACCGGCGCAAGCCATGCAGCAAACAGCAGAAGTGAGCGGTGTCGTGAAAGACGCTTCAGGAATGCCGGTTATCGGCGCCAGTGTATTAGAACAAGGTACGACCAATGGTACCATTACCGACCTTGACGGTAAGTTTACGTTAAAAGTAAAGTCGGGCGCTACGCTGGAAATCTCATTTATCGGTTATAAGACGCAGACTCTGAAGGCAACTCCGGGAACTACCATGCAGGTAACTATGCAGGAAGACTCGGAAACCTTGGATGAAGTGGTGGTAGTAGGATACGGTGTGCAGAAGAAGTCGGACGTGACGGGTTCTGTAACTTCCGTGCCCAAAGACCGTTTGTCCAAGCTTCCTGTGACCAATGTATTGCAAGCCATTCAGGGTGCTACGGCAGGTGTGACTATTACCCAGACTTCTTCCATCCCGGGTGATGCCCCTGATGCATTGGTTCGTGGTCAGAACTCTATCAATGCCAATTCCGGTCCGTATATCGTTGTGGATGGTGTGCCTATCAGCAAATCGGGTGGTACATTGAACGATATCAACCCGAACGATATCGAATCGATGGAAATCTTGAAAGACGCTTCGGCTACGGCTATCTACGGTACGAACGGTGCGAACGGTGTTATCTTGATTACTACGAAGCGTGGTAAATCTGGCAAGCCCAATATCCGTTATAATATGTATGTAGGTATCGAGGATTTTTCTCATAAGTTGAAGTTCGGTGACGGAAAACAGATCCTGCAACGTTATAAGGATTATGTCGCACAAAATCCTGGCGAAACCTTGTATGACGGGTTTGTGAAAAACCAATATGAGTCGGAAAATTATCAGAACGGAATTGAAACCGACTGGATTGATGCCGTATCGCAGACGGGTATTATTCAAGATCATAATATCAGTGTAGGCGGTGGTGCAGAAAATGTTTCTTACTATATTTCTGCCGATTACATGAGCCAGAAAGGTGTAGTTAAGGGATTTAATTATAAGCGTTATTCAATCCGTACCAATATTGATGTCAACGTGACGGACTTTCTGAAAGTGGGAACGAATTCTTACATTGTATCGCATAACCGCGACGGAGGCCGTGCTAACTTCCTGATGGCAGAAGCGATGAGTCCGTATGGCAAGATGTATGAAGAGGATGGTTCGTACTGTATCTATCCGATGTATAGTGAATCTTTGTTTACCAATCCGTTGATGTGGACTACGGTCAATCCTGAACGCCGTCAATGGAATATCAATCTGAACGGATATGCGGATGTGGATTTTGGCAAATTGTGGGAACCGTTGAAAGGATTGACTTACCGTTTCAATGGAGGTTTCTCTTATATGCCGAAGCGGTATAATAATTATGAAGGAAAGTCTGTGAATAACAATACCGGTTATGCTGAGATTAAGAATGAAGAAACACAGAGTTATACGATTGAAAATATCGTAACTTACGCCCGCGACTTTGGACGTCATCACCTTGACTTGACCGGCTTGTATGCGGCATCACGTAAGAAATATCAATGGTCACAAGCTAAGGCGAATAACTTCCCAAGTGATGACCAGTTATGGCATAACATGGCAAGTGCTTCTACTCCTTCTGTAGCTTCTTATACTGAATTGTATACTACGGTATCTCAGATGGGACGTATCAACTATTCGTATGATAGCCGTTACTTGTTTACCTTTACGGTACGTCGGGACGGTTCTTCCGTGTTCGGTGACAATAATAAATACGGTGTGTTCCCTTCGGTTGCTTTGGGGTGGAACATTGCGAACGAATCATTTATGGAGCATTCTCAACGTTGGCTGAACAGTTTGAAACTTCGTCTTTCTTACGGTAAAGCAGGTAACGAGGCTATCGGTGTGTACCAGTCTCGTATGAAGATGGTCAACAATATGTTGGCAATGAACGGTGCTCCCCAATTGGCTCTTTATCCGGATGAATTTATGGGTAATGCCGATTTGACATGGGAAACTACCAAGACTTTCAATGTCGGTTTGGATTTCGGATTGTGGAACAACCGTTTGAGCGGTAACATTGATGTCTATTTCTCACGAACCAATGATTTGCTGATGCAGCGTAACCTTCCTACCGTTTCCGGTTTTAATAAAGTATATCAGAACATGGGTGAAACCGCTAACAAAGGTGTGGAAATCACGTTGAACTCACGTAACATTGTGACGAAGGACTTTACGTGGAGTACGAACTTGGTATTCTCTTGGAATAAGAATGAAATCAAAGACTTGTACGGTGACGGGCAAGACGATATCGCCAACCGTTGGTTCATCGGACAGCCTATCGGCGTTATCTACGATTACGAAATGGTAGGTATCTGGCAGGAAGACGAAATTGCAAGAGGTGACCATTTGAATTGGGATCCGATAGCCAAAGCCGGTGATGTGAAATTGAAAGACCAGGATGGTAACGGTGTTATTAACGATGCAGACCGTAAAGTGTTGGGGCAGACTTCCCCCAAATGGATTGGCGGTATGACTAACACCTTTACATGGAAAGATTTGACTTTAAGTGTATTTATTCAGACAGTACAAGGTTTGCAGAAGAACAATACCTTGATTGGTATGGCAGGTGATGAAATGGGACGCCGTAATACTGCTACTGAAATCGGCTACTGGACACCTGAGAATAAGAGTAATGAATGGCGTTCGCTTCGCAAGGATTCGAACCCGCATGGATACGGATTCCCTTGCAAGGCAAATTATACCCGTATCAAAGATATTACGTTGAGTTATAATTTCCCGCAACGCATTGTACAGAAAATGGGTATTGGCGGTCTGACAATTTATGCCAGCGGACGTAACTTGTTTACCTTCACCGATTGGATTGGTTGGGATCCGGAAGCACGCCAGATTTCTCGTGGTAGCAGTTCATGGGATGCGACAAGAGGCGAAACCGTTTACGATAGCAGCAACTATCCGATGACGAAGAGCTTTGTATTTGGTCTTAATTTAACTTTCTAAAATAATGGGATTATGAAACTGAAAAATATATTGGTCGGGACATTGGCAGCATCTGCATTGACTTTGGGTACAACCGGATGTAGCGATAGTTTCCTTGACGAAAAAATGTATTCAAAATATACACCGGAAAATTCAAGCTCAGAAAGCCGTATAACAGGTTTGTATTATACCTTTGCTGCTCTTTGGGGATGGTCTGGTAATCAGGGATTTGTTAGTTGTTTCCAAATTGGTACTGATGTGGCCTCTGCTGGTGATGTGGAAGGTGCTGAAACTCCTTTTTATCAATATCAGCAGCTGAATTCAGAAAGTGTTGGAGTAAGCATTTTGTGGGAAAAGTGTTATGAATTTATCAATCAAGCAAACCAGATTATAGCTCAGGAAGGAGAGGAGGGAAATCCTGCTGTAATAGCTGAAGCCAAATTCTTCCGTGCATACGCATACAATATATTGGTAACTCTTTGGGGAGATGTACCTTTGGTATTAGAGTCGACTGATGTGCCCCGTACCGACTATACTCGTGAAACGGTAGCTAATGTGGATGCCGTGATTGATGAAGACCTGCAATATGCCATGGCGAATTTACCGGATTTAGGTCAGGCTGTATCGGAAGACCGTGCGAATAAGGACTTTGCCCGCCAGCTTGCAGGAGAAGCTTATCTGCGTATGGGTATGCGTGACGCTTCTTATTTCAAGAAAGCTGAAGATGCGGTTACGCCGATTATCAGTAATCCTGAGTATCAATTGATTCAGGAACGGTATGGTCAGTATTTGGAAGAAGCTGGTGATTTCTATCATGATATGTTTCGTTGGCATAACCAACGTCGTTCAGAAGGAAATACCGAAGCTATTTGGACTTTTGAGATGGAATACAACCGTGATGTGATTGGCGGTACGATTGATAATCCGCAACAACGCCGTGTCTGGACTCCGGCATTCCATAAGTATAGTGGCATTCAGAATGCCGATTCGATTGGTGGACGTGGTAACGGTCGTTTGCGTTTGAGTAACTTTATGAAATACGGTTTGTATGAAAAGGGTGACATCCGTAATTCTAACTTTAATATCCGGCGTGTGATGTGGTATAACAGACCGGATTATTCGGAAGAAATCGGTATTGATGCGAATGGTTTTCGTGTAACCGTAGATGATCCTACTGCGGTAAGGACTATAACCATTAAGACTGGTGATAAGGTTATTCCGGGACCGGCAGATTCATTGAACGTATTCTATCCGCATACTACAAAATGGGGCGGTTATGATGAAACGGATGATTTCGGTTATGCAATTGTAAAAGACTGGCCCGTTATGCGTTTGGGTGAAACTTACCTGCTTCGTGCCGAAGCTCGTTTCCAACAAGGCAATTTGCAAGGAGCTGCTGATGATATTAATGTATTACGTGACCGTGCGTTTAAGGAATACCGTGAGCAAACGGGTGATGCAGAAGCAGGAAAAGTCAGTGCTGCCGATATTGACCTTGACTTTATCCTTGACGAGCGTGCTCGTGAGTTGATAGGTGAAGAAAACCGCCGTATGACGTTGGTTCGTACCAATACATTGGCAGAACGTATCGAAATGAATGGTGACAAGGTGCCTTATGCTCCGGAAATCAAAACCATTCAAGGATTCCAAGACTTTAATTCATTGCTTCCTATTCCATTGTCAGTTATTCAATTGAATAAGGATGCCGAGATTAAGCAGAATCCGGGATACAATTAATAGGGTGATAATAGTTGTGTGTCCTATTAAAATGCACAATTTCATGCAACGATAAGTATAAAACCAATTTTAGATGATTCAGTTTCCGCAATCGTCCAAGCGGTTGACATTTTGATGAAAGTCACAATTAATCTCCTTCGCTTGGATGATTGCGGATTTTTATGTTTTTGCAGACGTATTCAGAGGCGCCACAATGTGATGTCTCTACTATAAAATGGGGTGATGGAATCTTCGCAATTTATACTTTCTTCTGAAGTGAGTGGGTAATATAAACTAATTGACAATAGGTATGATAATAGATAAATGGATACATCGGATAGCAGGCATCAGTTGCTTGTTGCTGCTTTCGGTTTTAGACGGCAGGGCACAAGACGATGGCTGGAAATTGGTCTGGTGTGATGAGTTCAATCAAGACGGACGGTTGGATACAACCGTTTGGAATTATGAACAAGGGTTCAAGCGTAACCATGAAGACCAATGGTATCAACCGGAAAACGCGTATTGCCGGAACGGGAAGCTGATTATCGAAGCCCGGCGTGAACAAGCAGAGAGGAAGAATCCGGATTATGAAGCCGGAAGTGCGGACTGGCGGAAAAAGCGGGAACATATCGCATATACATCCGCTTCGGTCAATACAGCCGGTAAATACGAGTTTTTATACGGACGTCTGGAGGTGCGTGCCAAGATTCCGACGGCGGGAGGCGCATGGCCTGCCATTTGGTTATTGGGCAGCGGGATGCCCTGGCCTTCGTGTGGCGAGATAGATGTTATGGAATATTATCGCATCGGAGGCGTGCCCCATATTCTTGCCAATGCTTGTTGGGGAGACAGCATCCCGAATCATGCGGTATGGAATTCGCAGCGGATTCCTTTTACACACTTTACCGGACGTGATGCCAAATGGGCGGATAAGTTCCATACGTGGCGCATGGATTGGGACGAAAACAGCATCAGGTTTTATTTGGACGATGAATTGTTGAATGAGATATCGCTCGGCACTACGGTGAACGGAAGCATCGGACTGGGAACGAATCCGTTCCGCAAGCCGCAATATGTGTTGCTGAACTTGGCTTTGGGCGGTGATAACGGAGGGGAAATCGCCGATGAGGCTTTCCCTATGAAATATGAAATTGATTATGTAAGGGTGTATCAGAAGGCACCTTCCGACCGGCAGTATTGGTGCAACCTGCTGTACCGCATTGCCGAGCCGGTATTGAGCAACATGAGTGAGGGCAAGCTGCATCAGAACATGCAATTGGAACTTAGCCCACGCTGGGACGGGCGGAACAAGGAAGTGGCTTACATGGAATGTTTCGGGCGTACCATGGCAGGAGTAGCCCCGTGGCTTTCCTTGCCCGATGACGATACCCCCGAAGGACAGATGCGCAAGCAGTTGCGTACATGGGCTTTGAAGAGTTATGCTCATGCCGTCAATCCCGAAAGTCCCGATTATTTGGGGTGGAACAAGCACGGACAAGCTTTGGTAGACGCGGCCTACATTGCCGAAAGCTTCTTGCGTGCCCCTTCGCTTTGGCATGCGCTCGACACGTTAACCCGGCAACGGTATATCAAGGAGTTTGCCGGATTGCGGAGGTACACGCCTGTGTATTCCAATTGGGTAATGTTTGTCAGCCTGATAGAAACATTCCTTTCTACGGTAAGCGAGGATTACGATGCTTACCGCATCCATATCGGCTTGCGGAAGATAAACGAATGGTATGTAGGCGACGGCTGGTATAGCGACGGGCCGGGTTTTGCTTTCGATTATTACAACAGTTTTGTGATTCAGCCCATGTATGTAGAAGCGTTGCAGGTGTTGCATCGGCAAAAGCGGGGCGTCAGGGTGAGTGCGGAAGAGCTTGCCCGTGCCGAAAGTCGTTTGCAGCGGTATGGCACGATATTGGAACGGATGATTTCGCCGGAAGGGGCATTCCCTGTGTTCGGACGTTCCATTACCTACCGGTTGGGTGCCCTGCAGGCGTTGGCAATGCTGGCATGGCAAGAGAAACTTCCCGAAGGGCTTTCCGAGGGGCAGGTGCGTAGTGCATTGACCGCTGTCATGAAACGCATGTATGCCACGGATGCCAATTTCAATGAGAAAGGTTTTCTTACGTTGGGCTTTACGGCAAGCCAGACGGATATAGCGGATGTATATACGAACAACGGAAGCCTGTATATGACCACACTGGCATTTATGCCCTTGGGGCTGCCTGCCGATCATCCTTTCTGGATCTCACCGACGGAAAACTGGACGAGCAAGAAAGCGTGGGAAGGCGAGGATTTTCCGAAAGACCATGCTTATTATGAATGAAAAAGAGATGTTTATGAAACGAATCGTATACCTATTTATAGTAGTATGTCTTTTGCCGGTGGGGACATTATCGGCGAGAGGGAAGAAAGAGGCGGTGAAGACCGACCGTGAAGTGTGGTGTGATGTGCTTTACCGGATGGCTTCTCCCGTATTAAGTGCCATGAGCGAGGGGAAGTTGCAGGAGAAGATGTCGGTGGAACTCAGTCCGACGTGGGACGGGAGAGACCGGCGTGTGACTTACATGGAATGTTTCGGGAGATTAATGGACGGATTGGCTCCGTGGCTTTCTTTGCCCGATGACGATACGGAAGAAGGAAAACAACGCAGGCAATTGCGGGAATGGGCATTGAAGAGTTATGCGCATGCCGTTGACCCGCAGAGCAAGGATTATCTGTTATGGCGCAAAGAAGGCCAGCCTTTGGTGGATGCGGCTTTTCTTGCCGAGAGTTTCTTGCGTGGGTATGAGGCATTGTGGATGCCTTTGGACAGTTTGACCAAGCAACGCTATATCGAAGAGTTTACCCGGTTGCGCCGTGTAGACCCTCCTTATACCAACTGGCTGCTTTTCTCTTCCACGATTGAATGCTTCCTGAAGAAAGCGGGGGCAAAGGAGGATTATTACCGCATTACTTCTGCCTTGCAGACCGTGAGCGAGTGGTATGTAGGTGACGGCTGGTATAGTGATGGTCCGAAGTTTGCTTTCGATTATTATAATAGCTTCGTGTTGCATCCCATGTATGTGGAATGTCAGGAGATAATGACTGACGGAGGCAAGAAAGGCGGTTGGAATCTGGATGTGAAGAATTTCGCAAGAGGAGTAAGGCGGATGCAGCGGTACGGCATGATTTTAGAACGGCTTATTTCTCCCGAAGGAGCTTTCCCCGTGGTGGGCAGGTCTATCACGTACCGCACCGCCGTGCTTCAGCCCTTGGCTCTTTTGGCATGGAGGGGCTGGCTTCCCGAAGAATTGCCTGAAGGGCAGGTGCGTTCGGCTATGACTTCGGTTATCAAGCGCATGTTCGGCGATGACCGGAACTTCAATGAGCAGGGCTTCCTTACTTTGGGGTTTAACGGAAAGCAACCGTACATATCGGATGTGTATACCAATAACGGAAGCCTTTACATGGCATCGCTTGCGTTTCTTCCGTTAGGGCTTCCGGCAGACCATCCTTTTTGGACCGATGCGGCGCAGGACTGGACTTCGAAACGTGCATGGAAAGGACAGGAATTCCCCAAGGACCATGCGTATTAAATTGAATTTTAGAATTAAAAACGTATGAATAAATTAATTGTAGCGGGCATCTGCTTCTTCTTGAGCATCCCGCAGGTAAGCGAGGCACAACACACGGTGTTCGAGCCGGGAAAAGTATGGAACGATACGGAAGGCAATCCGATTAATGCGCATGGGGGAGGCATCCTTTATCATGAAGGCACGTATTACTGGTATGGAGAGTATAAGAAAGGGAAAACGGTATTGCCCGAATGGGCTACGTGGGAGTGTTATCGCACCGATGTGACGGGCGTAAGCTGTTATTCTTCGAAAGACTTGCTGAACTGGAAGTTCGAAGGAATCGTTTTGCCTGCCGTAAAGGATGACCCGAACCACGATTTGCACCCGTCGAAGGTGTTGGAACGTCCCAAAGTCATCTATAACAGGAAGACCGGAAAGTTCGTGATGTGGGCGCATGTAGAGAGTGCCGACTATAGCAAGGCGTGTGCCGGAGTGGCGGTATCCGATTCGCCTGCAGGCCCTTTCACTTATTTAGGAAGCTTCCGCCCCAACGATGCCATGAGCCGCGACCAAACGGTCTTTGTAGATGATGACGGAAGGGCATACCAGTTTTATTCTTCGGAGAATAACGCCACGATGTATATCAGCCTGTTGACGGATGATTACCTGAAGCCTTCGGGACGTTTTACACGTAACTTTATAAAGCAGTCGCGTGAAGCTCCGGCGGTATTTAAGCACGACGGGAAGTATTACCTGATTACTTCCGGATGTACAGGGTGGGACCCGAATGTAGCGGAGATAGCCGTTGCCGATTCGGTTTTGGGCGAATGGAAAACAATCGGAAACCCTTGTACCGGACCGGATGCGGACAAGACTTTCTATGCCCAAAGCACGTATGTGCAGCCTGTGGTAGGGAAGAAGGATGCTTATATCGCCCTGTTCGACCGGTGGAACAAGACGGATTTGGAGAACTCTCTTTACGTATGGCTTCCCGTCTTGATTGAAAACGGGAAGATTGTCATTCCCTGGCAGGACAAATGGAATTTGGATGTTTTCAAATAGAATATTTGCTAAAGTCGGAGAATCTTGCGAATATTGCAAAAAAGAAAGATTGAACTGAATAAATGAAGAGAGACATGAAAACCATGCTTGTTACTTATATGTGTGCCGTGTTGAGCGTTGGCTTGCAGGCACAGAATCAGGCCGGATACCCCATTACTCCGGTGCCCTTTACCGCAACTCATGTAAGCGGAGGCTTTTGGAAACAACGTTTGGACGCTTGCCGTGACGTGACCATTCCGTTGGCTTTCAGCAAGTGTGAGGAATCCGGACGCTATGAGAATTTCGTAAGAGCGCAACATCCGTGCGACACCTTTACCGTAGGGGGATTTTCGTTCGATGACACCGATGTGTATAAGACCATTGAGGGAGCCAGCTATCTGTTGCAGACTTATCCCGACAAGAAGCTGGAGAGCTATATCGATAGCGTGTTGAACATCGTGGCCAAGGCGCAGGAGCCGGACGGGTATCTGTATACCGCCCGCACGATGAATCCGAAGCATCCGCATGCGTGGGCAGGTTCGAAGCGTTGGGAGAAAGTGGAGGAGCTGAGCCATGAATTTTATAACTTGGGACACATGATAGAAGGAGCCGTGGCGCATTATCAGGCTACGGGCAAGCGCAACTTTCTGGACATAGCCATCCGTTATGCCGATTGTGTGTGCAAGGCTATCGGTCCGGATGAAGGCCAGCTGGTGCGTGTGCCGGGACATCAGATTGCGGAAATGGCATTGGCTAAGCTTTATCTGGTGACCGGCGATAAGAAATACCTGGACGAAGCGAAGTTTTTCCTCGATAAGCGAGGCTATACTTCCCGAAAAGACGCCTATAGCCAGGCGCACAAGCCGGTAGTGCAACAAGATGAGGCGGTGGGGCATGCCGTGCGTGCTACGTATATGTATTCGGGCATGGCGGATGTGGCGGCTCTGACCGGAGATACGGCATACGTGCATGCGATTGACCGCATTTGGGACAACATTGTCGGGAAGAAGCTTTACCTGACCGGAGGCATCGGCGCCACGGCTCACGGGGAAGCCTTCGGAGCGAATTACGAGCTTCCGAATGCCACGGCATATTGCGAGACGTGTGCGGCTATCGGCAATGTCTATGTCAACCACCGCCTGTTCCTGTTCCATGGCGATGCCAAATATTACGATGTGCTCGAACGTTCTTTATATAATGGAGTCTTGTCGGGAATCTCTCTCGACGGAGGGCGTTTCTTCTATCCCAATCCGCTGGAGTCGGCAGGAGGGTACGAACGGAAGGCTTGGTTCGGATGCGCATGTTGCCCGTCCAACCTGTGCCGCTTCCTTCCTTCGGTGCCGGGATATATGTATGCCACACGCGGGGATAGCCTTTATGTCAATTTGTTTATGGAAGGCACCTCGGAGATTCAGGTAGGGAAGCGCAAGATAAGCATCCGGCAACAGACCGCTTATCCCTTTGACGGGAATATCCGGCTTACGCTTCAGAAGGGGAGCGGAGAGTTTGTATGGAAGGTGCGTGTGCCGGGATGGACACGGGGAGAAGTCGTGCCGGGCGGTTTGTACCGTTTTGCGGACGGGAAGCAGACTTCTTATTCGGTAAAGGTGAATGGAGAAAAGGTAGAAGGAAGCATTGAGAAAGGGTATTTCAGCATCAGCCGCCGTTGGAAGAAAGGGGATGTCGTGGAAGTGTCATTCGACATGACGCCGCGTTTGGTCCTGGCGGACGAAAAGGTGGAAGCCGACCGGGGCATGTTGGCGATAGAGCGTGGTCCGCTGGTTTATTGTGCCGAATGGTGTGACAATCAAGGCATCGACCTGTTCAGTGTACTCTTGCCACGCAAGCCAAAGCTGGAAGTCATGGATGAAAAAGCCCCCGGAGGAGCGCAGATGATATCTGCCGGCGTGCAAACCCTCTCGTATGATGTCGAAGGGAAACTTCATGCATCCGATGCGGTATTGAAACTGATTCCCTATTATGCCTGGGCGAACCGCGGGGAAGGCAAGATGATGGTATGGTTGCCCTATGAGGCAGGGGCGGTGCATTTAGGGCCTGCCCTGGGTGTAGGGACCAATGAGTTTTTGGATAAATAAAGATGAACATCCGCAAACAGCCCTGTAGGGGCGTATCGCATACGCCCGAATGTGTCTTGTCACGTCTTGTCACGCCAGATTTGTAATCCGGCGTAATTAACCTTGCGGATTTGTAATCCGCATCATCAGCAATGGTTTCGGATTATAAATCCGATTCAGCTATTACGCTGGATTACAAATCCAGCGTGACAAAAGAACTTGCAAACTTACAAATGAAAGAACTGAAATATGATGAAACATAAACTTTTACTCCTGCTCTTGTGCCTATGCGGATACGGCATGGCATATCCCCAGTTGGTACGGGTGGGCGAGGGATATAGCAATACGTCGGTCAATACTACGGTGTTCCGGAACAGCCCGCTGGTGACCGATGGAGATACGCAATACATTTCTTATTATGACCCGGAAGGCTATCTGGTATTGGGAAAGAGGCAGATAGGCTCTGCCGAATGGACCCTGAAACGCTCTCAGTATAAGGGGAATGTAGCCGATGCGCACAATGTCATCAGCATGATGGTGGATGGCGAAGGCTATATCCATGTGTCGTTCGACCACCATGGGCATCCGCTCAATTATTGCCGGAGCGTGGCGCCCGGCTCGTTGGAGCTGGGTCCCAAAGAGGCAATGACCGGAACGGATGAGCAGGACGTGACCTATCCGGAGTTCTATAAGATGCCGGACGGAGACCTGATTTTCGTATACCGTTCGGGGGCTTCGGGACGGGGAAACCTGATAATGAACCGTTATGACCTGGATACCCATAGGTGGGAAAGGGTGCAAGACATCCTGATAGATGGGGAAGGTCAACGCAATGCCTATTGGCAACTCTACGTGGACGAGAAGGGAACGATTCACTTATCGTGGGTGTGGAGGGAGACGTGGATGGTGGAAACCAACCACGACCTGTGCTATGCCAGTTCGCCCGATGGAGGCAAGACATGGTATACATCGGCGGGTGAACCGTACACGCTTCCTATCCGCAAGGGCAATGCCGAATACGCGTGGCACATCCCGCAAAATAGTGAGTTGATAAACCAGACCAGCATGTGTACCGATGCGGAAGGGCATCCTTACATCGTGACGTATTGGCGCGAGCCGGATTCGGATGTCCCGCAATACCGGGTGGTATGGAACGACGGGACACGTTGGAACATGCGTGAAGTGATGAAGCGCACGTTGGCTTTCTCGCTCAAAGGGGGAGGGACGAAGATGATTCCCATTGCCCGCCCGCGCATCGTAGTAGACGGGAATAAGGCATGCTTTGTCTTCCGCGATGCCGAGAGGGGAAGCAAGGTCTCGATGGCATATACCGATGATTTGCGGAAGGGGGAATGGAAAGTGAAAGACCTGACCGGCTTTTCGGTAGAAGCGTGGGAGCCCAGTCTGGATACGGAACTCTGGAAGCAACAGAAACGCCTGCATCTTTTCGTCCAGACCGCTTACCAAGGGGACGGAGAGAAGACTGTAGAGAAGGAGCCTACGCCGGTGTATGTGCTGGAAGTGGATATGGGGAAGAAATGATGCAGCATCGGAAAAACGGCTGTTTTTCTCCGTGTCTTTGTGTCTCTGTGTTCCATAAAAAACGCATGCGGCTGCGTGGGGCAACACATACGGTTGCATAGCCCGATGCATGCGGTTGCGTTGCCCGATGCAACCGTATGTGTTTTCCGGTACAGCCTGACGGATGAAAAAATGAATTTATTAACTTTAAAAACATAAGAATCATGAAACAAGTATGGAAAGGAGCAATGTTGTTCTTGCTCGCTTTATTACCTTTTGCAAGTGCGCTTGCCAAGCCTTCCGAGGCAGAGCAGGTGCGGAAAATCATTGATAAGGTCAATCAGCACTGGCAAGCGGTTAATTCGCCCGAAGTGCGTTCCTTCTGGGACAATGCCGCTTATCATACCGGAAACATGGAGGCTTATTTCCTGACCGGAAATGAAGCGTACCGTGCGTATTCCGAGGCATGGGCTACGCATAACGAATGGAAAGGCGCGAAGAGCGATAACCGCTCGGAATGGAAATATTCGTATGGCGAGAGCGATGAGTATGTATTGTTCGGCGATTATCAGATTTGTTTCCAGACGTATGCCGACCTGTATATGCTCGACCCGGATGACAAGAAAATCCGCCGGGCACGCGAGGTGATGGAATACGAGATGAGCACGCCCAATCACGATTATTGGTGGTGGAGCGACGGTCTGTATATGGTGATGCCGGTCATGACCAAGCTTTACAAGATTACCCATAACCCGCTCTATTTGGAAAAACTGTATGAGTACCTGCTTTACTCGGATAGCATCATGTTCGATAAAGACGAGAACCTGTATTATCGTGACGCGAAGTATGTGTATCCGAAGCACAAAAGCCTGAACGGAAAGAAAGACTTTTGGGCACGGGGCGACGGATGGGTATTGGCAGGTCTGGCAAAAGTGCTGAAAGACTTGCCTGAAGACTATGCGCATCGTGCGTTCTTTGTAGAGAAGTTCCAGAAGATGGCGAAAGCCGTTGCGGCTATCCAGCAGCCCGAAGGCTATTGGACACGGAGCATGATGGACCCCGAACACGCTCCCGGACCGGAGACAAGCGGGACCGCTTTCTTTACCTACGGCATGTTGTGGGGAGTAAATCACGGCTATCTGGATGAAGCCACCTACATGCCCGTTATCCGGAAAGCATGGAAATACCTGTCGGAAACGGCGTTGCAGAAAGACGGCTCGGTGGGGTATGTGCAACCGATTGGCGAGAAAGCCATACCGGGGCAGGTGGTAGACGCAAAGTCTACGGCTAACTTCGGAGTAGGCGCTTTCCTCTTGGCGGCATGCGAATACGTGCGTTATCTCGAAGCCGGTACGCAGGCCGACCGTGCGTATTGGTGCCAGCTTGCTTATCAGATGGCAGAGCCTGTATTGAGCAACATGGCGAAAGGGGAACTTCAAAAGAACATGCAGGTAGAGGTAAGCCCGACCTGGGACGGACGCGACAAGCGGGTGACCTATATGGAATGCTTCGGACGCCTGATGGCGGGCATCGCTCCCTGGCTGGCTTTGCCCGATGACAATACCGAAGAAGGAGCCATGCGCAAACAATTGCGTGAATGGGCGTTGAAGGCATACGCGAATGCGGTAGACCCTAATTCGCCCGACTATTTGTTATGGCGCAACGAAGGCCAGCCCTTGGTGGATGCGGCATACGTGGCTGAAAGCTTCCTCCGTGCATTCGACCAATTGTGGATGCCTTTGGACGAAACGACCAAGAAGCGCTATATTGAAGAGTTTACCCAAATGCGCCGCATCGACCCGCCTTATACCAACTGGCTGCTTTTCTCGGCTACCATCGAGAGTTTTCTGGCAAAAGCCGGAGCACCGTTTGACATGTACCGCATCAATTCGGCTATCCGCAAGGTAGAAGAGTGGTATACGGGCGACGGATGGTATGCCGACGGTCCTTCGTTCGCGTTTGATTATTATAGCAGCTATGTGTTCCATCCCATGTACCTCGAAACCCTTGATGCGCTGATTGATGCCGATAAGCATTCGCGCCTGGACTATCCGAAGTACTACCAGCGCGCGTTGAAACGTGCCCAGAAGTTCAGTCTGGTGTTGGAGCGTTTTATTTCTCCGGAAGGGACATTCCCGGTATTCGGGCGTTCGATTCCTTACCGGATGGCGACCATGCAGCCTTTGGCACTCATGGCATGGTATAAAGAGTTGCCGGCAGGGGTTACTCCGGCTCAGGTGCGTTGCGGGCTGACCGCCGTGATGAAGCGCATGTTTGCATCGGGAAACAATTTCAATGAGGGCGGTTTTCTTACTATCGGCTTTACGGGACGCCAGCCCAATGTTGCCGACTGGTATACCAATAACGGAAGCCTTTATATGACTTCGCTTGCCTTCCTTCCGTTAGGACTTCCTGCATCGGACGCTTTCTGGACCGATGCGCCCCGTGACTGGACGAGCAAGAAAGCCTGGAGCGAGCAGCCTTTCCCGAAAGACCACCATTGGTCGGATGATATTCAGACACGGGATTTGTATTGATAACATGCCCCAACCGTCTTAAAATTTATCAAAAGATACGTTATAAGGCAGATATTTTGTATTTTTGCATGCTGTAAAACATGATACATCAACTTTAAACAAAATAAGATTATGGCTAAGAAAGCTCTTTTAATGATTTTGG
Organism: Phocaeicola salanitronis DSM 18170; assembly: GCF_000190575.1. Taxonomy (NCBI): domain Bacteria; kingdom Pseudomonadati; phylum Bacteroidota; class Bacteroidia; order Bacteroidales; family Bacteroidaceae; genus Phocaeicola; species Phocaeicola salanitronis. The sequence continues at coordinate 1,835,978 of NC_015164.1, read as the reverse complement.
ACGGTTGGGGTTGTGGAGACCACCAGAAAGACGATGTGATATTCAACACTCCGACGCCGTATTGGGATAGCCTGTTGGCTACGTATCCGCATTCTCAACTTCAGGCAAGCGGCGAGAACGTAGGTTTGCCTGACGGGCAAATGGGTAACTCGGAAGTAGGTCACCTGAACATCGGTGCCGGACGTATCGTTTATCAGGACTTGGTGAAGATAAACCGTGCGTGTGCCGACGGAAGTATCTTGAAGAATCCGGAAATCGTTTCGGCATTCTCGTATGCGAAAGAGCACGGCAAGAATATCCATTTCATGGGCTTGACCTCGAACGGCGGTGTACACTCTTCTTTGGAACATCTGTTCAAATTGTGTGACATCGCTAAGGAATACGGCTTGGAAAATACATTCATCCACTGCTTTATGGACGGTCGTGACACTGACCCGAAGAGCGGTAAGGGATTTATCGAACAATTGGAAGCGCACTGCGCTCAGTCTGCAGGAAAGATTGCTTCTATCGTAGGGCGTTTCTATGCCATGGACCGCGACAAACGTTGGAACCGTGTGAAAGAAGCATACGATTTGCTGGTAGAAGGCAAGGGCAAGCAAGCTACCGACATGGTGCAGGCGATGCAGGAATCATACGATGAAGGCGTAACCGATGAGTTCATCAAACCGATTAACAATGCCAACTTCGACGGTACGATTAAAGAAGGCGATGTAGTGATTTTCTTCAATTACCGCAACGACCGTGCGAAAGAGTTGACTATCGTATTGACCCAGCAGGATATGCCGGAAGAAGGCATGAAGACTATTCCGGGCTTGCAGTATTACTGTATGACTCCGTATGATGCTTCGTTCCAAGGCGTTCATATCTTGTTCCCGAAAGAAAATGTGGCAGATACGTTGGGCGAATATTTGTCGAAGAACGGAAAGACACAGCTTCACATTGCCGAGACCGAGAAATATGCGCACGTAACTTTCTTCTTCAATGGTGGTCGTGAAACTCCGTTCGATGGCGAAGACCGTATCTTGGTTCCGTCTCCGAAGGTAGCTACTTACGACTTGAAGCCGGAAATGAGTGCATACGAAGTGAAAGACAAGTTGGTTGATGCCATCAATACACAAAAGTATGATTTCATTGTAGTCAACTATGCCAACGGCGATATGGTAGGCCATACGGGTATTTACGAAGCGATTGAAAAAGCGGTTGTAGCTATTGATAATTGCGTACGCGATACCGTAGAAGCTGCCAAGGCTAACGATTACGAAGTAATCATCATTGCAGACCACGGTAATGCCGACCATGCGTTGAACGAAGACGGCACACCGAACACTGCCCACTCGTTGAATCCGGTTCCGTTTGTTTATGTAACTTCCAATAAGGAGGCGAAAGTAGAAAACGGCGTATTGGCTGATGTGGCTCCGTCTATCCTGCACATCATGGGCATGCCGCAACCGGCAGACATGACTGGAAAAGATTTGATTAAAGACTGATTTTATTATTGAACACAGAGACGCGGAGACACAGAGTTCTTTCTTGATGAAGAAATAAGGCTCTGTGTCTTTGTGTCTCTGTGTTTTTAAATTTAAATACAATGGTTCAAGTAGGAGATGCTATCGTAAGTTTTGATGTGTTTCGGGAAAAATTTTTCTGCGATTTGGATGCTTGTAAAGGCGCATGTTGTATCGAAGGAGATGCCGGAGCACCGGTAACGTTGGATGAAGTGGCAGAGCTGGAAGAAGTGTTGCCTGTAATATGGAAAGATTTGTCGCCCGAGGCACAAGCGGTGATAGACAAGCAAGGGGTAGCGTATACAGACCAAGAAGGTGATTTGGTCACTTCTATAGTGAATGGAAAAGATTGCGTCTTTACATGTTACGATGAAAACGGCTGTTGCTATTGTGCCATAGAAAAGGCATATCGGGAAGGGCGTTGTAATTTTTATAAGCCGGTCTCGTGTCATTTGTATCCTGTCCGCATCAGCGACTACGGACCTTACAAAGCGGTAAATTATCACCGTTGGAATGTGTGTAAAGCCGCAGTTGCATTGGGACAAAGCAAGAATACAGCCGTTTATCAGTTTTTGAAGGAACCTTTAATCCGGAAGTTCGGCGAAGAATGGTATGCCGAATTGGAAACGGTGGCTGAAGAACTTCAAAAGCAGCATATCATTTGAGCTCAAGCCGAATGGTTTTTACGGGGCGTAAATAATAGGTGCGCTTTTCCCCTACGGGCGAGATGGTTGAGCTTCCGAAAGCGAAACTATGCAGGCATTCATTGCAAAGGTAGCGGTCGTCTTCATTTGCCCAAAAAGCGGCTTGTCCGTTTTCTTGCAGGAATTGGTTCAGGTCGTAGAGGCTGTAGCTGTATTGACTGCGGAAGTCCTTGGCTTCTTCTTTAGTAAATACCCGCCAGCCGCCGATGCCGCTTATCTCATAGTCGGTTAAGAATGCCTCTCCTTCTGCTGCCAGTATTTCCCATTGTTCGGGCGAGATGATAATGGCTTCATATTCAGTTTCAGAAATGGTTTTCATGTCCCATACATAAAAATCTCTCCATACGTCTTCCTCTTCGGGGAGTTCGGTTACCTGATAAGAGTCCGTGCCTGTAGGAGAGATGGGGTCAGGCTCTTCGTCTTTGCCGGTATCAGGCTCTTCTTCTTCCGGATTATCGGGTATGGTTTCGCTGATGCCGAATTCCACATCTACAGCTGTATGCCAACCTTCTGCCTGAAATACCCCGTTCAGTGTGATGCCGTCCTTGTAATTTCCGGTAAATTGGTAAGGATATCCGGGCTTTAAGGCAGACTGGTAAGTATAACCGTATGCTTTATTATCATCGGGTAACTCTATTTGGATGGACATCCGTGTAGAAGAGCTTTCGGAGGGAAGAATATACGCGGTCTCGCTAATCCATTGTTCACCTTTCCGGGTGCAAGGTATCAGGCAGGATTGGTTGTCGTTATTGTAGTTCCCTGTAAAGGAGATGCCTGAACTTACGGGAGAAAGATTTATGTTTACTTGACTTGCTTCGTCTGGGACGTCATTGATAATGAAATTAATAGAAGATACAGCGTAGGATAAGGTCATCTGCACAGTGGTCGATTGGGTAAGGTTAATCTGTGCGGATGCTATCTGTATGGGGTTGTGCGCGAAATTATCTTCCTTGAAACAGATAAAGCTTTCCGGATTAAAATCAAAGGGGATTACATACTCGTCTTCTGAAATTCCCGATAATAATACTAAATTATATTTCCCTTCGGGCAGGTTGTTGCTATAAGAAGCGGATTCGTCAGGGATTGTTTCTTCTTGGATGCATTTCCCTTTTTCATCGAACAAGAAGAGGGAGAGTGGATAGTTGATTTGGGCATTATTCTCACTTCGGGTAATGACTTGTACCGTATGTGGAACATCTTTAGAACCTTCTTCGTTATCAAGTTCTTCTTCAAGTTTGTATTCTCCACAAGCACAGATAAGTGCGGAAAAGAGAATAAGACGGTAGAAATGTTTAATGTTTTTCATGACACATAAAATGACTGTTTTTCTACCAATAACGCAAGGTTTCTTATTTGTACAAACTTATTTTGGAAAAATTGTAATGATAGCAGAACAAAACTGGCTTGCGAAAAATATGGAACACAGAGACACAAAGGCACAGAGTTTTTATTTTTTGAGAGAACAAAGTTTATGGAGAAATGGCTTGCTCTATGGTCTTTGCCTTCTTCTTATTTATTTCTCCGTGGTTCTGTGCCTCTGTGTTCAATAAAAAATCGTATGAATTTCTTTGCAATTCATTTCTGATTGACTATAATATACCCCTTGATTGAAGCGGCTATGTAAATCAGGAATATCGCTGTACTTTATCCATAACCCGAAGGAAGTTGCCTCCCCATATCAAGCGGATATCTTCTTCGCTATAACGTTCGTAAAGCAGCTTTCGGGTGAAATTGATTACTTCGGATGAATCGTTGCATCCGGCAATGCCTCCGTCGCCGTCGAAATCGGTCCCGATGCCTACATGGTCTGTGCCAATCAGGTTTACCATGTGGTGCAAATGTTCGATTGCGTCGCGAATGTCTGCAGGACGGTCGGAACGGAGGAATCCGCTATAAAGGCAAAGCTGCACGACTCCTCCTTTACGTGCGATGGCTTTCAACTGTTCATCGGTCAGATTGCGGGGATGGTCGCATAGGGCACGGCAGGAAGAGTGCGAACATACTACAGGACTTTGGCTGATGTCTAACGCATCATAGAAACTGCGTTTGCCTGCATGGGAAAGGTCTACTAACATGCCGGTCCGGTTCATCTCCCGGATAACCTGTGCGCCGAAATCAGATACGCCTGCATTTTCTTCGTTATACCGTGCCGAACCACAAATGTCGTTATTCCCGTTATGGCATAAGGTCATATATACTACCCCCCGTTGGCGGAAGCGTTCTATGTTGCTCAGGTCTTTGCCGATGGCATATCCGTTTTCTATTCCTAACATGATGGCTTTCTTGCCGGCTTGTTTCAAACGGTATAGGTCGGCGGGGCAATAAGCAATGTCTACGGCTGTGCAATTCTTCGCTACCATTTGTTCGATTTCATTTAATAATTGGTCAGCTTTTGCGGTGGCTGCCAATAACGCTTCATCGGTGCGCTCTTTTTGAGGAATGTAGGCAACCATAATCGTAGCGTCTTGCCTGCCTTCGGTCATCTTGTGCAGGTCGACTTTGATTTTGGGGTCACGTACATCGAACCGGATGTTTTGATCGAAGAACATCGGCGTGTCGCAATGCGAATCTAACGTCAGGATTCGTTGGTGTAGGGCTTTGGCTGTGCGGAAAGAATCTGCTTCTTGTAAAAGCCAGCCGAAAAGGGGCATCATGCAGGGGTCATTGTTTAGGATGAAACATTCGGGATGCCATTGTACGCCTATCATGGATTTGCATTCGGTGCTTTCTATGGCTTCAATAATCCCGTCAGATGCGCGTGCGGAGACGCGGAATCCGGGGGCAGGCTTTTTTACTGCCTGATGGTGGAATGAATTGACGGGCAGGGTGGTCTGCCCCATGATTTTAGCCAAAAGGCTGTCTGCATCGATGTGTACTGTATGGGAGGCGAATGAACGTTCCAGCTCCTGGCTGTGTTTGATGAGCTTGCTTTCAGTTTGCGAATAGATATCCTGGTAAAGAGTGCCTCCCAATGCTGCATTCATGATTTGGATGCCTCGGCAGATGCCTAATATAGGAATCTGCCGGTTGGCTGCCAATCGGGTTATCAGAAGTTCCTGACGGTCTCGGTAAGGATTTATGCTGTGTAATTCTTTTACTGGTTCTTCTCCGAGGAATAGCGGATTGATATCTCCTCCTCCGGTTAATAGCAACCCGTCAATGCTGTCAAGAAGATTTATCAAAATGTTAGCGTCCTCAAAAGGCGGGATAATAAAAGGAACCCCTCCTGCTTTCAAAATGGAGGTGTAATATCCAGATGCGAGCGTCAAATTTCCATCGCTGAAATTCCCGGTAATACCGATTACCGGCACTTCCCTATGATTGGGGAATCGGTTGTGAAATGCGTTATATGTGGATTCGATGTCAAATGTTTGAAACGTTTTCATAAGTTAAATGTTTAAAGGAAACGCAGCAAAGATAGGGATAAATTCAGATTTATTTTTCATCTTTGCTAAAAATCTGATGATATGGAATTGATTCGAACGCTTTCCCAACTGGTCAATTGTTTGCGTTCTTCGTGTATACGGAGACGGGTTGCGGTGGTTTGCCCTAACGATCCACATACGGAATATGTGATTATCCGTAGTTTACGTGAAGAGATTGCCGAGTATTTATTGGTTGTTGATGCCGACCATAAAGAGATGGCATATAGCTTGCGGAGTGCATCGCCTGATTTTGTCCGGATATACGAGGCGCCTACACCGGATGATGCGGCGGCTTTGGCGGTTGAATTGGTACGGACAGGTGAGGCGGATATTCTTATGAAAGGGTTGATAAATACCGATAATTTGCTCCGTGCCGTGCTGAAGAAAGATACGGGGCTGCTTCCCCCGGGAGGCGTGTTGAGCCATGTGGCTGTCGCACAGATTCCTTTGTATCATAAGTTGTTGTTATTTTCAGACGCGGCGGTAATTCCTCGCCCTACTTTAGAACAATATCGGGCGATGATAACTTGTGATGTAGCTCTATGCCGTGTGTTAGGGAACGAACAGCCTCGTGTCGCTTTGATTCATTGTACTGAGAAAGTAAATGAGAAGTTTCCGCATACATTGAGTTATGTCCAATTGAAAGACGATGCTTTGCGAGGACGCTTCGGGCAAGTGCTTGTAGATGGTCCGATGGATGCCAAGACAGCTTGCGACAAGCATAGCGGTGAAATCAAAGGGTTGACTTCGCCGGTAGTGGGTAACGCCGATGTGTTGATATTTCCTAACATAGAGTCAGGAAATACGTTTTACAAAACACTTTCCTTGTTTGGCGATGCGAATATGGCTGGTATGCTGACCGGTACGATAGCACCTGTTGTGGTTCCTTCGCGGAGCGATTCAGGAAATTCCAAGTTTTATAGTTTGGCGCTGGCATGTATGGCTGGCAAGTTAACACAAGAATCTTTATGAAAATATTGGTGATAAATCCGGGTTCTACTTCGACCAAGTTGGCGGTTTATGAGGAAGTAGAGCCTGTATGGAAGCAAAGTGTTTTTCATCCGGCAAAGGAATTGGCTCAGTTTCATCATATTAACGAGCAATATGAATATCGCCGGACACATGTGCTTGACGCTTTGCGTCGGGCAAATATACCGATGGCTTTTGATGCGGTAGTTGCCAGGGGAGGAATTTTAAAGCCTATACCGGGCGGGGTTTACCGGATTGATGAACGCATGAAGCATGATTTATGGCATTCGTCTATGGAGCATGCGTCAAATTTGGCTGCTTTGATTGCAGATGAATTTGCCAAAGAAATAGGATGCCCGGCATTTATTGCTGATCCGGTGGTGACGGATGAGTTGCGCGATGTGGCTCGTTTGTCCGGCATTCCGGAAATACCTCGGCTTTCTGTTTTCCATGCTTTGAACAGCCGTGCCGTTTCCCGAAGATATGCCGCTTCTATCAGACGGAAGTATGAAGAACTCAATTTGGTGGTCGCTCATCTGGGAGGAGGCATTTCAGTCAGCGCGCATCATCACGGAAGGGTGGTCGATGTGAATAATGCCTTGAATGGGGAAGGTCCGTTTAGTCCGGAACGTGCCGGGACCGTACCGGCTCGCCAGCTGGTTGATTTATGTTTTAGCGGAAAATATACGCAGGCTGAAATCCGGAAACTTTTGAACGGGAAAGGCGGTTTATTGGCATATTTGGGCACAACCGATGTGCAGACAATCGTGCGTTGGGCTCATGCGGGCAATGCAAAACATAAATTGGTGCTTGAAGCGATGGTTTATACCGTGGCAAAACAAATCGGCGCGATGCATGTGGCGCTTCATGGGCAGACAGATGCCATTATTCTGACGGGAGGAATTGCGAATAATGCGTATGTCATCTCTTTGTTGCGCGAATGGATTGAAGGATTGGCACGTATTGTAGTTCTTCCGGGTGAAGACGAAATGGAAGCTTTGGCAATGAATGCATTGGGAGTGTTGAAAGGTGAATTGCCTTTGCAGGAATATGGTGTAAATGAGGAATGAAGAATTAGGAATGAAGAATCTATTGATGTTTGCAGATTCTTCATTCCTAATTCTTCATTCTTCATTATCCAAGTATTCTTGTTTCCGTTTGGGATTCATCGGAAACCACCCTTTCAGTACGCGTTTGCGCTGGTCGAATATCTCTTTAATCGTCCAAAAAGAAGAGAAGGCAAATACGCCGAGCAAGCTTGAAATCAGGATGTCGCTGATAAAAAGCGATGCAACAATACCTGCGATGCCTAATAAGAGGAACCACCACCAGCAACGCGTGCCGAAATAATATTCGGCTTTAATGACAATCGGATGAAAGAACCCGATAATCAGAAACGTACAGATGCCGATGATGATTCCGTCTATATGGCAGGTTGATATCCACTCCATTATTTTGAGTCTTTACGGATAGGGATTTCTTTCTTGATGCTTTGTTCGAGTGATATCAGGGTTTCCGTAGCCGTAACGCCGGGGATTTCTTGAATCTTGGTGTTCAATAATTCCATCAGATGTTCGTTATCGGTACAATATAACTTGGTAAGCATCGTATAAGGACCTGTCGTAAAATGGCATTCCACGATTTCGGGAATCTTTTCGAGTTCCGCTACAACGCTTTTATACATTGAGCCTTTTTCCAATTTGATACCTACATACGTACAAGTGCTATATCCCAGACTCTTGGGATTTACATGGTAGCCGGAGCCGATGATCACACCTAAGTCAATCAACCGTTGCACACGTTGATGAATGGCGGCACGTGAGACGCCACACTCTGCAGCCACATCCTTAAATGGGATGCGGGCATTCTGAGAAATGATTTCCAGAATTTGCTTGTCGAGATTATCAATCTTTTCCATAAAAATTTATCAGTCTTTTTATATCATTTTGTAAGCAAATATAGGAAAACTTTTTTATTGCATTCGCATGTGAAGCGAAAAAATATCTTTTTTTGTCGAAAAACAAGGTTTATATAATGTCATGGCTTTAAGAAATCCTCGATTTCCTTCATTTTTTGCCTTCTTCCGAAGGAAAAAGTATCACTGTGCGTATCGGCAAAGTTGAGCAGCTCCAGTGCCTTTTGCTCTAAGGCGGTTTGTGTCTCTTCCGATGATTTGAGGCTTGCGTCGAAATGCATCAGTTCCGCTAAAAGTTCGATGCGTTGCAGGCGTTCTTCTTCCGGAAACCGTGCCTGCATGTAAGCCAGGATAATATCCATGCTCGCTTCATAGAAAAATTCTTGAGGCTGATGGAAATAGCCGCGGTACATGCCGTTGGTTTCCATTTGAAGGGTCGTTTCGTTTCCTTTCTCCCGTTTCTCTATCAGCTTTTCCAGTGCCTCGAAGAATTGGCGTATCAATCTCATGATGTAGTCTTTTTCCAACATTTTGCCTGAATTTTGATTAAGCCCTCAAAGATACAAGGTTTTCTTCGGTTTCACATTGCTTTTGCATTCAAAAGTTTGTTCAGGTTAAAGATAAGTTCTAACTTTGCTTAAATATGATATGTTGCAAATAAAATAATGGCATGTTTACACTATCGGGCTTATCTTCTTTTGATGAAATCTATTTGGCTTATCGGGCAAAATTTATTCGTTTTGCTTTGTTCTATGTGCCTAATAGGCAGGCTGCGGAAGATATTGTAACAGACTCTTTTGTATATTATTGGGAAAATAAGTCCCGTTTGCCTAAAGATACGAATGTGCCTGCTTATATTTTGACTTGCGTTAAGAATCGTTGCCTGACTTTTTTGCGTGATACTCAGTTGCATCAGGAAATACTTTCTGGAATTCAGGAATTGGAGGAATGGAAGCTTCAACTGAAAATTTCTTCTTTAGAGGCATGCGAGCCTTTTGACTTGTTTACTTTGGAAATGCACGAGTTGGTAAGACAGGCGATGAATAAGCTTCCGGCAAAGACGCGCCGGATATTTTTGATGAGTCGGTTGGGAGACCTTTCGCATAAAGAGATAGCCGAGCAGACCGGCTTATCGGTTAAAACGGTTGAGTTTCACATAACAAAAGCAATTAAGTTGTTGAGGAAGTATTTGAAAAATTACACATGGGGGATATTTTTTCTAATATGAATATCTGGAGTTGCCTCGCTTAATATGTGCGGCATTTATTTGTGCATTTTATGGGACATCGTCTTTATAGAATTGTAAGATTAATAATCTTCAGGCTGCAAGATTAATAATCTTACAAGCGGAAGGTTATTAATCTTACACCAGACGGAGCTATCTGCGTTAAATCAAGAGATGTGTGGAACGGAGGCGGCATATTGGAACTGTGACATCCATAAAATGCACGAATTCTTACCGCGCATAATATGAGTAGGTGGGTTTCGGATTATTTTTTTTCGGGTTGATTTAGAAAAATAAGAAAAAGTTGCATTTTCCATTAGGGATTGCTTGAAGTTATGAGTTATATCATTGAAACCCTATAAAGAAAATGAATTTAATGAACCGATTTATCAAATTTTTTACAGGAAAAGCTTCAACCGAAGAGGAATTGGAACTGATGAAATGGGCAAAAGAGTCGAAGGCGAACGAGGACGAACTTTTGCGCTCATTGCGTTGGTTTCAGACGGTCGATTTGTTGTCGGATGAAGAAGGCAGGAAAAGAAAACGGCTTCGGTTCCCGGTTTGGGTAAGGTATGTATCTGTAGCGGCGGTCATGTTCGTTTGCGGCATCTTTATTTCCCAATGGCTGGAGTACGGTTCGGAAAAGTTGGCGGCAATGCAAGAAATCACGGTGCCGGGCGGTCAGCATATAGATTTGGTTTTGACAGATGGGACGGAGGTATGGTTGAACTCGTTGACAACATTAAAGTATGATCCGATGTTTGAAGGAGATAGCCGGACGGTTTATTTGGATGGGGAGGCTTATTTTGAGGTGAAAAAAGATGTGCATAAGCCTTTCATTGTCAAGACCGGGAAAGGGGAAGTGAAAGTGTTGGGGACTAAGTTTAATGTGGAAGCTTATTCTTCGCGGAATGAATTTGTTACGTCTTTAATGGAAGGTTCTGTATTGTTGCAAGCTGGAGTGAACCGGGTCTTGTTGAAGCCCAACCAGAAGGCCATATATAATAAGGAGTCTTTCGAAGTCTCTGCAATTGAAAACATGGACGACTATTCTTGGCATAATGGGTTGATTACGTTTACGGACGCTTCGTTTGGTGAAATCATGCAGAAGTTCGAAAAGCATTATGGATACAGGATTTTGATAAACAATGTGGGCTTGAATACTTACCGTTGTACCGGAAAGTTCCGTTTGTCGGACGGCATTAATTATGCGTTGGATGTTTTGCGGAAAAGCGTAAACTTTTCCTATGAGAAAGATATGACCGATTCATTAATTATCATAAAATAGTCTGCCTATGGGAAAAACGGAAGGAAAACATAATTGAAAAAAGAGATGCCGGCATTCTGTGCCTGATTTGAAGCCGGCATCCGAAAAAGAGAAACACACTCAATGTATTAATCTTTATCTAAGCAAAAGTATGAAAAATTCTTTATTCCGGGGACATTATGTTCCTTTGTTTAATCTTTTCTCACATCGGATAAACTTTTTATCCTTTTTTCTATGTGTTTTTGTAGGAAGCATGTATGCGGCGGAAAGCAGTTCGCAAAATGTGAAGGTCTCTATTGCACGTACCACTTCTTCGTTGCAGGAGGTTTTAGACGAAATTGAAAGTCAGACAGAATATTTGTTTATCATCAACTCCGGAGTGGATACAAGCAAGAAGGTAACGGTAGAATCGGACAATGAGTCCATTATAGAGGTATTAGACGACATTTCATCTCAAGCCGGAATCAGTTACATCGTATCGCAAAAGCATATTATTTTGTCGAAGAAAGGGGAGAAGCCTTCTGTTCAGCCGGACAACGGGACTTTTACAGTTTCAGGTTCTGTTATTGACAATAAAGGCGAGCCGCTGATTGGCGTAAGTGTGCTTTTGACGGGAACGACCCAAGGCACCATCACTGATTTTGACGGAAAGTTCTCATTGGATGGCATTCAGGAAGGTTCGGTACTGGAATTTTCTTATGTAGGGTTCATTTCTCAAAAAGTGAAAGTGGGTAAGTCCAGAATGTTAAGTATACAAATGCAGGAAGACAATCAGGCATTGGATGAAGTGGTTGTAATCGGATATGGGACTATGAAGAAGCGGGATTTGACGGGGGCTATATCATCTGTAAAAGCTGCTGATATAACTTCAACACCGACAACAAATGCGTTGAAGTCTTTGCAAGGAAAAGTCGCAGGATTGGATATTGTACAATCTAGTGGACAGCCTGGTTCTGAAGTGTCTTTAACAATGCGTGGAAATCGTTCTTTAAAGGCTGATAATCAGCCATTGGTATTGGTGGATGGAATAGATTACGGTTCTTTTGTTGATATTAATCCTACGGATATAGAATCAATAGAAGTCTTAAAAGATATTTCGTCAACTGCTATATATGGAACAAAAGGGGCTAATGGAGTTATTCTTATTACTACAAAATCAGGTGCAAAAGGACAGAAGACAAGAATTGATGTAAATGCTTATGTTTCGATAAAGAATAAGGCCAAATATCCAAGAATGATGAATGGGCCTGAATATGCTCAATTAAAGAGAGAAGCGTATAGAACAACTAATTCCGCTCATCCAGATGAGTATATGGATGATGCTTTGATATTTAACGCAGAGGAATTAGACTATCTTGATAAAGGTTATTGGGTTGATTGGCAAGATTTGTTATTAGGAACGGGTATTACTCAGAATTATGAAATTAGTATGTCTGGGGGTACTGAGAAAACATCATATGCTTTGTCTTTTGGATTTCAAAATGATCATGGCTTGTTAAAGAATGATATCTTGAAACGTTATAATGGAAGAATAAGCTTAAATCATGAAATCAATAAAGTATTTAATGTTGGTGTAAATGTTTCATATACTTTTAAAGATCAGGATAAAAGGCAAAATCCTTTGAATTTGGCGAATAAAATTCCATGTATAGGACGTGCTTATGATGATGAAGGTAATTTCATATTGAATCCAGCTCCGGGATCCAGTTCAACGTATAGTCCATTGTGTGATGAGCAGCCAGGAGCTTATGAAGATAATATTCGGACGAAGCGTATGTTTGCTTCTGGATATTTGAATATAAATATAATAAAAGGCTTGACTTTTAAGTCTACTATAGGTATTGATATTAGTGATATGCGTGAAGGTATCTATAAAGATAAAAACACAGTGCAGAATTTAGGAGAGAAATCGACTTCATCTGTGCAAGCTGATAATGATTATCGTTATACATGGGAAAATGTGGCAAATTATTCTGTAGATTTTAATCAGAGACACAATTTGATTGCAATGATTGGAAGCAGTACTACGGCTTATGGTGAAGAGTCTGTTTTAGCAAGTGGTGCAAATCAAGCTTCTTCTTTAACTTCGTTTCATGATTTAAGGGCAAATGCCGATTCAAAAGATATTTCCAGTTCTTTGGTTGAAACTAAAATGGTTTCATTTTTTGGTCGTTTAAATTATAAATTTATGGATCGGTATTTGTTGCAGGCTTCACTACGTGCGGATGGCTCTTCTGTACTTGCAGAAGGACATAAATGGGGGTATTTTCCTTCTGTTTCTGCTGCATGGCGTATATCTGAAGAGGCTTTTATGAAAAATCAAGATATAGTTTCTAATTTGAAGTTGCGTTTAAGTTGGGGTATTGCTGGGAATAGCGCTATTGATGCCTATGCGACATTAGGAGGATTATCGCAGTCTATGTATGCGTTTGGTACTACACCAGTATATGGGTATTATCCTAGTGAAATCTCGAATGAAGATTTAACATGGGAAAAAACCTCAACTTGGAATTTAGGTTTGGATTTTGGATTTTTAGCAGGTCGTTTTTCAGGCTCCGTGGATTTATATACCTCAGAAACAAAGGATTTGTTATTACCGAGTTTGTTACCGAATTCTACTGGTTTTAATTCTGTTATGCAAAATGTAGGAAAAGTCGGGAATAAAGGTGTAGAGATAACTCTTAATACGATATGGTTTCAAAATAAAAATTTTACATGGAATACAGATTGGTCTTATAGCTTAAATCGTGAAAAAATTAAAGCATTAAATAAGGGGGTTACGCGTGATGAAGGTAATCTTTGGTTTGTAGGCTCACCTACAAAAGTCTTTTATGATTATAAGAAAATAGGAATTTGGCAGTTAGGTGAAGAAGAACAAGCTAAAGCTTTTGGAGGATTTAAACCCGGTGATATTAAAGTTGCGGATATGTCTCCAAAAGGTTCAGAGGGTGAAGGCGTATTTTCAACAGACGATCGTGTGATTTTTTCAAGACTTCCTAAATATACATTTGGTATTACGAATAATTTTACATATAAAAATTTTGATCTGATGTTTTTTATATATGGACGTATCGGGCAATATGTAAAAGATGCATATACTCAATTGTATAAACCAAGTGCATTGGAGAATAGTGCTCCTGTTAATTATTGGACACCTGAAAATCCAAGTAATGAATATCCACGCCCTAATAGTAGCTATTCTACAAATAATTATTTATTGCAATCTTCTTTAGCATATCGTAAGGCTTCTTTTGTGAAAATTCGTGACATCACTTTAGGGTATACATTACCTCAAAAATGGATGAATAAGATGAAAATATCTAAGTTTAGGATTTATTGTTCTTTGAATAATTTCATTACATTTACAGACTTTCCCAATTATGACCCGGAAAGTGATGGAAGTTTGGATTTTCCTTTGACAAAGCAAGTTCTTTTTGGTATAAATCTTAGTTTATAAATAGATGGAAGGAGTTATTATGAAAGCAAAAGTTCAAAAAATAATATTGACCCTATCTATTGGGTTATTTATGGTTTCTTGCGAAGATTTTTTGAAAGAGACGAATAAAAGTGGATTAAGTGTGGATCCTTTTTTTACAACAAAAATAGGAATTGAATCATCGTTAAATGCTTGTTATTCTGGTGCTCGGACTTTTTATGGTACAGAAGATGGGTTTGGAATGACAGAATCCGGGACTGATTTATTTTTGCGTGGAGGTGATAATAAAGCGAATCAGCTATCGGATTATACGGTAGATTTGAATGGGTCACAATCTACGGTAGGAAATGTTTGGAAAAATTTATATTTGTCTTTAAATATATGTAATCAGACAATTGCATTATTACCTAATGAAGTATTATCTGAAGATGAAAATAAATCATATGAAGGTCAGGCTAAATTTTGGAGAGCCTTTTATTTATGGATGATAACAGAGATATGGGGAGATGTAGTGTTAAATTTAGAACCTATTTCTGGTGTTGTAACAGAAGCGCATCGCTCTTCTGTAGAAGAATTTTATAAAGTTATATTGGATGATTTGGATACAGCAATAACAAATTTGCCAGCAGGGAAGTCTACAGATGGAAGGGTTACACAAGATGTTGCTAAAGCATTTAAGGCCAGAGTTTGTTTGACTCGTGCTTGTGCAACCAATGATCAGTCACTGTATGATGAAGCAAAAACTTTAGCTTTAGATTTGATTAATAGCACAAGGTATTCTTTATATACTAATTATGAGGAGATGTGGGATATTAATAATTGTGATGGAGGGATAAATAAAGAAGCTGTTTTTTTTGTAAACTATACTAGTTCTGATTTATCAAATAATAATTTTGATGTTACGGCAACTGGAGTTGGTAATTGTGGAAATGTATATTTTGTAATGAAATATGATAAGGAAGCAGGCATGGAGCGTGATGTCTTAAATGGACGTCCTTTTCAGCGTTGTTTGCCTTCTAAACATCTGTTGCAATTATATGACGAGAATATAGATCAACGTTATAAGGTAGCATTTAAAGATACGTGGTATGTGAATAAAGCTGAATTATCAGAAACTGATTTGGCGACATATCCGTTGATGAGTGTTGGAGATACAGCTATTTATGTGATGAAACGTGCAGCTACAATTGGTGAAAAGGAATGGGCTGCTCAAAGATATCGTTTATTGGATGTGAACGATGTATATACATCTGATGGCGAACCAATATTAAGATCACAGTTTGTTGAAATGCATAAGTTTGCAGACCCTACTATAGCTTTTAATCAAGCTTGGTGTCAACGAGATGCTTATGTAATTCGTTTGCCTGAATTGTATTTTATAGCAACAGAGGCTTTGATGCAAAATGATAAAAGTGCTGCGGTAGAGTTAATAAATAGATTTCTAGTAACAAGAGCTATTCCTGGAAAAGAAGAAGAGATGAAAATTGCAGAAGATAAATTAACTATTGATTTTTTGTTGGAAGAAAGAGCGCGTGAATTATGTGGAGAACAGTTACGTTGGTTTGATTTGAAGCGAAATAATAAATTAATAGAATATGTAAGAGCTTATAATATGGATGCAAAAGATAATATACAGGAATATCATATGGTACGTCCGATACCCCAAACTCAATTGGACGCTGTTACTAATAAAGATGAGTTTCAACAGAATCCTGGATATACGAAGTAAAAAATGAAAGTAAAAATTTGCGTATGCTAAAATGGCATACGCAAATAAAATTTTAAAGGTAGATGTAATAATATTAGTGAAATGAAAACAGGTTTGTTATTTTGTTTGTGCATTCAGCTATTGTGTTTGCCTTTATGTGCTTACGAGAGTCTCGATAAGAACAATCCGATTGTTTTTAAAGGGGATTATTTTGTTTATAAAGGAGATACTGTCCGATTAAATGCGAAGGCTTTTTTTATTGACGGACAGTTTTCGGATGAAGAGGTGAAACAATATCCTTATGTTTTTAATTCGCTGAATGAAGCTGTGAAGCATTTGACGGAGGGGGTATCTGATTCGGATAGGATGGTCTTGTATGTGGCTCCGTACGTTTATTGGATTGATGACCCGGATGACCCTGAAATACGGAAGCCGAAAAGGAAACATGAACCGCCGTTTGGATTAGAGATTGATTGTCCTTGGTTGAAGATTGTAGGCTTGACGGATAATCCGGAGAATGTGGTCTTTGCTTCCAATAGAGGGCAGGCACAAGGAGCCGTAGGCAATTTTACGATGTTTCATTTCAAGGGAGACGGGCTTTCGCTTCATAACCTTACATTTGGGAATTATTGTAATGTCGATTTGGTTTATCCGCTGGATGCGGCATTAAACCGTCCGAAACGGATGTCCTCCATCACTCAGGCACAATTGGCTTTTGCCGATGGAGATAGATTGGAAGCGCATAATGTCCGTTTTATAAGCCGCTTGAATACTTGTCCGTTGAATGGTGGAAGGCGGACTTTATTCGACCGGTGTTATTTTGAAAGCACGGATGATGCTTTATGCGGAACGGGTGTTTATCTGAATTGCGGCTTTACTTTTTATGGTTCGAAACCTTTTTATGCGACATCCGAAACGGGGGCTGTGTTCCTGAATTGCGATATGTATGTGAGGTCGGGAGAAAGGCAATATCTGACAAAGGCGGAAAGTCCGATGATATTGGTTGATTGTCGGTTTCATACAGAGCGACCCGTATATTTAGGGTGGACGCAAGATCCTACGCCTCGATTACGGTGTTATCAATCGAATGTTACGTGCAATGGAAAGGCGGTAACGCTGAGTGCGGATGTGCCTGATATTACGGTAGATATGACGGGAAAACCTTTGCTTGCCGCATACAGGGTGGAGAACAAAGGCAAAGTGGTTTATAATACTTATAATTTATTGTGCGGAGATGATAATTGGGACCCGATGGGAGTGAAGGAGGAAATAGTGTCCGCTCCTCAAGTCTTGGGGTATAATGTATGGGAAATACCTGTATCGTTAGGCTTGTCAAGCCGGACGGATTTATTGGAAGCGGGCCAGACAGGGCATAACATAATAGGTATAGCCAAGCGTCATAATGGGTATGATGCACGTATTCCGGAGTTGGAATGGGAGTGTGATACGGCATTGCTTCTATTAAAAGGAGACAATAGCCAGAAAATCATGTACAGCATCAACGGGCAAGATTTGGTTAAGCGTGTGATTCTTCGGGTACGGTCGGATATCGGATTGGAAGCCTCGAAAGTACTGACGGTTTCTCCAAAGGAGTTGGACGTGCCGGCTTTTTCGCATGCTCCGTATCTTGAGTGGAATAAAAAAGAGAAGGAATTGGCGTTAAAATATGAATTGGATTTGCAGGGACGTGCAGACCAGTCAATTATCACTTGGTACCGTTGCACTTCTCCCGATGGGTCTCATGCGATTCCGGTAAAGGTGGACAGGGATAAGCCGGAAACCTTTTATAGGCTGGATCAGAATGATGTCGGTTATTATATCATGGCGGGCATTTCTCCGAAGCATATCCGGAGTAAGGCGGGGAAAGAGACAAGGGTCGTATGGAATCGTATTGTATCGGCTCGTATGGTTCATCAGAATACGCTGTATCGTACAGACTTTAAGGATTTTCCAGTCATGCAGCAAGCCGAGGTGCTTCCCGGATTCTGGACGGTAGACGGCTATAAGCCTTCAGATACGGAAGCGTATGAATGGGAAGCGGATTCGGTGCGCAATTGGGTTTATGGCGAAGGGCTGGATGCGGCACGTGGATATAAAGGATTGATGCAGGTGTCACGCGGGGCACGTTTGATGTTTACCCCGGTTCATCCACATGCCGGAGATATGGAAGTGAATCTGCTTGTCGCTCCTTGCAAGCAGGCGGCACAAGGTTTCGGAAGCCCTACCGGACAATATATGGACGTATGCCTGAAGTTTGATACAAAGACATTGACCGGTTATGGCTTGCGTATTATCCGCACGGTCAAATACCATAATGCGGTAGATTTTTACCTGGTGAGGTATGATAAAGGAAGGGTCATTCCGATATCCGATGCGGTGTCAGGTATTTGTTATTTGCCCGAATGCAAGATACAGGTAAAGACGGAAGGGAATCGGTTATCGGTCCATGTCTCGACCGATGCCGTGATGCGCGAGACCGATGATCCGGCGTTGCATAAAGAAATCAGGTTATCAGCTATCATGGAGGATGAAAGTCCGGACGGAGGGTTCTGCTTGCAGCATACCGGAAGCGGATACGCCAGTGCTACCCTTTTATGCTCCTTGGAACTGGAATGGAAGTAAGAGTTAACTAAAACATAAACCGTATGAAAAACATAGCGAAGTGTATGCTTGGGCTGGTGGGGGTATGTCTTCCGCTTGCGGCCCAAAATGATTTTAGAGCGTTGGGGTGGAGCCAAAGCACGGCTTACCATTCTTATTTGATGCGGGAGGTGCACCGGCAATATTTGGACAGGCAGATGGAATTGAGTGAGGCTTGTGCCTCCAAGGAAGGAGTGCGTGAATACATTGATGAGTGCGTCGCCCGGTATAAGCGGATTGTGGGAGATTTCCCCGAACGGGGAGCGCTGAATGCCCGTGTGGTGGGGAAGGTGAAAGGTTCGGGGTATACGATAGAGAAGATTCTCTTTGAAAGTTTGCCCGGACGGTATGTCACCGCTCATTTGTATCTTCCGGATAATGGGGCGGAGAAACATCCGGCTTCGTTGGAATTGTGCGGGCATGGGCTTTGGGGAAAAGGCCCTTCCTCGCGTTCGGCAAGGCTCATGGCGGTGAATGGGATTGCGGTGTTAGTGGTCGACCCCATCGGGCAAGGCGAACGTCTGCAACTGATTGATGCAGAAGGGAAACCGCTTACACGGGGAGCCACGACCGAGCATACTTTATTGAATGCGGGACTGAACTTAATCGGGACCAGCCTGGCGGCGCAAGAGTTTTGGGATAACTCGCGGGCGTTGGATTACCTGATGACCCGGAGTGATATCGATGGAGACAAGATTGGCGTGTATGGTTCATCGGGTGGAGGCACCCAGACGGCTTATTTCTTGGGACTGGACAAGCGGGTGAAAGTGGCGGCTATCTGTAGTTTCTTCTCCACACGGGAACGGACCATCGAGATGCAAGGACCTTCGGACGGATGCCAGCACATCCCTTACGAGGGGCGCGAACGCTTGGAGGTGCCCGACTTTGCCTTGATGATGGCGCCCCGCCCATTATTGATATTGAGCGGAAGATATGATTTCGTGGATTTGTGGGGAGCGGAGCAGGGCTTTCAGGAGTTGAAGAAATGTTATGCGGCATTGGGATACCCCGAAAAGGTGGATATGCTGGAAGTGGAAACCGGACACGGTTTGGGGCATGAGAAGCAGATGAAGCTGGTGCGCTGGTTCAAGCAATGGCTTCAAGGGATATCCGATGCGGAGGTGGTTGAGGCTCCGGACGACCGGTTCACCTTGCAGGAAACGAATTGTACGGACAAGGGTCAGGTCAACGTGGCACTTCCCGGAGCGGTCAGCCTGATGGAGGAGAACCTTCGTGCGTATCAGGATGGGCAAGCCGGACGGGATGATTTTGTGAAGCAGGGGCATGAGGCCATTAAGGGGAAGATGCTCGAATTGCTGGGCTTGAAGAGCTTGCCTCAAAGCCCGATACGTATCGAAGAGACGGGGCACGAATCTTTGCGCGGGTATGAACAATATACGTATCAGCTGGTTCGGGAAGGCGAGATGCCCGTGCCTTGCGTGGTGCTTGTTCCGGAAACGGTACGGCCTGATTCTCCGGTCGAGATTCATTTGCACGAGGCGGGCAAGCAGGCGTTTCTGGGCGAGTACACCAATTATTCAGCTTCCCTCACCGATGGCACCATCCTGATAGCGGCGGATTTCCGGGGATTGGGAGAGACTGCAGACCCGGCTTTTTATACGGATGCCAAGTATTGGAACTGGGAGTACCGCATCGCCATGACCAGTATGCATGCCGGGCGTCCTCTTATGGGGCAGCGTGTGACGGACTTTCTGACCTTGCTTGATTTTTGTTCGCAAGCCGAAGCCTTAAAAGGACATCCGGTGCGGGTCGTAGCGGACGGGGTTTACGCTCCGGTGACGCTTCATGCCGCTTTCTTGGACAATCGGATAGGGGAGGCAAGTCTTTCCCGTTCGGTAAAGAGCTGGAAGAGTTATCTGGAGAACCCGATGCAGCGCGACATGTATTCGAATGTGTTGTACGGCGTGCTCCGGTATTATGATTTGCCCGATTTGCTCAGGCTTTGCAAGGGGAGGGTGCGCTATGCGGACTGAGTTGCCTTTCCCAAGGCATATAGTTGCGTGAACCGATGAAGTTAACTGGGTTTGCCGATGCACCTATATGCATATAGGCTTGCATATAGGAGTATCGGCGGAAGATAATAAAAGATAATACGTATGAAAAAGTTAGTATTGATTTTGAGTGGTATCTGGTGTGCATTGCTGGCTTATGCTTCCGGAGGATACCGGCAGGATGGCAATGCGTTGTGGTTGAATGCTTTGGGCGGTGAGGTACGGCTGGACTTTTGTACGGACGATATGTTCCGGGTGCGCCAGAGCCGTTCGGGAGCCTTGCGGATAGCGGATGAAACGTGGATGGTAAGGAAGTACGACTTTGCTCCGGTATCGTATACGGTGAGCGAGGAGGCGGATAAGTGGGATATCGAGACCGGGCGCTTGCGCATCGAGGCGTGGAAGAATCCGTTCCGGCTCGTGGTGAGGAACAAGCAGGGAGAGATGCTCTATGCCGAGCAGGCTAAGCCGCGTTTTGTGGGTGACTCGGTTTGCACGAGTGCCTTGATGCAGGGGGATGAGCACTTCTTCGGTTTCGGCGAGCGGATGGACTTTATGGACCAGCGGGGGCATAAGGTTTACCTGAACGTGGAACTCGGACGGGGAAGCAAGCCTGCCGTGGGAGGCAAGGACATCTTGCGTGCCAATTATTGTCCGGTGCCCTTCATGATGAGCACTGCAGGCTATGGTATCTTCTTCCATACGGCGTATCCCACCGAGTGGGACATGGGCTGGAGCGACCCCGGTTCTTATTCGTTTAAGGCGACGGGCGGGGAGCTGGACTATTATTTCATATATGGTCCCGACTTTTATACGATGCTCGACCGGTATACCGACCTGACGGGCAAGTCTCCGATGTTGCCCCGGTTTGCGATGGGGCTTCATTTGGGAACCTATTCCGGAGGTACGTGGAAGAACGAGCAGATGACATCGGACGCTTATCCTCCCGCCCTGTGCAAGCGGATGCGCCAAGAGGGGATTCCGTTTGATTTGCTTTGGCTGGACTCTACCTGGAGGATGTTCAACGAGACCTTCGGGAATGGGGGATGCACGTTCGAGTGGCGCGAGACCTTTAAAGACCCGAAGGCGATGTTCGATAGCTGTTATGCGCAACATGTGCAGATGGTTGGGTTGCATGTCCGTTCCATCTTGGATAACGGACCGGAGTACAGGCTATTGGACGAAGCACGCAAGAAGGGGAACGTGCTTTATCCCGGTGCGCAAGCCGAGGGACTGGTGAATTTCTTCAGCCCCGATGCCGTGGACTGGTGGTGGGAGAACGGTGTGAAGAAGGTGGCAGACTTGGGATGCAAGTTCGTGAAGACCGATGTGGGAAGTGCGTTCCGGCTTAAAGAGGATGCTTCGGGCGAAGGGGCTGCCTTGCACAACTTGTTCCCTTTGGCATACGCCGAGGCTCCGTACCGGAAGTTTAAGGAGTTGAACGGCATGCGTGGCTTGACGCATACGCGCGAAGGCTATGCGGGCATCCAGCGCTATCCGTATATCTGGGCGGGCGATTGGGGCACCGAGTGGCAATGGTTCGAGCCGGTCATCCGGGGAGGATTGAATATCGGCATGAGCGGAGTAGGGAACTGGACGCATTGCATGGGAGGTTTCGAGCAATATTCGGCATACGATACCGAACTTTATATGCGTTGGGTGCAATTCGGCATGTTCTCTCCGATTGCGATGTTATTCGGCATGGACCATCCGCGTTATCACGAGCCGTGGACGTATGGCGAGGAAGCGATGCGGAATTTTATCAAATACGATAAGTTACGCTATCGCCTTATACCTTATATATATACGAACGCATGGCGTTTGCACCGTACGGCGCGTCCGATGATGAGTGCCTTGGTGATGGATTATCCGCAGGATGAAAATACCTATCATCTGAGCCGCCAGTACATGTTCGGCCCGTGGATGATGGTATGCCCCGTAACGACCAAGAACGCATTAAGCCAATGGGTGTATTTCCCCGGAGGCAAGTGGTTTGATTATGAAACGGGCGAGCGGTACGAGGGACGCCAGTACAAGTCTTTCCTTACCCCACTGGATGTATTGCCCGTTTATATCAAGGCAGGGGCTATCATTCCGATGCAGCCCGAGATGCAATGGGTAGGCGAGAAGCCGCTAGATGTGCTCACGCTGGATGTATATCCCGAAGGCGAATCTTCTTTTGAAATGTACGAGGACGATGGCATCTCGCTTGATTACGAGAAAGGCATGTATGCGTTGACCCGTTTTACCAGTTCTTTGAAGCCGGGTGAGTGGACATTCCGTGCTTCGAAACCCGAAGGCAAGTTCCGTCCCGAACGGCATCAGTATGCGGTTCAGGCATATTTGGATTTCATTCCTTCCATGGTATTGGAAAACGGGAAAAGCCTGGAGCGGCTGGCTTCATCCGATGCGGTAGAGCATCAAACGGGCTGGTTTTATGATTCGGAGAAGAAACGCTTGTTTGTGAAGCTGGATGGAGACAATCGGAGTGAGGTAGAAGTTGTAGTACGATAAAAAACAGAAGAAAGTGATGAATGCTTTAAAAAGACTGATTTTAGCAGGTGCGGGATGTTGTGTAGCCGGCTTGTTCCCGCTTTTTGCTTCCGAGCGTGAAGTGATTGATTTATCTGCTTCCTCTTGGAATATTACGTTAGACCGTGATGCGGCATGGCAAAACGAGACGCTTTATTTGCCTCCGGTAGATATCCGTACTTTGCCGGTGAATGAACCGACCGGATCCGCTATCGGTGAAAATCAGGAAAAGAACATATTGTCAAGCATGCGTTTTGACGAACATAAGTGAGTTGGCTGTTTCACATAAGTAACTTGGGCGTTTCACATAAGTGAGTCAGCCTTTTCACTTATGTTCGTTTGCGGGGCCTCTTCGCCAATCCCGCATCTTCTGTACCCGATGGACGGGGCTTCATAAGGATGACGCTATCAGTTCTGTAGAACACAGAGCCAACCTCGTTTTGCTTTTGAAATATGGCATGGACTTCATTAAGAACTACACCATGAGCGGATGGGTGAAGATGCCGAACTATCGACTGAACCTCCCCGGCTATTCCGACCGTGTCATTTTTGAAGGGTTGGTAAACAACCTTATCCATCGGGATTACACCGTAATGGGCGGTGAGGTACATATCGACATCTACGATGACCGTGTAGAACTGATATCGCCCGGCGTGATGCCTGACGGTACGCAGATTCAAGACCGTGATATTTATAACGTGCCCTCCATACGCCGCAACCCCGTCATTGCCGATATGTTTACCCAGCTCGACTACATGGAGAAACGTGGTTCCGGTCTGCGCAAAATGCGTGAACAGACGGAGAAGCTACCTAACTTTTTACCTGGGAAAGAACCCCTCTATAAAACAGAAGCATCCTCGTTCTTCACCACTTTCTATAATCTGAATTGGAATGAGAACGGTAGAATCCCCGTAGAAGAAGTGGCCGACAGGGTAAACAGTACCCTCAAAAAGTACCCTGTAAGCGAAGAAAGTTCGGAGAGAAACTTTGGTGATTTGCAAAAATCTTCGGTGAAACAAAAACGATTAGACCGGACTGCACAAAGCATTCTTGACCTTATTATTTCTGACGGTTCTATATCCCAAGACAAAATGGCTGAAAGGACAGGAGTCAGTAAACGTGCCATCGAAATGCAAATAGTAAACCTAAAAGCCAAAGGATTCAGGGCAAACGCATAATAATCAAAAGTCTATGGCATTTTTAATAGATTCTTCGATTTTTATCCTTACTTTTGTATATGATACTAGGGTAATATACCTGAATCATAATGGATTTATGTAGATACATAACAAATCTAAGTTTTAGAACTATTTTATTATATTGCGATATGTCAATATGGGGTAAACTCTTTGGAACTGAGAAAGTCGAGAATAAAAACAAAATTATCGGCAAGAAAACCAACTCTGCACCATGCAGTGTTCCTCATTATGCCATAGTAGATGTTGAAGTGGGCTTAAAAGACCATAAAATTCATGATATAGGAGCACTTAAACATGATGACACGACATTTCATAAAACTTCAAAAGAAGAATTATTTATTTTCTTAAACGACGTAGACTACATCTGCGGGCACAATATCATTCACCACGATGCCAACTATCTGTTTATGGACCAAAAATGCCGCTGGATCTTAGTTGACACACTTTATGTTTCGCCTTTACTGTTCCCGGAACGTCCTTATCACAGACTTGTGAAAGATGACAAGTTAGTTAGCGAACAGATGAACAATCCGGTGAATGATTGCAAGAAAGCAAAGGACTTATTGCAGGATGAAATAGCATGCTGGCATTCGTTGCCTAAAGAAAAGCGTTTGCTATTCGCATCGTTGCTGAAGGGCAAGAAAGAGTTTGAAGGGTTTTTCAGTATGGTATATGCAGAGCATATCCATGAAGGAATACCAGAACTTATCAAAGAACTCTATGCAGGAAAAATTTGCCGACATGCTGACCTTGACATGCTCATCAACCAATATCCGTGCGGATTGGCATACGCTTTGGCTCTGATTGATACCACCGATTACCGCTCCATCACTCCCGGATGGGTGCTTTATAATTATCCGGAAGTGGAATTTATTGTAAAACTCTTGCGCCATACCAATTGCCACAAAGGCTGTGACTATTGCCGTACGCAATTGGATGTGCTTCATAACTTAAAAACATTTTTCGGCTACGAGTGTTTCCGGACATACGAAGGCGAGCCACTGCAAGAACGTGCTGCCCAAGCTGCAGTGGAAGGGAAATCGCTGTTAGCGATATTTCCTACCGGTGGCGGCAAATCACTTACTTTCCAACTACCTGCACTCATGGCAGGACATTCCATGCATGGGCTTACGGTGGTTATCTCCCCCTTGCAGTCCTTGATGAAAGATCAGGTAGATAACCTTGCCGACAGAGGCGTCACGGATGCCGTAACCATAAATGGAATGTTAGATCCCATCACAAGATCGCTGTCCATACAAAGAGTACAAGATGGAGAAGCCTCGCTGTTATATATCTCTCCCGAAATGCTTCGCTCAAAAACGATCGAGAAAATATTGATGGCGCGCCACGTTGTAAGGTTTGTAATAGACGAAGCTCACTGCTTTTCTTCATGGGGGCAGGATTTCAGGGTTGACTATCTCTACATTGGCAAATTCATCCAACAATACCAGGAAAAGAAAAAATGTAAAACCCCGATACCAGTATCTTGTTTCACGGCTACGGCCAAACAGAAAGTAATCCAAGATATCTGCGACTATTTCAGGCAGACTTTGAATTTGAATCTGGAATTATTCGCATCAACTGCCACAAGAACGAATCTACACTATTCTGTCATACATGTGGAGAATGACAACGACAAATATCTGAAACTAAGAGAACTTGTCGCAGAAGCCGATTGTCCGACAATTGTTTACGTATCACGTACCAAACGGACAAGAGAGCTGGCTGCAAAGCTTACTCGTGACGGTTACAAGGCACTCTCTTTCAATGGGAAAATGGAAGCCGATGAAAAAATAGCCAACCAAGACGCTTTCATGAACGATCAGGTACACATCATTGTGGCCACATCCGCATTTGGCATGGGAGTGGACAAGAAAGATGTCGGTCTTGTGGTACATTATGACATTTCCGATTCGCTGGAAAATTATGTTCAAGAGGCAGGCAGAGCAGGCCGTGACCCCGATCTTAGCGCACGTTGTTATGTACTTTATAATGACAATGATTTGGACAAGCATTTTATATTGCTAAACCAAACAAAACTTAGCATTAGCGAAATACAACAAGTATGGAAAGCTGTCAAAAGCCTTACCAAACACCGTATGAAAGTCAACTGCTCTGCATTGGAGATTGCCCGACAAGCAGGATGGGATGATTCGGTATCTGACATTGAGACACGTGTACGAACTGCATTAGCGGCTTTAGAACAAAGCGGATACTTGGTAAGAGGAAGCAATGTTCCTCATGTATATGCCACGGGTATAACGGTAAAGAATATGGACGAAGCAAGAGAGCGTATATCGGCATCACTACTTTTTGGCAGCGATGAAATCGAAAAGGCTATCCGTATCATCAAGTCATTGATTTCTCAAAAACATATCGCCAAGGCCCAAGATTCGGAAGCCGAATCACGAATCGACTATCTGGCAGACATTTTGGGATTAAGCAAAAAAGACGTTATATCAGTAGTGGAGCGCATGCGACAGGAAGGCATATTGGCAGACAGCAAGGATATATCTGCCTATTTGCAGGACGCAGGTGATTCGGAACGAAAGTCACAAATGCTCCTCGAACGCTTTGCAAAACTTGAACAATACATTCTCAATCATATTCCCGATGAGTCTTTACGAATATCATACAAGCAACTGAATGAGAATGCCGTAAACGATGGAATCAGCACATCCAAAGAGAAAGACATTCGGACGTTACTCTATTTTCTCACCATCAAGGGATATACGCGTAAAAAAGAGGATGCGGTCCATAACATGGAGATAACTCGTCAGGCAGATCTGGAGTCTACCATCAGGCGATTTGAAAAACGATTGGAAATAAGTCGCTTTGCCGTAGAATGGTTGTACAAATTGGCGTTAAATGCAGAAAAGGAAAATGTACCCGGCAGAGCCATACAATTCTCCGTAGTAGAGCTTCTGAACCGGATAAAATCAAGTTCCCAATCTCTTTTTGGTGGACTTGATGATATTCAATTAGAAGATGTGGAAGAAGCACTTCTATATTTATCGAAAATCGGTGCGCTAAAACTTGAAGGTGGTTTTCTGGTACTATACAACGCCATGAATATCCAAAGAATAAAAGACAATAAGTCAAGATACAAGCAAGACGACTACCGAATGCTGAATGAATTCTACAAACTAAAAATTCAGCAAGTACATATTGTGGGGGAATATGCCAATCTAATGGTAAGGAATTATCATGCAGCATTACAATATGTCCAGGATTATTTCCAGATGGACTATAAGAAGTTTGTCACAAAATATTTTAAAGGAGACAGAACAAGCGAGATACAACGCAACTTGACACCACAGAAATACAATCAATTGTTTGGACAATTATCCAAACGGCAAATGGAAATTATTTCCAATAAAGATTCACGTTGCATTGTGGTTGCGGCAGGTCCCGGTAGTGGAAAGACACGAGTACTGGTTCACAAACTAGCTTCACTTCTGTTGCTTGAAGACGTAAAACACGAACAGTTACTGATGCTGACATTTTCAAGGGCAGCCGCTACAGAATTCAAACAACGGCTTATGGAGTTGATAGGCAATGCGGCCCATTTTGTCGAAATAAAAACATTCCACTCCTATTGTTTCGACCTCTTGGGGCGAATAGGAAATCTTGAAGATTCAAAAAATGTCGTCTCAAAGGCAGCCGAAATGATACGTCAAGGAGAAGTTGAACCGAACAAAATCGGCAAGACTGTATTGGTTATAGACGAGGCACAGGACATGGGAACAGAAGAATATGCATTTGTAATGGCTCTGATGACCCATAACGAAGAAATGCGTGTGATAGCAGTGGGAGACGATGACCAAAACATCTATGAATTCCGAGGTTCCGATTCTAATTATATGTATCGGTTAGCGCAAGAAGCCGGAAGTACATTTGTCGAAATGACAGAGAATTACCGCAGTGCGCGCCAACCAGTAAATTTTGCCAACGGGTTCTTGAAAACTATCAATAAAAGGATAAAAAGGACACCTATCATCTCTATGAGAAAAGAGAAAGGTTGGGTGGAAGTAATACGTCATCATTCAACCTATATGTATCAGCCGCTTGTCGAAAACTTACTTCAGTACAAGGATAAAGGCACTTCGTGTGTACTCACCCAAACAAACGAAGAGGCTGTCATCTTGATAGCCCTCCTGCGAAAGCATGGCATAAACAGCAAACTGATACAATCAATGGACGGTTTGCGCTTTTGGAACATAGCGGAAATGAGGTACTTCCTGAAATATGTAGATAAACGGATAAAAACACCACTAATCACAGAAGAACTTTGGGAAGAAGCCAAACATGCAACCTTTTCTATTTATGACAGAAGTCTAAGTTTGATATATGTAAAGCGGTGTGTGGAACAGTTTGAACAAACCAACAAAACCAAATATTTCAGTGACTTTAAAGAGTTTGTATTTGAATCGTCAGTGGAAGATTTCTGTGACACATCAGGAACCGATGTTGTGGTATCAACCATTCACAAGGCTAAAGGCAGGGAGTTTGACGATGTATACATGCTTATATCGGACGACTATGTGAAAGACGACCATCTGATGCGTCGATATTACGTAGGGATAACCCGTGCAAAAAACAGACTATTCATACACACAAACGGCGATTACTTTAACCATTTAAGTGTAGACCAATATCATGTTGACCAACGGCAATATGACATGCCCGAAGAAATTGTACTACAACTCTCTCACAAAGATGTCAATTTGGGATTCTTCAAAGACAGGAAACAAGAGGTATTAGCACTGAGAGGGGGAGATTCATTAATTTACAGTAATTTCTTTTTGTACAGTTCATCAACCGATAAACCTATAGCCAAATTATCATCAAAAATGCAGGAAACATTATCCGGTTGGGAGCAAAGAGGTTATAAGGTGAAATCTGCATCTGTACGATTCGTTGTGGCATGGAAACCTAAAGATGCACCTAAGGATGAAGCGGAAACGGCTGTCCTATTAGCAGACCTGATACTTTTTTTGTAAGTTAAAGCACTTAAAGTAGCACGAACGGAATGGACACGGTAGCCAACGGATATGATGGCATCGAGATTATAGAACGCAGTGTTATATGCTTTATCATCCCCGGCAGTATGTGCAAATTTTGCGTAACCATCCGAAATCCGCCGTGTTTCATTGTATATTATTTAATCGTTATACTTTTGCATAAAGTTTCAACATCAGAGTGTGGAATAAGGCAGATCTTTCATTGGTCATAAAAGCCGTTTTAAATGTTTTGTCCCCACATTCTTACATCAGAAACCGGATAGTTCAATGGGCTTTTGACCCCGCATTCGCAATGATGGTTCACGATGTACAGATGTTGTTTAATAAAAAGTTTTAGACTATGACCTACATTGGAATCGATGTCAGCAAGGCGACTTTCGTTGTCGCTTATTCTTCCGCCAAGACCGGCAGGACAAAAACATTTAAGAACACGGTAAAAGGTGTCCGTGAGTTCATCCGAACCATCTCAGCAACAGAGCATCATTGCGTTTTGGAAGCCACAGGCAATTACAGCGCGTTGCTCGTTTACCTGCTTTCAGAAGCCAGAATTACCGTCAGTCTTGAGAATCCGCTGAAGATAAAAAACTTCGCCCGTGCCATGCTCTCCGTCACCAAGACGGACGAGATTGATGCCCGTCTGATAGCCCTGTACGGCGAGAGGATGCAGCCGGTTCCTTACAAGTTGCGCAGCGATTCAATACTCATCCTGAAACAGAAGCGCACGGTACTACGCCAGCTTAAAAAGCAACTTGTGGCAACACGCAACCTCAAAGGCTCGCTGGAAGTTCTTCCGTCTTTCGACCCTGAATGCAAGAAAACCATCGAAAAGACGATTGTTTTCCTTGAGAAGCAAATCAAGGCAATGGAAGAGAAAATCACTTCCCTGGCGCAAGGCGAGTACAAGAAACAGATGGACTTGCTCACCTCAATCAAAGGTATCGGCGTCACACTGGCTGCCGCGCTTATCGTGGCCACCGGCGGGTTCACTTACTTTGATAACGCCAAGCAACTTACCCGTTATCTGGGCTTGTCGCCTACTTACCAACAATCCGGTACGTCAGTCAATGTCAAAGGTCACATCAACCGAAACGGGGATTCAAACCTCAGAAGCCAGCTCTATGTGGCGGCTTTTTCGTCACTCAGGTACAATACCGAGTGCAAGGCATGTTTCGAACGTTTGCGGTCTAACGGCAAGCCGGGCAAGGTGGCGGTCGTGGCGGTCGCCAACAAACTTGTAAGGCAAGCCTTTGCAGTGGTCACGCAAGGAAAGCCGTATGTCGATGGGTTCAAGTCCGAAAGGCAATAAATACTCATCTGCTGAGGGAACGCCATGCGGCAAGGGGCTGAGCAGTCAGCCCCGACGAGCTTTCCATGCACGACAACTTGCATGATTATGCTAATTATCGTTAACCGTATTCAATTTTCTTATTATAGTTCATTTAAAATTATAAGGCAGTAACTTTACAAGTTCCTCTTCTGTATCGTTAGGCTTCATATTAGCAAGTACATATTCCAGCCACTTAAGTGGATTCACTCCAACTATTTCGGAACTTCCCAACAGCGAATAAATGACTGCATTGTCTTCAGCCCCCTGGTCAGTCTGGCTGAACAGAAAATTTTTCCTTCCCATGACAGTTGGCCTTTGCCCGCGTTCGACCGTATTGTTGTCAATAAGATATCTTCCATCATCCGCATATCTTCTGACTCTTGGCCATAGCTTGTAGGCATATTCCAGTGCTTTACCAAGTGCGTCATCCGGTGTACACTGGTACTGGACGCTTTCCATCCATGCCTCCATGGCATCAATGACCGGAAGTGCCTTTTCAATTCTTTGGACACGGATTTCCTCCTCAGAAGCTCCTCTGCTTCTGAGGTTCTCTTCCAGCATATAAAGTGTGGCGATGTATTCAAGTGCATTGGCTGCTTGCACGGGGTGGCTTTTCTGTGCTTCGATGAACTTTCTTCTGATGTGTGCCATGCAGGTCAGAAGTACTATCCCGGTCACCGATTCAAAATAGTCATACACCTTATATCCGTCTGTCTGAACGGCTCCCCTGAAGTGCCTCAGCTGCGCTCTGGGGATTTCGCCCGCACGACTTCCTTTATGGTAGTAAAAGTAGGTTCCGTGACTTTGCGCACGTGCATCCCTGAACTGCCATGCGTAGCCGTGACGGCAACTCTGTCCCGGACGGTCGGCTATGCGCCAGGGCACTTCATCCGCCTGAAGATAATCACTTTGAAGAATATCATCAACATGAGTCTCATAAAGAGGGTAAAGCTTGTCTGCCGTTTTGTGTACCCAGTCATTGAGCGTGGAGGTGGAGAGTTTCACTCCTGAATCAGCATACATCTTCACCTGACGATATTCAGGAATATGATAAACGAACTTGTCAACGAGCAACCCTGCAAGGAAATCTGCCGCTACATGACCTCCACCAAGTACAGCAACCGGAGCCGGAGCCTGCAGTATGACAGGCGAAGGAAGATCCTTCTGCCCTTTCCTTCTAAGTATCGGTCGTTCAATACACTCCACCCACACACGGGCGGGAGTACGGTGAAGAATACGCTCCACGTCCTTTCCTATAATGTCATATTCATCAAGATTCACGTTACTGGGGTATTCCGTATGCCATTCTTCAGGTACACCCATATACAGATAGCGCTCAGGCCGCCCTGGTTTCTTTTTCCCGGCAGTACGGCGTTTTTCAGCCTCTTTCCTGATTTCCTCTACGGTTTCGGCAATGGCGCTTGCTTTGGAAGCGGCAGCCTCATTGAAGAGCCCGTCAAACAGGGTCGGCCCCTGCACGGCTTTCTTGTCACGCTTGCCTCCCCAAAGCAGACGTTCAAGGTAAGCGACACGTTCAGTCAAACGCTGGACTTTGACCTGTAATTCTTCATATGTTGGCTGTCCTTTCATACGGAAAAGATACTAATATTCAACGGGATAACCAACTTTTCATGCAGGTATTTTCAGAATGAGAAGACAGTTTTGCATTATCGTTTGAAAAGGAAGAAGAAGCTGTTTGAAATCTTTTGCGTCGAGCGGCATGAGGAGAGATGCCTTCCATAAGAAGGACAAGTTCGTCCCAGCGTATGGAACGGAAGCCGATTCCTTGACGGAGGAATATTTTGGGATGGAAACGCCCCTTGGACAGACGCTTATAATATAAGGTATATCCACCCCGCTCCCAATGAAGAAGTTTAAGAACGGTACGGCTACGGTTAGAGAATACATAAACATCACCATTCAGCGGATCCAGCTGGCAGGAACGTACTGCACCACAAAGGCTATCAACACCTTTGCGCAAGTCTATGGGATTGTAGCTCATTACAAAGCGGTTGTTTTCATTCAAGTTGAACATGGCTTTTTTGAAAACAAAGGTCGAAACTTTCCTGAATTTAAAAAACACGGCGGATTTCGGATGGTTACTCTACTCATCATTTGGTAAGCAAGGAAGAGGAAATGCACTTCAATTGGGATTACTTCAAATGCGTGCTGGCTATTCCGAAAGCCGAGATGGATGCAAACGAGAATATGGTGCAGAATCCGGGTTATGATTCGGTTATTGAATAATGTCAAGCCTTATGAAAACAGGTTTGTATAAAATGTATTTGCTGGTCTTTTGCTTGTTACACTTCGGCTTGATAGCCGGAGTGCAGGCAGAAGACAAGAAACCGGATGTGCCGGTCGAATGGACGGCTGACGGTCCTTATCTGCTTCATCAGGCAGACGGAACGGTACGTATGATTGTGGTAAAGCCGAATGGAGAGTTGTTGGATACGCTTTATTCATCGCTTCCTGATAATTATACGTTTCCGGTTGTGTCAAGTGACCAACAACATCGTTTCGACGTGACATTGCATCCAGAAGAGCGTCCTGAATGGAAGACGGAACAGCCGGATAAGATATTTGTCACCTCCGATCCTCACGGTAATTTGGATTGCTTTATCAGCTTGTTGCAAGGGAATCGGGTGATTGATGAGAACTATCATTGGAATTTCGGATCCAACCAGCTGGTCATTATCGGGGATGTGTTTGACCGGGGCAATGATGCAATTCAGATATTTTGGTTGATTTACCAATTAGAGTGGGAAGCGCGTCAGGCAGGAGGGCGTGTCGATTTTCTATTGGGCAATCATGAACCGATGGTGCTGATGAATGATTTGCGCTATACGAAGCCTAAGTATAAACAGTTGGCTGAGAAGGTGGGAATGAAGTATGCTGATTTGTTGGCATCTTCTACCGAATTGGGCAAATGGTTGATAACCCGCAATACCATACAGGTGTCGGGCGGGAATCTTTTTGTTCATGCAGGGCTTAGCCGTGATTTCTTGGAACAGAACCTCGAAATTCCTTTTGTCAATAAACAGATGAGCAGCGGGCTTTATAAGAATAAGGCGCAACGGAAAGAAGCTTCTCCGATGGTTTATTTTCTTTTCGGAAGCTATGGTCCTATCTGGTACCGGGGCATGGTAAAGCAGGCAGAAAAATATCATCCGTTAGCTTCGGATACATTAAACCTTATTTTGGACCGCTATCAGGCAGAGCGCATCATTGTTGGGCATACGATTTTTGAAGATATATCTACGTTCTATGGCCAACGGGTGATTGCAGTGAATGTAGATAATGCGGAGAATCGGGAGAAAGGCAAGGGAAGAGGAATCTTGATTGAAAAAGATTGCATTTATGTGGTTGGAGATCAAGGAATCCTACGTAAGCTGGATTGATCTTACTATGCATTCAAGCATGCGTTTTGACGAACATAAGTGAGTCGGCTGTTTCACATAAGTAACTCAGGCGTTTCACATAAGTGAGTCAGCCTTTTCACTTATGTTCGTTTGCGGGGTCTCTTCGCCAATCCCGCATCTTCTGTACCCGATGGACGGGGCTTCATAAGATAAGGATGACGCTATCAGTTCTGTAGAACACAGAGCCAACCTCGTTTTGCTTCTGAAATATGGCATGGATTTCATTAAGAACTACACCATGAGTGGATGGGTGAAGATGCCGAACTATCGCCTCAATCTGCCCGACTATTCCGACCGTGCTATCTTTGAAGGATTGGTCAATCACCTTATCCATCGGGATTATATGGTGATGGGCGGTGAGGTACATATTGACATCTACGATGACCGTGTAGAATTAGTTTCGCCCGGCGTGATGCTTGACGGCACACAGATTCAAGACCGAGACATATATAATGTCCCGTCTATACGCTGCAACCCCGTCATTGCCGATATGTTTACCCAACTCGATTACATGGAGAAACGTGGTTCCGGTCTGCGCAAGATGCGTGAACTGACGGAGAAGTTGCCCAACTTCCTACCCGGCAAGGAGCCTCACTATAAAACCGAAGCATCCTCTTTTTTCACCACCTTCTATAACTTGAATTGGGGTGAGAATGGTAGAATCTCCGTAGAAGAGGTGGCCGACAGGGTAAACAGTACCCTCAAACAGTACCCTGTAAACGGAGAAGCTTCGGAGAGAAAGTTCGGTGTAAACGAAAAAAGTTCGGAGAAAAGGTTCGGTGTAAATGCTGAAAGATTCGGTGTAAACGAA
This sequence comes from Phocaeicola salanitronis DSM 18170, assembly GCF_000190575.1. Classification (NCBI taxonomy): domain Bacteria; kingdom Pseudomonadati; phylum Bacteroidota; class Bacteroidia; order Bacteroidales; family Bacteroidaceae; genus Phocaeicola; species Phocaeicola salanitronis. The sequence continues at coordinate 1,800,857 of NC_015164.1, read as the reverse complement.
AAAAGTTCGGAGAAAAGGTTCTGTGTAAAAGGAGAGGATGCATCTAAAAGAGTTAGCAGGACAGGGCAAAAAATAATAGACTTAGTTATTTCCGACCCTTCTATAACAGCAGAAGCAATGTCTGTAAAAATTGGCGTGTCCAAGCGGGCAGTTGAAAAGAACATCAAAGAGTTGCGTGAGAGAGGCATTCTCGTCCATGAAGGTTCTGACAAGGCAGGCTATTGGCGTATCATCGTAAAACCATAATAGGGAGGGCGTGACACATGACAATCTTTATCTTGGTTTCCATCTTATTGGTCGCAGCCTTGGCGATAGCCTTGCTTAAAGAGAAAGTATCCATCCTGATGGAACGTCAAAGCAAGCTTGCCAGTTCCTACGTATTTGCAGAACATGATTTGATTCTTCCGCCCTCAATCACAGTCCAACCAAACGAAATGTGCAGTCAGCAGGAACTCATGTACTACGTTTACTCCGCTTTCTCCAATATAGGCAAGAAACGTAGTGACATAGTAAGTTTCTTATGTCAGGTTTTCAAGGCATACTTTCCTGCTGGTGAGAGTTCTGTATCAAAGAAGATGCCGGGATTGGATAAGGTTAAGGAGAGAAGAGAAAAAGAAAACAAGTCCAAGTAAAATTCCATATACATATTGAAGTATATTTCAATATAAAGTTGTTCTTCAACATACATTTGTTAGAAAAGCATTATAATCGGAACTGAATTTCAATTATAATGCTTACCTTTGCATTTAAACATATCATAGAAAGTATGAATAAAGACATAAATCGTTTGAAGGTGGTTTTAGCTGAAAAGAAACGCACCAATAAATGGTTAGCAGAGCAGCTTGGAAAAGATCCAGGAACTGTATCTAAATGGTGTACCAACACTATGCAACCGAATTTAGAGACATTGGTTGAAATCGCAAAAATCCTTGAAGTAGATATTAAGGATTTATTGTGGTCAATAAAAAACATTTAATTGAACAGATACAAATGCCTAAAATAATAGCATCTCTATTTTCTGGATGTGGTGGTCTTGATTTAGGATTTACAGGAGGATTTACATTCAGAGGACAATTTTACGACAGATTAAATACCGAGATTTTGTTTGCAAATGATTTTGATCAAGACGCACAATCTTGTTATAATGCCAATCCATTATTAACAAATAATGGAGCTAATTGTCTTTTAGCTGACATTAGAGATATTGATGCCAATGAAATACCAGATTTTGATATTCTCTTAGCAGGTTTTCCATGTCAACCATTTTCTAATGCAGGCAAAAGGCAAGGAGTAGATGATGAAAACGGAAGAGGTACTTTATTTGAAGAATGTCATAGAATAATCGCTGCTAAGATTGAAGCAGGACATCGTCCTCAAGCTTTTTTATTTGAAAATGTCAGAGGAATTCTTTCATCTCATGTTGCGAATGGTAATAGTGTTCCTGAAGAAATCGTTAGAATTATGGGCGATTTAGGTTATGACGTATCATACAAATTAGTTTGTGCTTCTGACTACGGAGTCCCACAAAAACGCTATCGTGTTCTAATGGTAGGAATAGATAGAGAATTAAATCTTGGACATTTCGATTTTAATTTATTGGAAACAATTGTTCGTGAAAACAATATACCATCTGAGCATTATGGGAACATTGAAGAATTAGTACTGGGACGGATATTGCAAGGTGTGGAAAATTTGCCTGATAATGAAGTATGGGAGTTTAGTCCAGGAACACAACAAACCGTAGATTTAATCGGAAGCTGTGCTCATGGCATTGAAGGATTCCAATATTTTTATGATGGATATTCCCACGCAAATTTGCCGGCAATTTGTATGGAAGGAAAATCATGGAAAGACATACCATATGAAATGCTGACTCCACGATTTAGGAATATCTATGATAACCCAAAGCGTTATCATGCTCCAAAATTTTTCAGGCGATTTGCTTTTGGAGAAATTTGTGGTACAATTACAGCTTCTGCGCAGCCTGACAAATGTGGAATTACCCATCCCATTGAAAACAGGAGGTATTCTGTTAGGGAGTGTGCAAGAATTCAGTCCTTCCCAGATAACTATCTGTTCAGCACAATACCTTTGCCTGCTAGGTATAAAGTTATTGGCAATGCTGTTCCTCCAATACTTGGATGGGTTATGGCAACAGCTTTGTTAAGATTCCTCCCAATTAATGAATAATAGATATGGCTTACATTGATAAAAAATCCCTATTGACTGCATATAAAGTGTTGTCCCACAATACAAGTAGTCCTTTTAGTCAAGGTGCTACTCAATTTATAAGTGCTATCAGGTACTTATTCGCATTAGATCGTTTTGTTTTGAAAAACAACAAAAATTGCGATACAAAAGAAAAAGAGGATAGAGAGTTATTTATAAAATATGTAGGAGACATTGTAAGTATAGATGGTTCTTGTTATACATCGAATTTTTTTACAGATATAAAAGACGAAAAAGATTATAAAGTTGGAAGCAATTTTTTCTCTGTAAATGTTGTAAAGGAGTCTATCGCAAATCCGGTAGTTATACATGATTTTCCTCGTAGGACAAAAGATGCTGCATTATTTAATGTTCAAAATGGAGTTTTGTCTATAAACAGAATCTTGTATAAAAACATTAAGAAATATCTAAAAGACAAAGATTGTAGAATAGCTCTTGCCATATGGCTATGTAGGAAATACAATTTTAGTGTTTCGGAAATTGGACTTCCTGAAATCAAGAGATATTTGGCAAAATACTATTCTACTGAATTATTGAACGAACTATTCTCAACAGATTCCGACTTTACTGAATATATAATAACGTATGGAAATTTAAAGATGTCACGAGAAGAAGCAATGATTTCTCCAAAAGAAATTTACAAAATGTTTGATAAAGAGGATAATAATGGTACGAATTCTCAATATTACAAGTATATAGACATCATTACCGCAATTAAGACCAAGCCCTTTCTTTTGCTTGCCGGTATATCCGGTACAGGAAAGAGCCGCATCGTACGTGAACTTGCCCGTGCATGTTGGGACGAAGATTCCATCGAATACAAAGCCCAAAAACCTAAGAATTTTGAGATAATTCAAGTTAAACCTAATTGGCACGATTCTACCGAACTAATTGGATATGTAAGCCGTGTTAGTGGAACTCCTGTATATGTGATTGGCGATTTCTTAAGATTCATTACGCAGGCATGGGAAAATTTGGATATACCTTATTTCCTTTGTCTGGATGAAATGAATCTTGCTCCAGTAGAACAATATTTTGCGGAATTTCTTAGCGTAATAGAATCTCGCAAAAGTAATGAAGACGGAACGATTACAACTGATCCTATCCTAAAGAAAAGTACGGAAGATTGGTATCGGGTGTTGACTGCCGAACTAACAGGAGGCAATGAAACGTTAAGAAACCGATTTTTGGAAGAAGGCATAACTATTCCACAAAATCTAATTGTAATGGGTACGGTAAACATGGATGAAACCACCTTCTCTTTCTCCAGAAAGGTTCTTGACCGTGCCATGACTATAGAAATGAATGAAGTGGATTTGTATGCTGGACTGGACAGCAAATATGAGCATATTGGCAAATTAAATAGTGACATGCTTATTGGTACAGCTGTAGAAGGTGTGGATGTATATGCAGATAATGAGGAAGTTTGCAATAAGGTATTAAGCTATTTGCAGGCTGTAAATGATGTACTTAATGGCACACCATTCAAGATAGCCTATCGTACACGAAACGAGTTCTTGCTTTATGTGGTAAACAATTTACCCTACAACTTGGATGAAAAAGGAAATGAGTTTAGCGAGGATGAGGTCATAGCAATAGCATTGGATGAAATAACAAGCATGAAAATTTTGTCTCGTATTGAAGGTGATGATACAAAAATCAAACATTCACTTCTTGAGAGCTTGATTGCTACTATCGAAGCGCAATTATTGATATTGACCGGAGAAGAAAAGAAAATAGAATCTATTTCTGTAGCCAAACTGAAAGAAATGAAAGAACGATTAACATTATCTGGTTATACAAGTTTCTGGAGCTAAAACAGGAAAAGATATGTAAGAGAAGATGGAACTGCTTACAATAAAACATCAGGATTTTGAAATGATTGTCGAATGTACAAAATTCGATAACATTTGGAATAAGGCAAAGAATAATGTGGGAGAAGAAAACTTATACTCCACTTATTCTTGGTCGGAAGGAGTAATGTCTGTTATTTTAAGCAACCATATTGGAGAACAGATTACGATTGAAAATAGCCAACAGGCTCCTGCTGTTTTTTTTGATAATACAGATTATCCTATTTGGATTGAGTTCAAGGACTATGTGAAGAAAGCACAATTTGGCTCCATTCTTCAAAATGAAAATGATAAATTCACTTTTCGAAGACAAATATTAGCCGGTTTCTTGAATTATGGCAATGAGGTTGGACGCAGTGAAATACAAATCATATATCAAGTAGGAACAGAAGTCCGTAATTTTGCCTTCTCCTTTGAAGTGTTGAGTACAAAGCTTAATTATCACGAGCACTGGAAAACTATTATAGAGGATATTGAGCAGGAGTACAGAATGCTTTCGCTGGATTATATGAGAAGAACCTTTCATGGCTTTTCCCCAGATATAAGTGGTGAAACTCCGGAAATAATTTGGTGGAGTGTCTTTGCCAACGAACAAAAGAAATTTATCCAGGCATGCAAAAATATCATTGACCGTCCAAGACACCGTTTGCATGAAAAGGCATCATATAAACGTGCGGACAGATTGACGTTTATCCCATCTTGCGTAGAAAACGAACTTGCAGAACATAGATCTGACAGCTCACATTTATATCGTGTAGAAGAATGTGCACGGACAAATGATACACAGGAAAATAGATTTTTGAAATTTGCACTTAGCCAAATTACAAAGAAATATGAGACCTTGAAAAAGCGTATAGAAGTGATAAAGAATGCGTCTGATGTAATGAAAGAGGATATGCAAGTTACATTGGCAACGTTGAGACATTTACAACAGAATCCCTTTTTCCGTACCGTGGGAAATTATAAAGGTCTGAGTCAAGAAAGTTTGGTTTTGCAAAAGGCTACTGGATATAGTCAGGTATATCGCACATGGAGTTTGCTACAACGTTCTTATTCTCTAAATGATGGCATATATCGTTTACAAACCAAAGATATAGCAACACTTTATGAAATATGGTGTTTCATTGAAGTAAGCCACATCGTGAAAGAGCAACTGCATATAGACGATGAAGACATAGACCATCGCAACCGCATGGAGATGAACGGCCTGTTTACATGGGAACTGGGCAAGGGTGAGCACTCACGCATCCTGTTCAAGAAAGACGATGTGGAACTGGCAGAATTGGTGTATAATCCGAAAAGTACAGAGCGTGAAAACGGTTCTATCGGAATGAGCAATCTTGTGGTTCCGACGGTACCGCAGAAACCGGATATTGTTTTGCAGTTGACCAAAAATGATCTTCATAATAAAATGAAATTCACATACCTGTTTGATGCCAAATATCGCATTGAAGGTAAAGAAGGCAATGTAGATGTACCACCTGATGATACCCTTAACCAGATGCACCGCTATCGTGATGCTATTTATTACAAGGAATACGACAAAGCTCCTTTAAAGAAAGAGGTTATTGGTGGGTATATCCTTTTTCCGGGCGATGGCGAACCGCTAGAAGTGCAGAAGTCAAAGTTTTATGAGACAATAAAAGAAGTGAATATCGGTGCGTTTCCATTACGTCCAAAAGATCAAAAGAACAGAAATCTTCTGGAACACTTCATCGGTGAACTTATAAACAAGAAGTCTACTGAAATTATTGACAGAGTGATACCGCAGAAAGGTACGTTCGTAGAAGTGGGTAACCGTATCTTGATTGGCTTGGTTACGAACAGTAGTCGTAAAGGATATTTTCAAAATTTCCTTGACGGAACTGCTACGCTATATTACACCGGCAGTCATTTCCCGACTACAATAGCCTTGCAAGACTTACACTATTTTATGCCATACATAAAAGGGCAGGGCATTCGTGATGTATATGAAATTGTACGGGTGAGAACTATCACAGCTAAAGAGGCAAAACAAGTAGAAAGCGAAGGAACAGCAGATGATTTGCGTTTGGCATTTGAATTGCGGTTCAGCCGTAAACTCTTTGAGGGTTATCGTCAGATAGACACTCATAAAATGGTTAATCATACTTTTGTAGACACCACGTTTGATAAAATTGAGGAATGTGTAATAATTGATGAAATATAAGATGCAGATTCTTTATACTATAGTGATGCCATAATTGCATTAAATAACTTTTATTTTCAGGAAGCATGTATTAACAGATTATTTTACCTTTGGCTAAAATGAAGAATATTGATAAATTACATCTGCGCGATCATTTAACACTAAATGAAGGTGCTTATTTTTTTAAGAAAAATGAAATAGAGATAGGGAATAATAAAATACATGAAATATTTGATTCTGTACTTAATGAAATTGAATACAAACTACTGACTAAAATTTATCGTGAGAAAGAGTGTGTAAATATACCAGATACACAAGAAGTTTATTATTCTTTGCTTGTTTTCAAATTCACAACTTATCCCTCTTTCTTAGATTTTGAAAAAGAAGAATTCCCACCAATATTGGCAGAAAATAAGTTGGCATATTTGCTTATTGTGGAAATAAAAGATTATGTTGTTATTATAAAGAAAAACATTTCTCACATTAGTTCTTTCATAAATAGCCTAACTCCAATACCAGCAGATACATTGGCAGGAGTGCTGATAGACAATGATACTGTTTTTCAGCAAATGAAATTAAGTAATATGAATATGAACGAAAATGCCATGCGCAATAAATCATATGAAGCCAATAGTTTGGAAAATACAATGCCAATGTTTGGTTCTAACCATACAGTTGTCAATACAGCACGATTTTCCAATGCCGATGGTTTGTGTTCTGTAAACATAAACACTTCAAGATTAGCCAAATTTGGATCTAAGAAAAATTTTAAAAAATTATTGGAATGGATGAATATTTTGATTGCAAAAATTGATGTATATATTCCACAAGAATCATTTTTTTCACGTTTTGCTAAACCACAATCATGGAAAAAACAGAAAGACAATTTAGAACCGGTATCACTACTAATTGGTATATTCAAAATTCATTCTTATATTCAAAGTCTTCAATGTACAGATATTTTTTTGAAAAAAGAAAAAGAAGGAAAAGAAGAATATGTAGTAAAAACAGATATCTTTGAACAATATATAAAGACAGGAGTTAAGTGTCTTTCTTTGGATGAAAAAGAAATAGATATTTATAGAAAAAAGGGCAAACGTAATATTGGTGTAAAAAAGATGAAATCAGGCTTGAAGATTGTGGCATGTGGTAATTTATTTGATTCTTTGTATTATTGTGAAGACGATGGGAGATACGTGAAAATTATTGATTTAATTAACAACTTGGGATGTTTTTCTATTGGCTTCTCGGATTATTCATATATATACATGGGCAAGAGGCTTTATATGAATGTAGGTATACAAAAAGATTTTGAAGCTATTCTCTCTATATTATATCCAGTGCGTGAGATTGCAAATGTTACAAGTGAAAAAGGTGATGGATATGACGCGACAAGTACGGATTTTAAAATTGACTCAATGTTTAGCGTTGTAGAAAAAAACATATTTAAAGATGCCGATTTCTTATTTTGCGACGATTTGGGTAATGAGTGGGCTGACCATATAGCCATCAAAGAAAATTCAATATCTTATATTCACTCAAAATGTAATGATGGAAGCGCAACTCTTTCCGCATCCAAGTTTCAGGAGGTCATAGGTCAAGCTATAAAAAACATTGGTAATATGAATCCTGATGACAAAGCCATCGAAAAGAAAATGGAAAGGATGGATGGAAAATGGAATAAGACCAATATAAATAAATGCAGAATAGGAGTATCAATAGATTATGAAAGGTTGTATAAAAAATTAAGATATAATCCTAATAAAGTACAGGAAATCTGTCTTGCCGTAAACTATCTATCTAAGTCTGCTTTAACTAATGCTTTTGATAAAATAAAAAACGGACAACCTTTTAAACAGAAAAATTATGTAGTGCAGCTTGCTTGGTTATTGAGTGGATTCATCTCTACCTGCAAAGATGCGGATATTAATTGTCGTATTTTCTGTAAAGAATAGTGAATCATCAAGAACTTTATTGATTTACTGCAGTCATCCAATGGGTTTTAAATTAGGATGAAATTAACGAATACTATTAGGAATGGATACATTGACCAACGAACAACGCCATCGCTGCATGACCGCCATACACGGAAAGGATACCAAGCCAGAAATATTGGTGCGGAAATTCCTTTTCAGCCGAGGCTTCCGCTATCGGCTCAACCATCCACGTCTGCCCGGTCACCCAGATTTGGTGCTGCGTAAATACCGCACGGTCATCTTTGTGAACGGCTGTTTTTGGCATGGTCATGAGAATTGCAAATACTTTCGCCTGCCTAAGACTAACATTGACTTTTGGCAAAAGAAAATTGAACGGAATCAGGAACGTGATAAAAAGGAACAATGCCAACTCGCAGCTATGGGTTGGCATTGCATCACTGTATGGGAATGTCAGCTGAAACCTGAAATCCGGATGCAGACATTGGAGTCATTGGCTTATACTTTAAACCATATTTTCCTTGAGGATCGAAAAGTCAAAGCATACGGGATGCCTGAATCTGATGATGGTCTTATGGCGGCAGAATCAAGACTTCCGTATGAGAAAATTGAAAATGCAAAACATGTGTAATTCTTTTCCACTGATTGTGGCATTATGTCTTACCTGCCTAATGCACAAATAATAATTCTGTGAGATATATCCAATTACTGCTACGCGCTGTAGCAGTTTTGCCTTTAGGGATACTGTTCTAAAGTCGGGGCGTAATTATGGAAATGGGTACGTTGACAAAATAAAATAGGGCATAACTCATTGAGCTACACCCTATTTTCTATTATTAGTTATCGTTGTTTACTGATACTTACTTCACTTCCTCAAAATCCGCATCCTGCACATTGTCTTTGTTGTTTGTGCTTTGGCTGTTGTTTGCCTGACCAGCGTTAGGACCTGCTTGTGCACCTCCTTGAGCACCGGTCTGGGCATACATTTCTGCGCTTGCGGCTTGGAAGGCAGCCTGCAGTTCTGCGCTTGCGGCATCGATACCTGCCAAATCCTGAGCCTTGTGGGCATCTTTCAATTTCTGAAGAGCGGCTTCGATAGGAGCTTTCTTGTCGGCAGGAATCTTGTCGCCAAGGTCTTTCAACTGATTTTCGGTGGTGAAAATCAAGCTGTCTGCCTGATTCAGCTTATCTACTTTTTCACGTTCCTTCTTATCGGCTTCTGCATTGGCAGATGCTTCGGCTTTCATACGTTCGATTTCTTCTTTGCTCAAGCCAGAGGAAGCTTCGATACGGATAGCCTGTTCCTTGCCGGTAGCCTTATCTTTGGCAGATACTTTCAGAATACCGTTGGCATCGATATCGAATGTAACCTCAATCTGGGGAACACCACGGCGAGCCGGAGCGATACCTGTCAAGTTGAACTGACCGATTGACTTGTTCTGTGCTGCCATCGGACGTTCGCCTTGCAATACGTGGATGGTCACTTCGGTCTGGTTATCGGCTGCCGTAGAGAATACTTCGCTCTTCTTGCACGGGATAGTCGTGTTGGCGTCAATCAGTTTGGTCATGACACCACCCATGGTTTCGATACCCAAGGTCAACGGAGTGACATCCAGCAATACGATGTTGCCTACACCAGCTTCTTTGTTCAATACGGCACCCTGAATAGCTGCACCTACGGCTACTACTTCATCCGGGTTTACACCTTTTGAAGGAACTTTACCGAAGAAGTCTTGAACCAGTTGCTGAACTGCCGGGATACGTGAAGAACCACCTACAAGGATGACTTCGTCGATATCCGAGTTGCTCAAGCCTGCATCGCTCATGGCTTTCTTGCACGGTTCCAGACAAGCCTGGATTAAATCGTGGGTCAATTGTTCGAATTTAGCACGAGTCAGTGTCTTAACCAAGTGCTTGGGCACACCGGCTACCGGCATGATGTACGGCAAGTTGATTTCGGTAGATGAAGAAGAAGACAATTCAATCTTTGCTTTTTCAGCTGCCTCTTTCAGACGTTGCATAGCCATCGGGTCAGTAGTCAGGTCGGCACCTTCATCGTTCTTGAACTCTTGAACCAGCCAGTTGATGATAGCTTGGTCGAAGTCGTCACCACCCAGGTGTGTATCACCATTGGTTGCCAATACTTCGAATACGCCGCCACCGAATTCCAATATTGAAATATCGAATGTACCGCCACCGAGGTCGAACACAGCTACTTTCATGTCCTTGTTGGCTTTGTCGACACCGTATGCCAAAGCGGCTGCGGTCGGTTCGTTGACAATACGTTTCACGTCCAGTCCTGCAATCTGTCCGGCTTCTTTCGTAGCCTGACGCTGTGAGTCTGAGAAGTATGCCGGAACGGTAATAACGGCTTCGGTTACTTCCTGGCCCAGATAATCTTCAGCGGTTTTCTTCATCTTCTGAAGAATCATGGCTGAAATTTCCTGCGGAGTGTACAGACGTCCGTCGATGTCTACACGCGGTGTATTGTTTTCTCCTCTTGCTACTTGATAAGGGACACGAGAGATTTCTTTCTGAACTTGGTCGTATGTTTCACCCATGAAACGTTTGATAGAATATACTGTACGTTTCGGGTTCGTGATAGCCTGACGCTTAGCGGGGTCGCCCACTTTACGTTCGCCGCCGTCTACGAATGCTACGACTGAAGGAGTGGTGCGTTTGCCTTCGCTGTTGGCAATCACAACCGGTTCGTTACCTTCGAATACTGCTACACATGAGTTTGTAGTTCCTAAGTCAATACCAATAATCTTTCCCATAATTGTATCTATTTTATTTGTTTACTGATTAAATTGATTCTGCAATGCCGAAGCATTACGCTTATGGATAAGCAAATGCCGTGCCACGCGGAGAACGGGCACTTATCTTGCGAAGAATGGCTGACAAAATGGCGCAAACCTGACAGACAAGGGGATAATGCGGGTATGGATTCGGTAAAAATTGCAGGGAGGGATATGAATTAGGCTTTATTAATGTCGGGGTTTCTACCTTTTCTGTATTTTTGCCTACCTATTGGCAAAAGATGAGAATAGTATACCTTATTATATTAGCAGGGCTTTTGTGGGCTTCGGGCTTGGCGGAAGGGTGTGCGCAACATCAGGTTGTGACGGGACGCCTTGTGCTTTTGGATGAGCAAGGAGCAGAAGAGGCATTGTCGTATGCCAATGTAACGGTGCTGGGGTTGCCTGATTCGTCGCTTGTGAAAGGCGCGTCTTCTGATAAGAACGGAATGTTCACTCTTGCCTTTCGTCGGAATCCGAAAACGGAATATGTATTGAAGGCTTCGTTTACGGGATGCGTGCCGTTGGTTATCGGCTTGAAGGCGGATGCCGATACCTTGAGGTTGGGAACGCTCCGGATGCGGGACGATGCGCTTCTTCTCTCGGAAGTGGTGGTCACGGCTCCCTTGAAAGCCGTCGAGCAGAAAGGGGACACTACCGTTTATAATGTAGATGCTTATCCTACGCCCGAAGGCTCTTATCTGGAGGCTTTGGTAAGGCGCATTCCGGGGCTATCGTATGACCCGAAAACGTTGGAAATGAAATTTAACGGGTATCCGATTCAGGAAATTACGGTGAACGGGAAGGATTTTTTCAAAGGGAATAAGGACGTCGTTCTGGAGAACCTGCCGGTGAAGTTCATCAGCCAGCTGAAAGTGTACGACAAGCCTACCGAGCAAGAAAAAAAGACCGGTATGAAATCGAACGAGAAGAACTACGTGCTCGACCTGAAAACCAAACGGGAGTTCAACGGGTCGTTATTGACTTATGCCGAAGCCGGATACGGAACCCATAAGCGGCGTGACTTGAACGGACGGGTGATGCGCTTTAAGGAAAGTGGGGATAACTTTATGGTAAACGCACGTTCGACCAACCGCAACTTCACTTCCGCTGATGAAGATAATATCCTGAACTCGGTCAATCTTAGCGCTTCGAAAAAGGTGAAGGAAGGTCTGGATGTGTCGGGTAATGTCAATTATAGCTATACCCGCAACGGAAGCCAGTCCGGAACGTATAACGAGCAATACCTGAGCAACGGGAACCAATACGCCTTGGCGGAAAGCGACCAGTCGGGAAAGAACCGGAACGTAAACGGACACTTGAATGTGAACTGGGAAATCAATAAGCGCACTTCTCTTGCCTTTTCCGCCATGGGAAGGTATGGCGATAGCCGAAGCCGGAGCGAGAGCCGTACCGCTACGTTCAATGCCCGTCCCGAGGCGGATACGAAAAATCCGTTTGCCCACATCGGCGAGGTGGATAAAGGGACGTGGATAAACGACAACCGCCAACAATCGTTGTCGCAAGGCGATAATGTGGATTACGATTTACGCTTGGAGCTTGTGCAAAAGATAGGGGAGAAGGATGACTTCTTGAGTTTTGACCTTAGTCACGGATACCGGAGAGGAACGCAACACGGCTATACGCTTTCTTCCATTGATTATTATCAGCTGCAGAATGCGGCGGGAGGCGATTCGCTCTATTATCAGAACCAGTACCGCCGTACGCCTCAAAGCTCGATGAACGATGAAGCGCGTATCGCTTATACGCATGCGTTCAACAAGCGGAACCGCCTCCAACTGTCCTATGGGGTGGAAAGGGAATACGAGAAGCTGGATGGGGCGACATTTGATTTGTCTCCCTTTGAGGCGGAACAGCCGGATTTGGGAGTCTTGCCCGAAGGGTACGAGGCGGGCGAGATAGACAGCCTCCGGACCCGAAGCCATAGCCGGACACTCAGGCATAATGTTTCACTCAGCTATAATTATACTTCCGAGACCTGGGGCGTGGTGGCAAGCGTGGGCATGAATCCCCAGCGGCGTTCCATCGAGCAGGCTACCGGAGAGCACCGTGCCGATACCGTGGCGCGTTCCGTAGAATGGCGTTCGCAACTAAGCCTTTCGTATCAGAATGAGGGAAGCTTTTGGGTGTTGAGCTATAGCGGGAATACGTCCCAGCCACGGCTGGAAGACATGGTGGCTCCGACCGATTACAGTTCGCCTTTGTACATCCGCCGGAGCAATCCGCACTTGCGTCCTTCGTACCGGCATTCGGTGCACACAATATTCAACAACTTCCAAAAGGGGATTTCGGTTTCGTTTTCGTGGAACCAGACATTTAATTCGGTGACCCGCTCTACCTTATATGATAAGGAGACGGGCGGGCGCGAAACGATGCCGGTCAACATCAACGGGAATTGGGGGATAATGGGAAACGGGTCTTACGACAAGCGTGTCAAGCAGTTCCATTTCACGCTGAGCGCTTCGGGGGGTTATGACCATAACGTAAGCCTGATTAATGAAGACGTTTCGCGGAACGTAAATAGCCGGAGCGTGACGGGAGCCACCTCGCTCAGCAGCAATATCCGCTTAGCATATCTTCCGGCATGGGGGAACATCGACCTGACGGGAGCATGGAGCTTTTACCAGTCGGAAAACTCGTTGCAAGGGCGGAATACCTATACACGGAACTATACGTGCGGCGTGGAAAGTTCGGTCAATCTCCCGTTGCATTTTACCGTGAGCACGGATGCGGACTATACGTTCCGAAGCGGTACGGGCATGAGCGGAGCGGAGGATAATGAATTGTTGTGGAACCTGAAAGTATCGTGGAAGTTCCTGAAAGAGAAGCGGGGAGAATTGTCGGTCTATTGGGCGGATATCCTGAGCCAGCGCAAGAGCTTTACGCGTTATGCCAGCGCTACGGCGTTCAGCGAGCGTTACGAGGAACAATTGCGGGGGTACGTGCTCTTCTCGTTCGCTTACCGGTTCGAGCAAATGAAGTGAATCCCTTTTGCTCAGGCTTACGCTTATGGGTAGTGGGACGTATGTGTTAACATCCTAATCCTTATGCCTTTGCGTGTCCAATAATAGTTTCATGCTGTTTTGTATAACTGAAACTAAAGTTTTAATGCACTGAAACTATAGTTTCTGCTATATAAAACTACAGTTTCAGTGCATTAAAACTCATAAACCAATGGGCTGCGTTTATTTTGTCAATGGCTCGTCTGTGTTTTTGGTCAAGGTCAGCACTTCCGTACCTGCCTCATCGAGCAGGGCTACGGCCTGTTCTTGATTCAGGCTGAAGCCGGTCACTTTGCCCAACGCTTCGAGTATCTGACGCTCGGTGTCCATGTCGGGGCATGCCATCATGGTGGATATCATTTGCGAGAACTTCAGTGAATTGGCTTTGCCTTCTTCTTGCGAGAATCCTCCGTTGATGATGTTGCATCCCGCATTGCCGTGAACCCGCTTTTGTGCAATATCAAATGCAATGAAGGGGGTCTTATCCATTTTGCCCACACGGACTCCATAGATGGCACTAATCACCCATTCTCCGGCTAAATCATTGAGGGTAATGACCGGCGTTTCCCGCTTTTCCAATGTCAGCACGGCTTTGCCTTCGGCATCGGTCATGTTGAGTCCGGTCTCTGTCTGTGCATAGCCTTTTACGGCATTCAATGCCTGCAACACCTTGTTCTCCGTATCCATGTCGGGGCACATCATACGGGTGGTGCCCACTTGCCCGAAGCTGATTTTGCCCGGTTGGAGCGAGTCAGCCTCGAATGTTCCCGTCATGCGGTTGCATCCGGCGTTCCCATACACTTTTTTCCCTTTCATGTCCAGTCCGATATAAGGCATATTAGCCGCCTGTACTTTTTCTCCGTTTACGGCTACAATATTCCATTCTCCCGTTAAGTCGATAGCTTGTGCAGCTTGTTTGCTGCTTCCGCATGCGGTCATCCATACGCCTGCGCTAAGGAAGAACGCTGCTTTCAACATTGTTTTCTTCATAAGTCTGCTTTGTTTTAAAAGTGTTTTCTGTTACAAAAATACGGATATACTCGGAATACTGCATGAAGTTTCGGAAAAATTTATATCTTTGCAGGGTGAACGGTAACGTTTACCGGGCATTAAATCTGAAAAATAAGAAATGAGTAAAGTATTGATTATCGGTGCAGGCGGTGTAGGTACCGTGGTTGCACACAAAGTGGCTCAACATCCCGAGGTGTTTACGGAAGTGATGATTGCCAGCCGTACCCAGTCGAAGTGCGATGCAATTGTAAAAGCAATCGGCAATCCCAACATCAAGACCGCTAAGGTAGATGCAGACAATGTAGACGAACTGGTGGCTTTATTCAATGGGTTTAAACCCGAAATCGTTATTAATGTGGCTCTTCCGTATCAGGACCTGACGATTATGGAAGCTTGTCTGAAAGCGGGCGTGAATTATCTGGACACGGCAAATTATGAGCCGAAAGACGTGGCTCACTTCGAATATAGCTGGCAATGGGCATATAAGAAACGTTTCGAGGATGCCGGGCTGACCGCTATCTTGGGTTGCGGCTTCGATCCGGGGGTAAGCGGCATATACACGGCATACGCAGCCAAGCATCATTTCGACGAAATCCAGTACTTGGATATCGTAGACTGCAATGCGGGCAACCATCATAAGGCTTTCGCAACCAACTTCAATCCCGAAATCAACATCCGCGAGATTACCCAGAACGGACGTTATTACGAGGACGGGAAGTGGATTACCACCAAGCCGCTGGAAATCCATAAGGATTTGACTTATCCCAATATCGGTCCGCGCGACTCGTATTTGCTTTATCACGAGGAACTGGAGTCGTTGGTGAAGAATTTCCCGACCATCAAGCGTGCCCGCTTCTGGATGACCTTCGGCCAGGAATACCTGACCCACCTGCGTGTGATTCAGGATATCGGCATGGCAAGCATCGAGCCGATTAATTATAACGGAATGGAAATCGTGCCGCTCCAGTTCTTGAAGGCAGTGCTGCCTAATCCGCAAGACCTGGGCGAGAATTACGAAGGCGAAACGTCTATCGGATGCCGCATCCGGGGTATCAAGGATGGTAAGGAGCGTACCTATTATGTATATAACAACTGCTCGCATCAGGAAGCCTACAAGGAAACCGGCATGCAAGGCGTAAGTTATACGACGGGTGTTCCGGCGATGATTGGCGCGATGATGTTCGTGAAAGGCTTGTGGAAGCGTCCGGGTGTATGGAACGTGGAAGAATTCGACCCCGATCCGTTTATGGACGAACTGAACAAGAACGGCTTGCCGTGGCATGAGGTATTCGACGGCGATTTGGAACTGTAATTCAGTGGATAATTAACAATGAATAATTAATAATTGCTAACGGGATTTGCTTCGTTGTTAGTTATTCATTGGGGATGTCACTATTCATTATTAACTATTCCTTATTAATTAAAGAAATGATTGTAGGCGACAAGGCTCCCGATTTATTGGGCGTGGACCAAAACGGGAAAGAAATACATTTGAGCGATTACAAAGGGCGTAAAGTGGTGCTTTATTTCTATCCGAAAGACATGACCTCGGGCTGCACCGCTCAGGCATGCAACTTGCGTGACAATTACGATGAACTGCGCAAGGCAGGTTATGAAGTGGTAGGTGTAAGCATTAACGACCAGAAGTCGCACCAGAAGTTTATTGAGAAAAACCAGCTTCCCTTTACGCTGATTGCTGATACGGAACATAAACTGACCGAGGAATTTGGCGCATGGGGTGAGAAGAGCATGTGCGGCCGCAAGTATATGGGCACGTTCCGTACGACATTTATTATTAACGAAGAAGGTGTCGTAGAGCGTGTCATCTCTCCGAAAGAGGTGAAGACAAAGGACCATGCGGCGCAGATATTAAAGTGAAATTTCAGTTTTTGAGTTTGTAAGTTCTTAAGTTTATTCGTTTGAAGCTTTTAATCTCAAGAACTAAAGAACTTACAAACTCAAAAACATACAAACTTACAGATAAGTATGGCAAAGAAAGATGAATTGGCATTTGAAGGAGGGATAGAAGGCGCTTCTTCAAAACCGAATAACAGCGAGAGGCTGAAAGCGCTTCAGGCTGCCATGGACAAGATAGAGAAGAGCTTTGGAAAAGGCTCGATTATGAAAATGGGTGACGACCATGTGGAAGAAGTGGAAGTCATCCCTACCGGCTCTATCGCCCTGAATGCGGCATTGGGAGTAGGAGGGTACCCCAAAGGACGTATCATTGAAATCTACGGGCCGGAATCTTCCGGTAAGACCACGTTGGCTATCCATGCCATTGCGGAAGCTCAGAAGCTGGGAGGCATTGCGGCATTTATCGATGCGGAACATGCGTTCGACCGTTTCTATGCGGCAAAGTTAGGGGTAGACATTGACAATCTGTGGATTTCTCAACCGGATAACGGCGAACAGGCATTGGAAATCGCCGAACAATTGATTCGCTCATCGGCTATCGATATTATCGTTATCGACTCGGTGGCTGCCCTTACTCCGAAGGCAGAGATTGAAGGTGATATGGGCGACAATAAAGTCGGACTGCAGGCACGCTTGATGTCGCAGGCTTTGCGCAAGCTGACTTCGGCTATCAGCAAGACCAATACCACGTGTATTTTCATCAACCAGTTGCGCGAGAAGATAGGCGTGATGTTTGGCAATCCCGAAACCACTACCGGAGGAAATGCCTTGAAGTTTTATGCTTCCGTACGTTTGGACATCCGCCGCATCTCCCAATTGAAAGACGGGGAAGATGTAATCGGAAACCAGGTGCGTGTGAAAGTGGTGAAGAACAAGGTCGCTCCTCCTTTCCGCAAGGCAGAGTTTGACATCATGTTCGGTGAAGGCATTTCGCGGAGCGGAGAAATCATCGACTTGGGTTCTGAACTGGGCATTATCAAGAAGAGCGGGTCGTGGTATAGTTATAACGATACCAAGTTGGGGCAAGGACGTGATGCCGCCAAGCAATGCATTCAGGATAATCCCGAACTTGCCGAAGAGCTGGAAGGGCTTATCTTTACGGCACTGAAAGATAAAGAATAAAAACATAATAATCAACATAATAAGGTGAGCCGTCTGTTCGGACGGAGACGGCTCACCTTTTCAATCTATCTAATTATGAATATGAAATTAACACATCTGCTTTTTACTCTTATCGCTTTTCTGGTAATGACATCAGGGAAAGCGCAGAAAGCTTCGGCTGATATTCCGTATCGTTTTGCCACAAGGGCAGAAGCTCAAATGCTTATTACCGATATTGATGCGTACACGAATGGCTGGAACCAGTTCGACCTCAATGTGCGTCTTCAGACACAAAACGGGCGGAAGTCTCAGTTATTAAAGTTGGCGATGGAATCCACGCTCAATTGGAGCGATGCGGATAAGGCGAAACTGAATAAGGCTTTCGCAAAAATAGAAACTGCCATAAAAAAGCAGAATTTGAAACTTCCGGTTCCGTCCGAAGTGATTCTGATGAAAACCTCCATGGCGGAAGAGGGAGGAGCCACCGCTTATACGCGAGAGAACTGGATTGCGGTGGGAGAAAAAGCTTTGGAAAAGGCTACGGAAGATGAGTTGGCACGATTGATGGCGCACGAACTTTTCCATGTCTTGACACGTGCGGATTTGGCATTCAAGAAGAAAACATACGAGACCATCGGATTTACCGTGCTCGACCGTCCGATTGCATTCCCGTCCGATTTGATGCAGAAATTGATTTCCAATCCCGACGTAAGCCGGCGGGATAGCTATGCTCCGTTTACCATTGAAGGGGAAAGCGTTAATTGTACGATGGTGACTTACACGGATGCTCCCTATGCCGAAGGTACGCTCTTCCAATATATAAAGGTGGGATTGGTTCCCTTGAATGAACAGTTCGTCCCTCTTCAGCAGAATGGAGCGACCGTCATTTATACATTGGAGCAGGCTTCGGACTTCCAAAGCCGGGTGGGGAAAAACACGGCCTATGTGATAGACCCCGAAGAGGTGTTGGCGGATAATTTTTCGTATGTATTGTTCAGTAAGGCTGATTTGCCCGACCCTCAGCTTGTAGAGAGTCTGAAAAAGGCGATGCAGTAACTACTTTTTCCGCGCACCTCCAGCCTTCCTCGTAAAGCGCCGTGAGCTTCTTGATGTCTTTTTCTATTCGGCTTACATGGACAGGTGCTTCGGGACGGATGACGATGATACGTCCTTCATCTTCGAGGCGTTCCACCATAGCCAATTGCTCATTGTATGCCCGGCAACGGATGCTCAGTACGGCACGCAAGCGGGGATAACGGGTATAGACAAAGCGGGGTACGCGGATATCTTTTTCCGATTTGCGGTATCCGCGGTTGCGTGTAAGTACCACTACATTCTTTTCGTATCCTTGGCTGATAGCCCGCTGTACAGGGATGGAGTCTACAATTCCTCCATCCAGCATGGGGCGTCCGTCTACCCAGGTGATGGGGCATACATAGGGGAGGCTGCTCGATGCCTTGGCGATAGCCAGCAGGCGTTCCTTGTCATGCTTTTCTTCCAGATAGCAGGCTCGTCCGGTCACGCAATTTGTAGTGACCATTTCAAAGCGTGCCGGATTGCGGAAATACGCATCATAGTCGAAAGGCAGTATCTTTTCGGGGAATTCTTTATAAAGCAGGTGCTGGTCGAGGATGCTATGTTGGAACCATAAGTACTTCAATCCGATATAATGATATTTCGCCAGCATGTCGATGTTGCTGAACTTTGCCCTTCCCTGCTGGTGCGACATATACGAAAGCCCGTTGCATGCTCCCGCTGAGACGCCGACTGCGTATGGAAATTCGATGCCTTTCTCCATAAAGTAATCGAGTACGCCGCAGGTGAATACTCCCCGCATGCCTCCGCCTTCTAATACCAATCCAGTCTGTTTCATTGTGATGTTTTTTTAAAAGTTGCCCAGTTGCTAACAAAGATATATTTTTTATGGATAGAAGCTATACACTTCTCGTTTAATTTTTCTATTTTTGCAACACTTAATACAAAGGTGTTACTAAAACTTCAACAATTATGTTCGATTCATCTGTATATAGCAATCGCCGCAAGGCGTTACGGGATAAGGTCGGCAATGGCGTTATCTTGATATTGGGTAATAATGAAGCGCCAGCCAATTATCCCGACAATACGTATAAGTTCCGTCAGGATAGTTCATTCTTGTATTTCTTCGGGCATGCGCATCCGGGTTTTGCCGGTATCCTTGACGTAGATGCCGGTGAGGATTATTTCTTCGGCGATGACGTGACCATGGACGATATCATTTGGATGGGACCTCAACCCAGCGTAAGGGAACTGGCTGCACAGGTAGGCGTGACTAAAAGCTTCCCCTTCGCTAAGTTAAAGGGCATGATAGGCAAAGCTATTTCGCAACGCCGCAAGATTCATTTCCTTCCTCCTTACCGTTACGATAATATGATGTTATTGGAAGAACTGACCGGCATCCGTGCTTCGCTCGTGAAGGAGCATAGTTCGTTGGAGTTGATTAAGGCGGTGGTGAGCTTGCGCTCGGTAAAAGAGCCGTGCGAGATAGCCGAGATAGACAAGGCTTGTAACATCGGATATGAAATGCATACCGCCGCGATGCGCCTCTGCAAGCCGGGTGTGAGCGAACAGTATATTGCCGGCGTATTGGATGGAATTGCGGCTTCGTATGGAAACATGGTGTCGTTTGCCACCATTTTGAGCCAGAACGGGCAAACCTTGCACAATCATGACCATAGTCAAATCTTGCAGGCAGGACGGCTGATGCTGACCGATGCGGGAGCTGAAAGCGTTACCAATTATTGTTCGGACCATACACGTACCATTCCGGTAGGAGGTAAGTTCACCAGCCGCCAGCGTGATGTATATAGCATCGTACTGGCATGTCACGACCGTGCGCTGGAATTGGCACGTCCCGGAGTGACGTATAAATCGGTCCATATTGAAACTTGTAAGGTGTTGGCGCAGGGATTGAAGGATTTGGGGCTGATGAAAGGCAATGTAGAGGATGCCGTAGAAGCAGGTGCGCACGCCCTGTTCATGCCTCACGGACTGGGTCACATGATGGGCATTGATGTGCACGATATGGAAGACTTGGGGCAATGTTACGTAGGTTATGACGAAGAAGTACGCCCGTCCGACCAGTTTGGCTTGGCTTCCTTGCGTATGGGGCGCCGCCTGCAAGAGGGGTTTGTCATCACCGATGAACCGGGCTGTTATTTCATTCCTGACCTGATAGACAAATGGCGTGCGGAGAAAATGCATGCTGATTTCCTGAATTTCGATGCAATAGACACATACAAGGACTTCGGGGGCATCCGTCTGGAAGACGATATTTTGATTATCCCCGGCGGTTCGCGCTTCACCGGTGAAAAGCATATCCCGATTACCGTTGAGGAAGTGGAAGAAATCATGAAGTAATTAACAAAAATCATGAAGTAATTAACAATTAATAATTAATAGATAATGGTGAATAGCGGAAGTCGAAAGCATCCGCCGTTATTAACTATTAATTATTAACAATTAACACCATAAATAATAATGAATAAACTTGTTGTAATCTTAGCTCTGGGCGTTTGCTTTGGAAATGTGTATGCGAAAGGCCCGAAAAAAGACAAGGCTTCTGAAGAAGGCTTTGTTTTTACTACCGTGAAAGAAAATCCGATTACGTCTGTCAAAGACCAGAACCAGTCGAGTACCTGTTGGGCATTCTCTACCCTCGGTTTTTTGGAAGCCGAACTGCTTCATGCGGGAAAAGGGGAGTTCGACCTCTCTGAAATGTTTGTCGTGCATCACACCATGCAAGACCGTGCGGTGAATTATGTACGCTATCATGGTGACGCTTCATTTGCTCCCGGGGGAAGCTTTGAGGATATCGTATATTGTTATGAGAACTATGGAATGGTGCCGCAAGAAGCTATGCCGGGCATCATGTATGGCGAAAAGCTTCCGGTGCATAACGAACTGGATGCCGTAGCCGAAGGATATGTGAACGCCATTGCCAAAGGCAAGTTGAGAAAGCTGACTCCGGTATGGAAGAACGGTGTGCGTGCCATCTATGACACCTATTTGGGTGAATGTCCGGAACAATTCACGTATAAAGGGAAAACATATACTCCGCGTACCTTTGCCGATGAGGCGTTGGGCTTGAATATGGACGACTATGTATCATTGACTTCGTTTACACACCATCCGTTCTATACTCAGTTCAGCATCGAGGTGCAAGATAACTGGCGCAATGCGCTTTCGTATAACTTGCCTATCGATGAGTTGATGGAGGTCATGGAGAATGCGATTAACACCGGCTATACCTTCGCATGGGGAGCCGATGTGAGCGAGCAGGGATTCACCCGCGATGGGGTTGCCGTATGTCCCGATGTAGAGAAAGGTGCCGAACTTACAGGGTCGGACATGGCACGTTGGTTGGGATTGAGCCAAGCCGACAAGCGCAAGGAATTGACTTCGAAACCGCTTCCGGAAATCAACGTGACCCAGGAGATGCGTCAAGTTGCTTTCGACAACTGGGAAACGACTGATGATCACGGCATGCTGATTTACGGCATCGCCAAAGACCAGAACGGCAAGGAGTATTTCATGGTGAAGAATTCATGGGGTACTGAAGGCAAGTATAAAGGCGTTTGGTATGCATCGAAAGCTTTCGCGGCATACAAGACGCTGAATATCTTGGTGAATAAGAAAGCCATTCCGGCTGATATCGCCAAGAAATTAGGATTGTAATAAAGTGGATTTCACCACAGAGGACACAGAGTACCACGGAGGAATAAAAATAAGCTCTATGTGCCTATGTGTCCTCTGTGGTGAAATGGAATGCAAATAAAAGTATAAAATCGCCTGGTTCTTGAAAATAATTCGGGAATCAGGCGATTTTTTCTTTCTTTTTTCCTAACTTTACGAGTTGAATGGTTCGGGCACTTTCCGTACGCTTGAAAACGCCCTGCTATATGGACTTGGAAAAAGAAAGAAAAAATATATAAATGAACTACAAATGGAACTATCAACCTCCTACACAAGAAGAACGGGAAGCAGCTAAAGCTTTGGCGAAAGAGATAGGAATCAGCCCTGTCCTATGCCGCTTGTTGCTGGAGCGGGGGATTACTTCCGCCGCAGAAGCCAAGCGTTTCTTCCGCCCGCAACTGAACGAACTGCACGACCCTTTCCTCATGAAAGACATGAGCAGAGCTGTGGAGCGTCTTAATAAGGCTATGGGACGGAAAGAGCGCATTATGGTGTATGGAGATTATGACGTGGACGGCACAACCGCCGTTGCGTTGGTGTATAAATTCCTTCAACAGTTCTATTCGAACATCGATTACTATATCCCTGACCGTTATAACGAGGGGTATGGCGTATCGAAGAAGGGAGTGGATTACGCATACGAGACGGGTGTGAAACTTGTCATTGTGTTGGATTGCGGCATTAAGGCGGTAGAGGAAATCGCGTATGCCAAAGAGAAAGGCATTGATTTTATTATCTGCGACCATCATGTGCCCGATGAGGTGTTGCCTCCTGCCGTGGCTATTCTGAACCCTAAACGGCATGATGCCTCCTACCCGTATAGCCATCTGTCGGGATGCGGGGTGGGATTCAAGTTCATGCAGGCTTTTGCCTTGAACAATGGCATCGAGTTCCAGCAATTGACCCCGCTTCTTGATTTGGTGGCGGTAAGCATTGCCTCGGACATCGTGCCCGTAATGGGCGAAAACAGGGTGCTGGCTTATCATGGGTTGAAGCAATTGAACACCAACCCCAGCATCGGGCTGAAGGCGATTATCGATGTATGCGGGCTTTCGGACAGAGAGCTTACCATGAGCGATATCATCTTTAAGATAGGGCCGCGCATCAATGCGTCGGGACGCATCCAGAACGGGAAAGAGGCTGTAGACCTTCTTATCGAGAAGGATTTTCCGCTCGCCTTGCAAAAAGCCCGTCAGATAAACCAGTATAACGAGACACGCAAGGACCTCGACAAGAACATGACCGAGGAAGCGAACAAGATTGTAGACCAATTGGCAAACCTTTCCCAGCGGCGCTCGATTGTGATTTATAATGAGGCTTGGCACAAGGGCGTAATCGGTATTGTGGCTTCCCGCCTTACTGAGATATACTATCGTCCGGCGGTGGTGTTGACTCGCACGAACGAACTTGCTACCGGCTCGGCACGTTCGGTGTCGGGATTCGATGTGTATAAAGCCATCGAGTATTGCCGCGACTTGTTGGAAAACTTCGGCGGGCATACGTATGCGGCAGGTCTTTCGATGAAGGTCGAGAATGTGCCTGAGTTTGCCCGGCGGTTTGAGGAATATGTCACCCGCCATATCTTGCCCGAACAGACAAGTGCCACGATTGATATTGATGCGCAATTGGATTTCAGGGACATTACGTCGAAGTTCTTTTTCGACCTGAAGAAGTTCAATCCTTTCGGACCGGAGAATCCCAAGCCCGTATTCTGTACGATGAATGTGTTTGATTATGGGACGAGCAAGGTGGTAGGGCGTGATCAGGAGCATATCAAGCTGGAATTGGTGGACAACAAGTCAAACAATGTGATGAACGGCATTGCTTTCGGGCAAAGCTCGCAAGCCCGTTTCATCAAGACCAAACAATCGTTCAACATCTGTTATACCATTGAGGAAAACACCCACAAGCGGGGAGACGTACAATTGCAGATAGAAGATATCAAGCCGAGCAGACAGGCATGACCGATTATAAAAGCATATTGAAGCAGTACTGGGGATATGAGGACTTCCGGGGCATACAGGAAGAAATCATTGCCAGTATCGGCAAGGGCGAGGACACATTGGGGCTGATGCCTACAGGGGGAGGGAAGTCCGTAACCTTCCAGGTGCCCGCCTTGGCGAAGCCGGGGTTGTGTCTGGTCATCACTCCGCTGATTGCCCTGATGAAAGACCAGGTGCAGCACTTGCGCGCACGGGGCATCAAAGCCGTAGCCGTTTATTCGGGCATGACGCGCGAAGAAATCATCGTGGCGTTGGAGAATTGCATCTTCGGCGATTATAAATTCCTTTATATCTCTCCCGAACGCCTTGATACCGAAGTGTTCCAAGCCAAGCTCCGGAGCATGAAAGTGAGCATGATTACGGTAGACGAATCGCATTGCATCTCACAATGGGGGTACGATTTCCGTCCGGCTTACCTCAAGATAGCCGATGTCCGCAAGCTGCTCCCCGGGGTTCCTGTGCTTGCCCTGACTGCTACCGCCACTCCCGAAGTGGTGAAAGACATCCAGCTTCGCCTCGCGTTCCGCCGGGAGAATGTGTTCCGCATGAGTTTCGAGCGGAAGAACCTTGCCTACATTGTCAGGCGTACCGAGGACAAGGCGGGCGAACTGATTCATATCTTGAGCCAAGTGGCAGGTTCTGCCATCGTATATACACGCAACCGGAAACGCACCAAAGAAGTGTCGCTTTTCCTGAACCAGCACGGCATCAGCGCTACGTTCTATCATGCCGGACTGGACAACGATACGAAAGACCAGCGCCAGAAAGGCTGGCAGGACGGTACGTTTCGTGTAATGGTAGCTACCAACGCCTTCGGTATGGGCATTGACAAGCCCGATGTGCGTCTGGTTATCCACATCGATTTCCCCGATTCGCCCGAAGCCTATTTTCAGGAAGCCGGACGTGCAGGGCGTGATGGACAGAAAGCATACGCCGTGCTTCTTTATGCACAGGCAGACAAGACCATCCTGAAGAAACGCATCGGCGATACCTTCCCCGAAAAAGACTATATCCGTCAGGTGTATGAACACATTAATTATTATTATCAGATGGCGATGGGCGACGGAAGGGGATGTACGTTCGCGTTCAACATCGACGAGTTTTGCCAGAATTTCAAGCATTTTCCCGTGAGGGTAGACAGTGCTTTGAAAATACTTACCCGTGCCGGTTATCTGGAATACACCGACGAACAAGACAATGCTTCCCGCCTGATTTTCACCCTGAGGCGCGATGAGTTGTACCGCATCAACGAAAACAATCCCGATACGGAGAGTTTGCTCCGCGTCATCTTGCGCTCTTATACGGGTGTGTTCAGCGATTATGCTTACATCAGCGAGGAAATCCTTGCCCGGCGGAGCGGACTTACCCGCCAGCAGGTGTACGACACGCTCATTCTCCTCACCAAACGGCACGTTCTCCATTATATACCGGGCAAGAAGACACCTTATATTATATATACGCGCGAGAGGCAGAACACCGTCGTGTTAAGCAAGGAGGTGTACGAAGACCGTAAGGACAGTTACGAGAAGCGCATTCATGCCATGTTGGACTATGCCGAGAGCGATGGCAAGTGCCGGAGCCGGATGCTCTTGCGCTATTTCGGAGAAAAGAACGGGCACAATTGCGGGCAATGCGACGTATGCCTTGAAAAACACGCTTCGGGATTGAGGAAAGGCGAATACGAAGATATCGCTCACGGCATTTTTTCTTTATTGGCGGAAGCTTCCCGGATACCTCAAGAAATAATCCATGCGCTTCCTTTTGAGGAGGAGAAAATCTTAAAGTCGCTGGCCTATCTGCTGGCAGAAGAACAGATAATTCAGAAAGAGGGCAGGCTGTACCGGCATGAATGAACAATTTGGCAACATCTTTTGTTTAATCATAAAAGACTGATAAATATGAAAATTCGAACATTTTTTTTAGTAGGAGCACTGGTAGCATTGTTTGCTGCCTCTCTTCCCGTCAACGCTTGCACCGGCATTACTTTGACCAGCCGGGACAGTACCGCCATCGTAGCACGCACCATTGAATGGGGCGGAAGCGACCTTAATAGCCAATACGTCATTGTTCCGCGCGGATATACCCAACATTCCTATACCCCCGATGGTACACAAGGCATGAGCTTTACCGCACGTTACGGCTACGTGGGGCTTGCCGTAGAACAAAAAGACTTTATAGCCGAAGGCATTAACGAAGCCGGCTTGTCGGCAGGGCTTTTTTATTTTCCCAATTACGGAGAATACGAAACTTACAATCCCTCCCAAAAAGACGCTAGCATTGCCGACCTGCAATTGGTATCGTGGATATTGGGCCAGTGCGCTACAATAGACGAAGTGATGGAGAGCGTCAGGCAGGCGCATGTCATCGCCATCGACCCGCGTGCCTCTACCGTACACTGGCGGTTTGCCGACCCTGCTGGCAGGCAAGTGGTACTGGAAATCACCGGCGGAGAACCCAAGTTTTACGAAAATACGTTGGGCGTGCTCACCAATTCTCCCGGATTCGAGTGGCACCTCACCAACCTCAATAATTACGTGAACCTCTATCCCGGCTCGGCTCCGTCCCAGCCGTTGGGAAACGTCCGCCTTGCCTCTTTCGGTGCTGGAAGCGGATTCCTCGGCATTCCGGGTGATGTCACTCCTCCCTCCCGTTTCGTCCGTGCAGCTTTCTATCAGGCTACGGCACCCCGGCAGGAGAATGCCGAAAAAACCGTGCTTCAAGCTTTCCAGATATTGAACAATTTTGATATCCCCGTAGGCATCGAGTTTGCCGGAGGAAAGGTTCCTGCCGATATACCCAGTGCCACCCAATGGACTTCGGCAACCGACATGAAGCACCGTATCATTTACTTCCGTACGATGTACAACAGCGAGATACGGAGCATCCGTCTCAAAGACATCGACTTTTCGAAAGTGTCCTATCAAGCCGTTCCCTTGGATAAAGTGAAACAGCAGCCCATACGGACTATTTCCATTACAGATTGTAGTCAATCAGAAATATGAATTGCGGGAAATGATAGCCTGCATGCAACATTTTCGCAAACCAATTTTGTTTTACGATATTATAGTAGAGCAAAGTTGGTTTGCGTTTGTGTTATCTGTGCTCTTCATGCTTCGTAAGCATCAGCGTTTTTTCATCTGTCTCACCACCCGCAGGGTCTGCATCACCACCGACAGGAATATCATCCCCAGTCCGGCATAAAAACTCGCGTTCAGGTCTTTCGCCTCGCCGAAGATAATCATGGCAAGGATGATGCTGTAGATAGGCTCCAGGTTGTAGGTCAGGTTGAACGTGAACGCCGAAATCCGTTTCAGCACCTGTATTTGCAGGATGTACAGGCATACCGTACAGAGCGAAGCCAATGCCAGCAGGCTGCCCCAGTCGGCGGCAGAAGGTACGAGCGACATTACCGGAAAGAAATGCAGGTAGAAAGGCAGCAGCAGGCTCAGCCCTGCGAAACCTCCTCCCATTTCATAGAGCAGCACGGTGCCCGACGGATAATCAGACGCCACCCGCTTGTTGCAGATGGTGAAGAGCGAAGCCAGTGCCGACGAGAGGATGCCCATCAGGATGCCCACACGGTAACGGGTATCGAAATGGAATATCAGCACGATGCCCGCCACGCCTATCAGGCTGAACAGCACCTCGCTTGCCGATACCCGGTGGCGGTTGATGAGCGGGTCGAACAGGGCGGTAAAGAAGCTCATCAGCGAGAGGCAGACCACGCCGATAGACACATTCGATGCCTTGATGCTGCCGTAGAAGAACAGCCAGTGCAAGGCAAGCAGCACACCCGTCGCGGCAATCCGTACCGCATCCCGACGTTGCACCTTGCGCAATTTGTCTAAAACAAACAACACGACATAAAACATCAGTGTGGCAAGCAGCAGCCGGTACCACACCAGCAGTCCTTCGTTCAGCGTAATCACACGCCCGAACACTCCCGTACCACCTGCTATCAGTACCGACAGGTGGAGTTTAAGTAAAGCTTCTTTCATCGTTTAACTGTTTTCCGGTGCAAAGGTAGTCATTTCTCCGTCGAACAGGCAATAGAGGAAATAAAGATTTATGCATATCCGCACTTTGCCCGGTTGGCTGTAGGGGCGTATCGCATGCGCCTGAAGACATCTGTGTGGATAAGTGGATGCATCCGGGCGTATGCGATACGTCCCTGCATGGGATGTTTGCGGGATTCAATGAAAGATTTTATACTATGAACGGTATGAATTTATGCATTTGGTTGATGTTACAGTTCCAGCATGCTGTCTCCGTTCACCGCACATTACTACACCACTATACTTTATCCATACGCAGATTATTTAAAAGGTTGTCGTTATTATCTTCTTGCTTTCACGATAACCTCGTCTGTTGTAAGATTAATAATCTTCCGCTTGTAAGATTAATAATCTTGCAGCCTGAAGATTAATAATCTTACAGCGGATGAACCTATATGCGCAGGGCTGACGCATTACTTAATAGACTGAAAATCAAACTAAGTTTGAAGAATCTCAGTGATACATCCTGTTTACAATAGCTTTTTTCTTTACTTTTGTCCTATATATTCAAGTTAAAAAACATCCAATGGAAATCATCTCAATACTCCGTACAATAAAGGATCCCCGTCGTGATCATTTAAGGGCACACAGTTTCGAGTGTATATTTTATATCGCAATGGCAGCAGTCATCGGCGGTGCGGAAAGCTGGTATGAGGTTGCCGATTTTGGTAAGATGCACGAGTCTTTCTTCCGCTCACGTATAAAGGACTTTAAATGTGTCCCTTCTCATGACACTTTCAATCGTGTATTTTCCCTTCTTTCTCCCAGTGAACTCGAAAATGGCTTTCGTACCTGGATACGTGAGATTTGCGGCAAATACCGTGGTCTTGTATCCATAGACGGTAAAGAGATACGCGGTGCACGTGAAGAGAAGAGTGGCGGCAGTTTTGAATCTCTGCGTATAGTAAGTGCTTGGGCGTCAGCCAACGGTGTCTCTCTAGGCCAGGAAAAGGTAAGTGACAAGAGCAACGAAATAAAGGCAATCCCTTTATTGATAAAGGCTCTTGACCTTGAAGGCTGTATAATTACCATTGATGCCATTGCCTGCCAGCATGAAATAGTAAGTACAATCATCGATGCAAAAGCTGACTATCTTATAAGTGTAAAGAAGAACCAGAAGAAACTTTATGAAACGATAGAAGGTTGGTTCTCTGATATTGACATATATGGAAACAATATTGACGGAATAGGTCATATACCTCAGACAAGATACAGGTACAGCATAACGGAAGAGAGTTCACATGGGCGCTTCGAGAGACGTGTATGTCAGGTATATAACAATGGAGTCCTGTCTAAAGTCTTGAAATGGAAAGGTGTAAACTCAGTGGTATGTTTGACTAATACGAAAAATACATAAAGTCAGGAAAGACAACAGTGGAGAGACACTACTACATAACATCCCTGCCATTGGATTCTGAACGTATAACTGAAACTATCAGAGGCCATTGGAGTATTGAGAACAATCTTCACTGGCAGCTTGATGTCTCATTCAATGAGGACAGTCAGAAAAAAAAGAAAAATGCGGCACAGAATTTTTCACTACTCAACAAGATTGCCATGACACAACTAAAAAACAACAAGAGAAAAGCAAGCCTTAAGGGTAAAAGAAAAATGGCGGGATGGAGTGATGAGTTTCTTGCAGAACTTTTAGATGCACCATGGCAAAATGATGAAATCAAGTAATGCGTCAGCCCTGGCTATATGCGTTTGGCGCCTCACCTATATCCGCAGGCTTCCGCAACCGGCTGCGTCTTGCTATGATATTATCTGGAAGGGCGGTGGTTGGCAAGCATTTCTCAGAGTCAGAAAATGCACATTTTGATGCCGCTAAAGTACAATCATGAATTGTTTTCTTCGATGTGCCGTTTCTTGAAAACAGCAGGTGATATGCCGCAATGCCGCTTAAAGAATTTTCCGAATGCCGACTGGTCGGAGAAGTGCAGCATTTCCGCCACATCTTGCACAGACAGCACAGGGTTGCGTAAGCATACTTTCGCTTCGGCGGCAAGCAATTCTTCCAGCATGGCACTTGCAGTCTTTCCGTGCAGCCGTTTCAAGGCGGCAGACAAGGCATCTGCCGATACACCCAGTTGTGCGGCATACCAGCTTACTCTGTGCTGCTCGCGGCAATACGTGTGAGCTAAGTAGAAGAATTGCGAAATAACGTCGTTCCAATGCGGGTCTGTATCGGAGCGTACAGTCTGTTGGCGATGGAAAAAAAGATTCCATAACTTATATTGCCAGGCGCAAGCCAATGTCTGTGCCAGTTCACGGCAAAACAACTGAGAGTCTGCCTTCAGGGTGGAGAACATCATTTCTTCCAGTCGGGACAAGTCACGGTCTTCATCTGCATTTACCGAAGTAAAGGGATGTTTGGCGAACTGCGCCATTCCTTCCGTTATTTTGCTGCGCATCGGGAGAGTCGCTTCCATGAAAAAATGTTGCTCCATCACAATGAAGCAGGCGCGATAGTTTCCTGCCAGGGTCACATCCTTCCATTCGCGGGATTTCAGAAAGTCTACATATACCGGAGAGTCGAATCCCAAGCGTTCGCCACTGGCTGTCAGCCTCAATTCACCTTTGTGCACCTGTAAGAACACATGCCATCCGTCAGGCAGCCATTCGCCGGACAAGCGGAAATTTGTTCCTTCCATACGGACCATTACCAGACTATTGTTGTAGGCAGCCCAATCCAGTTGCCCGTCAGAAGACAGATCTTTGCGAATCCAAGCTACCACTTTTTCCTTAAGACTTTCCATCATTGCTTGATTTTTCGCAAAAATAACAGAACCCAGTTGTCTTCCAAAGCCTTTTTCCACTTATTAGAACTATTAAAGCAAAAAAGCCTTAAGCTCCGGATTGAAACCAACAATATGTGAATCGTAACCAAAAGCATACCGATAGTGCTGTTTACATTTGCGGCAGATTTTAAGTTAAAAAAGCAAAGCAAATTAAGAATGAAAAGAATGTTAGCATGTGCAGGAATCGGTTGTCTGCTATTGGCAACGTCCTGCAAGGAAAAAACGGCAGGTGCAGGAGAGAGCACCTACAAGACCATGACTGTGGCGGTGGAAAGCCGTACGCTGACGCGCGATTATACCGCCGTCATCAACGGACGGCAAAGCGTGGAGATACGTCCGCAGGTAAGCGGCACCATCACTAATGTATGCATCGAAGAAGGAGCAAAAGTCAGCAAAGGACAAACTCTCTTCGTTATCGACCAAGTGCCTTATCAGGCGGCGTTGCAAACGGCTCTAGCCAATGTAAAGAGTGCGGAAGCATCTGTTGCCACCGCTAAGATGACGGCAAACAGCAAGGAAAATCTGTTTGAGGAACACGTCGTGTCGGCTTTCGACCTGCAAACGGCACGCAACTCGTTGCTGGAAGCCGAAGCCGCATTGGAGCAGGCGCAGGCTGCCGAAACCAGCGCACGGAATGATTTGTCGTATACAGAAGTGAAAAGTCCGGTAGACGGGGTGGCAAGCATGATACCCTATCGTGTAGGCGCACTGGTAGACGCTTCCATCACCACACCGCTCACCACGGTGTCGGATGATGAAGAAATGTATGTTTATTTCTCGATGACCGAAAACCAGATACTGACACTGGTGCGCGAGAGCGGGACCTTGGAAGAGGCAATGAAGCAGATGCCGGAAGTATCGCTTCGCCTGAGCGACGGGTTGATGTACACCCACAAAGGAAAGATAGACGCGATAAGCGGCACCATTGATTCCGGAACCGGAGCGGTCAGCCTGCGTGCCACTTTCCCCAACCCCGAACGGATGTTGCGGAACGGGGGAAGCGGAACCATTGTCTTCCCTTACCAGATGGACAGCGTGCTTGTTGTGCCGCAGGAGGCAACCTATGAAATACAAGACAAAGTGTTTGTTTATCGCGTGGTAGACGGCAAAGCGACATCGGCTTCTGTTACCGTCTTCCCGGTCAACGACGGCAAAGAATACATCGTGACACAAGGAC
This sequence comes from Phocaeicola salanitronis DSM 18170, assembly GCF_000190575.1. Taxonomy (NCBI): domain Bacteria; kingdom Pseudomonadati; phylum Bacteroidota; class Bacteroidia; order Bacteroidales; family Bacteroidaceae; genus Phocaeicola; species Phocaeicola salanitronis. The sequence continues at coordinate 1,768,057 of NC_015164.1, read as the reverse complement.
TGAAAGCCGGCGATGTTATTGTAGCGGAAGGGGCAGGGCTTCTGCAAGAAGGTACACCGATTGCTATCGGACAATCGGAAAGCAATAACTGATAACATTTGTCTAATGAATGATTTTAACGGAAAACGATTATGAAATTACAAACTTTTATAAACCGCCCCATCCTTGCCTGTGTGATATCGGTGCTTATTCTGTTGGTGGGGCTTATCGGCTTGGCCAACCTGCCGATGGAGCAATACCCCGACATCGCTACGCCTACCGTCAGTGTGTCTGCTACCTATACGGGTGCCAATGCCGAGACGGTGCAGAAGTCGGTGGTCATTCCTTTGGAAGAAGCCATCAACGGCGTAGAAGACATGATTTACATGACTTCCACCTCTACTAATACCGGTGCCGGCGACATCACCGTCTACTTCAAGCAAGGTACCGACCCCGATATGGCGACCATCAACACCAAGAACCGTGTGAGCGAAGCCGAAGGACTGCTGCCTGCCGAAGTGACCCAAATCGGTGTAACGGTAGAAAAGCGGCAGAACTCGATGCTGAAAATCATCGCTCTCTATTCGCCCGATGACTCGTACGACCAGACATTCATCAACAACTACTTCAAAATCAACATCGAGCCTCGGCTGTCGCGTATCAGTGGCGTGGGAAACGTCAATGTCATGGGAGATGACTACGCCATGCGCATCTGGCTCGACCCGCAAAAGATGGCGCAATACGGACTGCTGCCTGCCGATGTGACGGCTGTGCTTGACGAGCAGAACGTGGAAGCAGCTACGGGTACTTTGGGTGAGGATTCGGAAAACGCGTTCCACTATACCTTGAAATACCGCGGACGCTACGAGAAGCCCGAAGAGTTCGGCAATCTGGTCATTACATCCTTGGAAAGTGGTGAAGTGCTCCGCTTGAAAGACATCGCCACCGTGGAACTGGGGACGCAAAGCTACAGCCACAGCAGTGAAGTAGACGGACATCCGGGAGCCACCGCCATGATTTCGCAAACGGCAGGCTCGAACGCCAACGAAATCATCAGCGAGATAGACAAACTGATGGAAGAAGTGCAGCAGGAACTGCCCAAAGGGCTGGTGCTGGTCGACCTGATGAGTACGAAAGAGTTTCTCGACGCTTCCATCCACGAAGTGGTGAAGACGTTGATAGAAGCCATTGTCCTTGTCGTCCTCGTAGTGTACGTTTTCCTGCAAAGCGTCCGTTCCACCATCATCCCGACCATATCCATTCTCGTGTCGCTGGTGGGAACATTTGCTTTCCTCTACGTGGCAGGATTCTCGCTGAACTTGCTGACCTTGTTTGCCCTTGTATTGGTCATCGGGACGGTGGTCGACGATGCAATTGTTGTTGTAGAAGCGGTGCAGGCACAGTTCGATGAAGGCATACGCTCGCCCTATCAGGCAACCAGCCGGGCGATGGACGGCATCGCGACGGCAATCGTCACTACCTCATTAGTTTTTATGGCGGTGTTTATCCCCACTTCGTTCATGGGTGGCACCAGCGGTACGTTCTACATGCAGTTCGGGCTGACCATGGCGGTAGCGGTAGGCATCTCCGCCGTCAATGCACTGACGCTGTGTCCTGCCCTCTGCGCCCTGCTGATGACTCCTCATGCCGATAAGGCGAGCGGACAGAAGCTGAGTTTCTCGTCCCGGTTCCACCAGGCATTCGAAACCTCGTTCAACCGCCTCGTGCTGCGTTATAAGAGCGGTGTGAAATGGTTCTTCCGACGCAAGTGGCTGGTAGGCGCGGGAGTCATCGCTTCCATCGCCCTGCTTGCGGTGTTGATGAAAAACACCAAAACCGGACTGGTGCCCGATGAAGACATGGGTACCGTTTTCGTCAACGTGACCACGCCTCCGGGCAGCAGTCTGTCGCAAACCATTAAGGCTATGGCGGAAGTGGAAGCCTGCCTCAAGGACATCCCACAGATAGAGCGTTACTCCAACGTGGCGGGCTACAGCATGTTGGGAGGACAGGCAGCCAGCGGCGGTATGCTCATCGTCAGGCTGAAAAATTGGGACGAACGGCAGGAGGGCGAAGACTACATCACCGCCGTTATCGAGGAGATATACCGCCGTACCGCCAACGTACACAGTGCCAAACTTTTCGCCTTTGCCCAACCCACCATCATGGGATATAGCACAGGAAGCGGTGTGGAAGTCTATATCCAAGACCGTGCCGGAGGCGACATCACGACCCTGAAAAGCCATGCCGACAAGTTTATCGCCGCACTAAACCAGCGTCCCGAAGTGCAAACGGCTTATTCCACCTTCGACACGAAGTTTCCCCAATACAAAGTGGAGGTGGACGCCGCACGGTGCAAGCGGATGGGCGTGTCGCCCACCGATGTGTTGAGCGTGATGTCGGGGTATATCGGAGGCAGCCACTCGTCCAACTTCAACCGTTTCTCCAAGCTCTACCGCGTTTATGTGCAGGCAGACAAGAATTTCCGCCTGGACACCGATGCGCTCAACAACATGTTTGTCCGCACCGATGAGGGGGGAATGGTTCCTATCGGGCAGTTCGTTACCCTGACCAAGACGTATGGTCCCGAAACCCTGACACGCTTCAACCTGTACAGCAGCATCCAGGTAAACGCCATGATGAACGACGGCTACAGCTCGGGCGATGTCATCAAGGCGGTGGAAGAAGTGGCGCAACAGACCTTGCCCGTGGGCTATGGTTACGAATACGGAGGCATCACCCGCGAAGAGGCGGGAAGCGGTTCGAATACCGTCATCGTGTTCGCCATCTGCATCGTATTCGTCTACCTCATCCTTTGCGCCCTTTACGAAAGCCTGTTCATTCCTTTGGCGGTTATGTTGAGTGTGCCGTTCGGGCTGTTGGGAAGCTTTGCCCTGAGCAACCTGTGTGGGCTGGAGAACAACATCTACATGCAGACCGGACTGATTATGCTCATCGGACTGCTGGCAAAAACAGCGATTCTGGTCACCGAATATGCAGCCACACGCCGCCGGCAGGGCATGAGTCTTGCCCAGGCAGCCGTATCCGCCGCAACTGTCCGCTTGCGCCCCATCATCATGACCGTTCTCTGTATGGTCATTGGTATGCTGCCCTTGGTGTTCGCTTCGGGTGCCGGAGCCAATGGAAACATTTCGTTGGGTACCGGAGTGGTAGGCGGTATGATTGTGGGTACCCTTGCCTTACTCTTTGCAGTACCTGCACTGTTCATCGTCTTCCAAGCCATGCAGGAACGGTTGATGCCTGCAAGAAAGCACGGTGATGATTAACTTTTTGCTTTGCGATTTGTGGGCGCACCGCCATACACGGTATGGTACCGCGTCCGCAAAAAGCAAGGTATGATGTTCTGATATATTTTTATTTCGACACACCTTATTATATATATGAGAAAACTATTATTCACAACCGCAACGGTATGTCTATTGGGAAGTTGCGGCATTTACAACCGATACGAACGCCCGGAACTCTCCGTAGCGGCAGACAGCCTTTACCGGACAGAAGTAAAGGCTGATACCGCTTCTTCGGTCGCAGACCTGTCGTGGAAAGAACTTTTCACCGACCCTTATCTGCAAGCCTTGATACAACAGGCATTGGAAATGAACACCGACCTGCGTATCGCTTACCTGAAAGTGAAAGAAATGCAGGCACAGCTTGTCTCTGCCAAACTTGCTTACCTCCCTTCCGTGCAGCTTGACCCTCAAGGCACACTGAGCAGCCTGGATGGCAGCAAAGCCAGCAAGACATACGAGGTAGGGGCTTCGGCAAGCTGGGAAATAGATATTTTCGGCAAACTGACCAATGCCAAACGCAGCGCACGTGCCGCACTGGAGGAAAGCGATGCTTACCGTCAAGCTGTACAAACCCAACTGATAGCCACTGTAGCAGACAGTTATTACACCCTCCTGATGCTGGACGAACAGGAGCGCATCACATCCGAAACGGTTGCAAGCTGGAAAGATTACGTCCATAGCCTCTATGTACTGATGCAGGCAGGTGAAGCCGACCGTGCCACCGTAAGCCAGGCAGAGGCGAGCCGTGCCTCGGCAGAAGCATCCCTGCTCAGCCTGCAACAACAAATAGCTGAAACAGAGAACAGTTTGTCTTCCGTCTTGGGTGAAGTGTCTCACCGTATCCAGCGCGGGAACCTGAGCAATCAGCGGTTTCCTCAACGCCTGTCTACAGGGGTACCTCTCGAACTGCTCTCCCGCCGTCCCGACATCCGGCAGGCTGAGGCAGCATTGAAACAGGCTTTTTATGCCACCAACCAGGCACGTGCCGCTTTTTATCCCAGCATTACGTTAAGCGGTTCGGCAGGTTGGACCAATAACGGAGAAGCCGTCGTTACAAACCCGGGGAGTTGGCTGCTGCAAGCCATCGGGTCTTTGGTACAGCCTATATTCAATCGTGGGCAGAACATTGCCAATCTGAAAACAGCGAAGGCACAACAGGAAGAAGCCTTGCTCACATTCCGGCAATCGCTGCTCGATGCCGGAAAAGAAGTGAATAACGCTCTTATCCAATGGCAAACCGCCCGTGAACGTATCCGGCTGGACGAGGAACAGGTGAAACATCTGCAAACAACAGTTCACGACACTGAACTGCTGATGGAATACGGCACGACCAATTACCTGCAAGTGCTCACCGCCCGCCAGTCGCTCTTGTCTGCAAGGCTGGATTGTGCTTCGGACTGTTATCAGGAAATCCAGGGTGTCATCAACTTGTATCATGCCTTGGGTGGAGGCGCAGAGGCAGATTTATGACTTTCATGCTCTATATGCAGGGTCTGCTTGTGAAAGCCGGCTCTTCAAGCCATCCCCGCCACACCGGCAGGATGGCTTTTTATCTCATTGTTTATTGGCACATTATCTCATAATTTATTGGCACATTATCTCATTATTTATTGACACATTGGCACATTAGCATGTCAGTTCATTGTCAATTAAGAAAACTTTATTATCTTTGTCGGCGGTATAATTTATAAAAATATTCGTACTATGGACCGCACGAACATTATCGGAGAAAAAATAAAGGATTTGCGCACCGCCAAGGAAATCAGCATCGACGAACTGGCGGAACGTACAGGGCTTACCGCCGGACAGATTGAACGCATAGAAAACAACATTGACATCCCCTCGCTTGCCCCGCTGCTGAAGATAGCGCGCGCACTGGGTGTACGGCTGGGGACTTTCCTTGACGACCAGTCGGAAGAAGACGGTCCCGTGGTGTGCCGTCGCGGAGAAGCGGACGACACCATCAGCTTTTCGAACAATGCCGTCGACGCACGCCAGCACATGCACTACCATTCGCTCTCGCGCAGCAAGGCGGACCGCCACATGGAACCGTTCATCATCGACATCGATGCGAACAACGATGCCTTTACCCTGTCGGCACACGAAGGGGAGGAGTTCATCATGGTGCTGAAAGGAACGCTCGAAATCAATTACGGGAAATATACTTACCTGCTGGAAGAGGGGGACACGATTTATTACGACTCCATCGTGCCGCATCACGTGCATGCCTTCGAAGGACAGGCGGCACAGATTCTGGCGGTGATTTATACACCGGTATAATGAATAATTAATAGTGAATAATTAATAATTATAGTAGAACAAATTGGTTTGCGAAAAAATCTTGATGTATTGTCATCCTGAACGAACGTGAAGGATCTCGTGTACATCCACGTGGGCGCATCCGAGATGCTTCACTTCGTTACCAATGACGGATTATCCTTAACCCTCTTGTCATTCTGACGACTGTAGGGAGGAAGAATCTCACATCCACGTGGATGTCTACGAGATCCTTCGCTGGCGCTCAGGATGACAATACCTGTCATAATCGAATGGAGTTTCCATTGGAAATGGGCACTCAGCATGACAAATGTTTTTTCGCAATTCATTTCTGATTGGCTATAATAATTGATAGTGAATACGTTGATAACGCATGCGTTCACACTTGGTTCGTACCTTCGTTATTAACTATTAATTGTTAATTATTAATTGATTAAATCCATTTATTATGATTCAACTTTCAGAACGGACATTGGGCGACTGGCTGGAACACTGGGCTGCCGTGTCGCCGGACAAAGAATACCTGGTTTATTCCGACCGCAACCTGCGCTTTACGTGGAGCCAGTTCAACCGCCGTGTGGACAACATGGCAAAGGGGCTGCTTGCCATCGGGGTGACCCATGGCACACATGTGGGCATCTGGGCGAAAAATGTGCCCGACTGGCTGACCTTCCTCTATGCCTGTGCCAAGATAGGTGCCGTAGCCGTTACGGTGAACACCAACTACAAGCAGGCGGAACTGGAATACCTGTGCGAGAACTCGGACATGCATACCCTCTGCATCGTAGACGGTGAGCGGGACAGCAATTTTGTGGAGATGACCTACAAGATGCTGCCCGAACTGAAGACTTTCGAGCGCGGGCACATGAAGAGCAAACGCTTCCCCTACATGCGCAACGTTATCTATATCGGGCAGGAGAAATACCGCGGGATGTATAATACGGCGGAAATCTTGCTCCTGGGGAACAACATCGAGGATGATGTGCTGGCGGAAGCCAAGAAGAGAGTGAACTGCCACGACACGGTGAACATGCAATACACGTCGGGCACCACGGGATTCCCCAAGGGCGTGATGCTGACGCATTACAACATTGCCAACAACGGTTTCCTGACGGGCGAGCACATGAAGTTTACCCAGGACGACAAGCTGTGTGTATGTGTGCCCCTGTTCCATTGTTTCGGCGTGGTGCTTGCCACGATGAATTGCCTCACCCACGGCTGTACGGAGGTAATGGTGGAACGTTTCGACCCGCTGGTGGTGCTGGCGTCTGTCCATAAGGAACGCTGTACGGCGCTTTACGGTGTGCCCACGATGTTCATTGCCGAGCTGAACCACCCGATGTTTGACATGTTCGACCTTTCGTGCCTGCGTACGGGCATCATGGCAGGCTCGCTCTGCCCTGTGGAGCTGATGAAGCAGGTGGAGGAGAAGATGTATATGAAGGTGACCAGCGTGTACGGGCTGACCGAAACTTCGCCAGGCATGACGCATAGCCGCATAGACGACCCTGCCGAGGTGCGCTTCAACACCGTGGGGCGTGACTTTGAGTTTACCGAGGTGAAGGTAATCGACCCCGAGACGGGCGAGGAATGTCCCGTAGGCGTGCAGGGCGAGATGTGCAACCGGGGCTACAACAACATGAAGGGTTATTACAAGAACCCGCAGGCCACCGCCGAGGTGATAGACCGGCACGGTTTCCTGCACTCGGGCGACTTGGGCGTGAAGGACGAGCACGGGAATTACCGCATCACGGGGCGCATCAAGGACATGATAATCCGCGGGGGCGAGAACATTTATCCGCGCGAGATAGAGGAGTTCCTCTACCAGATGCCGGGCATCAAGGACGTGCAGGTGGCAGGTGTGCCGTCGAAGAAATACGGCGAGGCGGTAGGTGCCTTCATCATCCTGCACGAGGGCTGCACGATGAACGAGTTCGACGTGCGCGAGTTCTGCGAGGGCAAGATTGCCCGCTACAAGATACCGAAGTATATCTTCTTCGTCAAGGAGTTCCCCATGACGGGAAGCGGAAAGATACAGAAGTTCAAGCTGAAAGAACTGAGCCTCAAGCTTTGCGCGGAGCAGGGGATTGAAATCATTTGACAATTATATCGTGCGCGGTACAGATTGGTGCATTTCTACATCGCCAGTCCCCGCATTTGCTGACAACTTCGAAAAGATTAAACCTCTTTGAGGTTGTTCGTGCAGGTGATGTGGAAATGCACAATTCTAACCCGCGTAAAGTATAAATTATAAATCACTTCACGATTTTCACCAGCAAGGTTTTTCCTGCGGGTTTTCCTTTCATGTCGAACGATTCGGACTTTACCAGCCCGATGCCTTCGGCGTACCATTCATTGATGCGGTGGGTGGTGCTTTTCAGCAACACTTTGGTTCGCTTCAGGTACGAAATCTTGAGGCAATCGAACTTCCCGGCGGTGGTGCTTATGCGTTCTTCTCCCATGTAGGTGGCGCCCGAGATGGTAATTTCGTTTTTCAGCATGTTTGCGATGAGCGAGTACGAGCGGTCGGGCATGCTTTCGCCTGCTTTTGCCTGACGTTTGAGCACCAAGGCATTGTTACCCTTGAATTTCAGTTCTTCTTGCATGGCGGTACGTGCCGCGGTGTCATATTTGGCAGGGTCGGAATCGGAGTCGATATAGGGTCCGAACATCAGGTCTTCTACACACACCGTTTGGTTTCCGTCGTAGTTCCAGTCGAAACGTGTGTAGCTGGTGTTCCCTTTCTGCTTGTTGGTCACAATCTTGTTGATGTATGATGCCGATACGTTTTCTCCGTTTCTTCCCGCATATCCTACTACAGCCGTCTCGTTTGATACGCTTTGTCCTGCTTCATCGTAGTTCACATAGTGAAGCTCGGTTCCTTCTGTCGTGCAAAAATACTGGGCATGGCTTACGTGGCATGCCAGAATGACAAAGATAAATAAAATTGTTTTTTTCATATTGAATTTTTAAGTTTTTGAGTTTTTGAGTTTTTTGAAACGCGGATTTCCGCAGATTAACACAGATTATTTTATAAATTATTTTCTGCGAAAATCTGCGTTTCAATCAATTCCGCATGTCCATTTTCCATTGCTCATCATCCTCGGTTCACTTGTTTTACGCCTTTTACGGTTTTCAGTTTCCGGATGAGGGCTTCCAGCTTGGCGGTATCGTCTACCATGACCGTCAGCATTCCCGAGAAGAGTCCGTCGTTCGAGTCGATGCTGATGGAGCGGAGCAGGATGTTTTCCTCTTTGTTGATAATGGAGGTGATGTTGGTCACGATGCCGATATCGTCGTGCCCCACGATGCGGAGCGTGATGGGATACTGCTTGCCCTGACTCTTTCCTGCCCAGCGTGCGCGCACGATGCGGTAGGGGAAGCGTGCCTTCAGTTCGGGTGCGTTGGGGCAGTCCGAGCGGTGTATCTTGATGCCTCCCGATATGGTGACAAAGCCGAACACATCATCGCCGTAGATGGGATTGCAACACCGTGCCAGCTTAAAGTCGATGCCTTTCAGGTGCTGGTCGATGACCAGCACATCGTCTTTGTAGGGGTTCTTTTCCTCTTGCGCTTGCTGCATGTTGAAGCCTTCGGCGCTTCGGTATGCCACTTCCTCGTGTTGCTCGTTTTCCCGGCGTTGCATCTCCAGATAGTTGTCTATCAGGGTATTGGTGTCTGTAGTTTCGTTGGCGATGCTTTGATAGAAGTCGGTCACGGTTTTGAATCCTGACTTCTTGATGAGCCGCATCAGGATGGCTTCGTCGTACTCTATCTTGCGGTTCTTGAATTTCCGTTCCAAGGTTTCGCGTGCGAACTCGGTTTGGCGTGCCACCAGTTCCTTCAGTGCCTGGCGTATCTTGGTGCGTGCCTTCGAGGTGGTGACAAAGTTCAGCCAGTCGCGCTTAGGTGTTTGGGTGGCGGATGTCATGATTTCCACCTGGTCTCCGTTGTTCAGGGCGTGGCGGAGCTGGACGTTCCTTCCGTTTACCTTTGCGCCTACGCACCGGCATCCCAAGTTGGAATGGATGGCGAAGGCGAAATCGAGCACGGTAGCTCCCTGAGGCAGCTTGTAGAGGTCGCCCTTGGGGCTGAACACGAACACTTCGTCTTTATACAGGTCGAGTTTGAACTGGTCGATGGTTTCGGTGTCTCCGTCCGCGTTTTCCAAGGTCTCGCGTATGGAGTTCAGCCATTCGTCCAGTCCTGTTTCGCCTTTGACGCCTTTGTACCGCCAGTGTGCGGCAAGTCCTTTTTCGGCTATTTCGTCCATCCGTTCGGTACGTATCTGCACTTCCACCCATTTGCCTTCGGGACCCATCACGGTGATGTGGAGCGATTCGTATCCGTTGCTTTTGGGTACGGAAAGCCAGTCGCGGAGCCGCTTGGGGTTGGGCAGGTACATGTCGGTCACGATAGAATATGCCTGCCAGCATTCCTGCTTTTCCTTATCGAGGGGCGAGTCGAGGATGATGCGTATGGCAAACAGGTCGTACACGCCTTCGAAAGGGCATCCCTGCTTTTTCATCTTCTGGTAGATGGAGTGGATGGACTTGGTGCGTCCCTTGATGTGGAACTTCAGCCCGCTTTCCTCCAGCTTTTTCTTTACCGGTTCGATGAAAGCGTCGATGTAGCGGTCGCGTGCCGCTTTCGTGGCATTCAGCTTGTCTTTGATATGGTAGTACACATCGTGACGGGTATATTTCAGCGAGAGGTCTTCCAGTTCCGATTTCAGCTTGTACAGCCCCAGTTTGTGTGCCAAAGGGGCGTAGAGGTACGCCGCTTCGTTGGATACTTCCTGTCTTGCTTCTTCGTTAGGGTTGTCCTTGATTTGGCGCATGATGTTCACGCGGTCGGCTATCATGATAAGGATAACGCGCATGTCTTCGGCAAACGAGAGGAGCAGGTTCCGGAAGTTCTCCGATTCGATGGCTGGGTTTTTCTCGTACAGTTCGTTTATCTTGACCAGTCCGCGGATGATGCCTGCCACGTCTTCTCCATACATCTGGCGGACGGATTCCAGCGTGCACAGGCGGTACTTCACCGATTCGTGGAGCATGATGCCCAAGATGGAAGCCCGGCGCATCCCGATTTCCTCTGCCACGATGATGGCGGTCTGCATGTCTTTGATGACCGGATTCATTCCGAATGCATTCCGGGGGATGTTCCCTTCCGACAGGGCTTGGATGAGGTGCCGCTTCAGGTTGCGGCAGTCGTCCTTTTGCAACGTATCGCCCGACAGGTGCAGCAGGTGCCTGTAAAGCGGTATGAGTTGTGTATGTTCTTGCGGTGTGAAAAATACTTGCTCTTCCATAATGCTTTTTTAATTAAGAATGCCAATCAGGAGTTAAAAGGGAGTTAGATGGAGTTATCGCCCGCTGGGCGGGCTGGGAGTTAGAAGCCAATACCTCTTGCACCGCTTTCAGAAGCAGGACTATTGGCCTTTAACTCCTGAACGAAGTGATAACTCCTGTGAAACATAACTACGTTTAACTCCTGATTCGTATTAAGAATGAAGAATTACATGCGGATGAAAAGGCGTTTATTCTTCATTCTTTCGTTCTTCATTCTTCATTTTCGTTTGTAAAGTTACTTTTTTTCTTTATTATCTGTGCAGAGTTTGCGATTTTTTTATATTTTTGGGGGTGTAATCGTTTAAAGGTTATTCATTGCTTAAATTTATCATATATGTTAACACACGAAGACAAAGAATTGTTGGAAAAGAAAGGAATTTCCGAGAAACAGATTGAAGAGCAGTTGGCTTGTTTCGAAAAAGGTTTTCCTTTTTTGCGTTTGGCGGGAGCCGCATCCGTAGAGAATAACGGCATTATGGTAGCAGACGAAGACATGCAGAAGAAATACCTGGCTGCATGGGATGCTTACAAGAACGGCGACCGGAAGGTGGTGAAGTTTGTTCCGGCATCGGGAGCGGCAAGCCGTATGTTTAAGAATATGTTCGAGTTCTTGGGAGCGGATTATGATATGCCCTCTACCGATTTCGAAAAGAAATTCTTCGACCACATTCACGATTTCGCTTTCTACAATGACCTGAATGCGGCTTGTCTGGATAACACGGGCAAGAACATCGATGCCTTGCTGGCGGAGCATGATTACAAGGCTGTAGTGTCGAACCTGCTTGAAGCTGCCGGATTGAATTACGGTTCGCTTCCGAAAGGCTTGTTGAAGTTCCACCGCTATGCCGACGGGGTACGTACGCCGCTGGAAGAACACTTGGTGGAAGGCGCGCTTTATGCCGCAGGGAAGACGGGTAAGGTGAATGTGCATTTCACCGTATCGGCAGAACACCGGGCGCTTTTCGAGAAGCTGGTTGATGCCAAAGTGGGCGAATACGCGCAAAAGTACGGCGTGGAGTACGACATTTCGTTCTCCGAGCAGAAGCCCAGCACCGATACGATTGCAGCTGACATGGAGAACAAGCCTTTCCGCGACGATAAGGGCAAGCTGCTTTTCCGTCCGGGTGGCCATGGGGCGTTGATTGAGAACCTGAACGACCTGGATGCCGACATCGTGTTCATCAAGAACATCGACAATGTGGTCCCCGACCGCCTGAAAGCCGATACCGTTACGTATAAGAAACTGCTTGCCGGTGTATTGGTAACCCTTCAGAAGCAGGCATTCGATTACTTGGAATTGCTGGATAGCGGGCATTACAGCCACGAACAGTTGGAAAACATCATCCGTTTCGTACAGCAGCAGTTGCGTTGCCGCAAGGAAGACATCAAGGATATGGAAGATGCCGACCTGGTCATTTACTTGCGTAAGAAGCTGAACCGTCCGATGCGTGTGTGCGGCATGGTGAAGAATGTAGGCGAGCCGGGCGGAGGCCCGTTCTTGGCATACAATCCCGACGGTACCGTATCGCTCCAAATCTTGGAAAGCTCGCAAATCGACATGAAAGACCCTGAAAAGAAGGCGATGTTCGAGCAAGGCACACATTTCAATCCGGTAGACTTGGTTTGCGCCGTGCGCGACTACAAAGGGAATAAGTTTAACCTGACGGACTATGTAGACAAGGCTACAGGCTTTATTTCCTATAAGTCGAAGAACGGAAAAGACCTGAAGGCACTGGAGCTTCCGGGCTTGTGGAACGGTTCGATGAGCGACTGGAGCACGGTTTTCGTAGAAGTGCCCCTCAGCACCTTCAATCCGGTAAAAACCGTGAACGACCTGTTGCGTGAGCAGCACCAGTAAATTGACAATGGATAATTGACATGTGGGCGGATTAGATAAAATAACCGTCCATTGTCAATTATCAATTGTTAATTCTATAAGCTTCCTTTGCTCGACGGCACTTCGTAATGATAGATATCGCGGCGGATAGCCATTTTAAGGCTTCGGGCAAGGGCTTTGAAGATGCCTTCTATCTTGTGGTGCTCGTTCTCGCCTTCGGCACGGATGTGCAGGTTCATGCGGGCGGCATCGCTTAATGATTTAAAGAAATGCAGGAACATCTCGGTGGGCATCTCGCCTATTTTCTCGCGGCGGAACGAAGCGTCCCATACCAGCCAGGCACGCCCTCCGAAGTCGAGCGCCACTTGGCACAGGCAATCGTCCATGGGCAGGCAATACCCGTACCGCTCGATGCCGCGCTTGCTTCCCAATGCCTGATAGAGGCATTCGCCCAAGGCGATGGCGGTATCTTCTATCGTATGATGTTCGTCTACGTATAAGTCTCCTTTCACACGGACGGTCAGGTCGATGCCTCCGTGTTTTCCTATCTGTTCCAGCATGTGGTCAAAGAAGCCCAGTCCGGTGGAGATGTCGCATCTTCCGTTTCCGTCTAAGTTGATGCGGACATCGATGTCGGTTTCTTTCGTGGTACGCTTTACCTCGGCGATGCGCTCTCCCGCAAAAAGGAATTCCGCTATGCGGTCCCAATCGGTCGTAGCAAGGGCGCATGTGTTTTTTAGTTTTTCGTTTTCCAGCAGAGATGTATCGGGTTGCAACAGGATAGCACGGCATCCTAAGTTCTTGGCAAGTTCTACATCCGTGGCGCGGTCTCCGATGACGAAGCTTCCGGCAAGGTCGTATTCCTCCTTATCTATATACCGGGTGAGCATTCCCGTTCTCGGTTTGCGGGTAGGCGCATTGTCTTCGGGAAACGAGCGGTCGATGCAGATATCATCGAAGGTGATGCCTTCGCTTGCGAAGGTTTTCAGTATCAGGTTGTGTACGGGCCAGAACGTGTCTTCGGGGAAAGAATCCGTACCTAATCCGTCTTGGTTGGTCACCATTACGAATTCAAAGTCGAGGCGGGTGCGGATAAAGTGCAGGTTCCGGAACACTTTCGGGTAGAACTCCAGCTTTTCGAACGAGTCGAGCTGATAGTCGATAGGAGGTTCGATGACCAATGTCCCGTCGCGGTCGATGAATAAGACTTTCTTTTTCATAAGTGTTTGTTGTTTTCACCACAGATTACACAGATTTTCTATTAATTATTAATTGGAATCTGTGTAATCTGTGGTGAAGTTTATTATTCGGTATACTTTCTCAATGCTTCCAGCAGGGCATCATTCTCGGGGCGTGTGCCCACGGTAATGCGCAAGCAATCTTCACAACGTGTGATGTTCGAGCGGTTCCGCACGATGATGCCTTGGTCTACCAGATAATCGTAGATGGCTTTTGCGTTGCTCACACGGGTCAGGAAGAAGTTGGCGTCGGTAGGGAATACCTTCTTGCAACACGGAAGTTGAGTGAAAGCCTGCATCAGGCGTGCGCGTTCTTCCAGTAAGGTGCTTATCCAGCGTTGCACTTCGTAGTGGCGTTGCATCATGCGCAAGGCTTCCTGTTGGGTGAGGAGATTGATGTTGTACGGATATTTGATTTTGCTGAATATGCCGATGATGTCGGGCGAAGCGAACGCCATGCCCAGACGGATAGCGGCGCATCCCCACGCCTTTGAGAACGTCTGGAGGATGACCAGGTTGGGATATTCGTCGAGGATTCCGATGAACGAGGGTTGGGTGGAGAAGTCGATGTAGGCTTCGTCCACAATCACGATGCCTTGGAACTCCCGGAGCAGGGTGATGATTTCCTTGGCGTCAAGGTTATTCCCCGTAGGGTTATTGGGCGAGCAGAGGAATATCAGTTTGGTGTTTTCGTCCGAAGCCCGGAGCAAGTCTTCTGCCTTGAACTGGAATTTCTCGTCAAGCAGCACTTTGCGGTATTCCACATCGTTGATGTCGGCGCATACCTGATACATGCCATACGTGGGGTGGATAGCCACTACGTTATCGATGCCCGGCCGGCAGAAGGCACGGAAGAGAAGGTCGATGGCTTCATCGCTTCCGTTTCCTAAGAAGATTTGCTCGGGTTTTACCTTCTTGACCGGTGCTATCAATGCTTTCAGTTCTTTTTGGAGCGGGTCTGGATAACGGTTGTTGGGGGCATTATACGGGTTCTCGTTTGCATCGAGAAATACGGATGCCGTTTTTCCGCTATATTCGTCGCGTGCCGAAGAATAGGGCTTCAGTGCCCAGATATTCGGTCGGGTCAGTTCTTGTAAAGATTTCATGGGTATTTGTTTTTTTACATTTATAGGAGTTATTTCAGGAAGTTAAAAGGAGTTATGCCTTCGGCAGGAGTTAAAGGACAATAGATAGTCTCTTGTGGTATTGGCCTCTAACTCCCTTTTACTCCTTGAAATAACCTCCTTTAACTTCTATAAAAGCCGTACCGTTATGGCGTTCTTATGCGCGTCGAGGTGCTCGTTCTCTGCCATAACCTGAATGGTCGGGCCCAAGGTGCGGATGCCTTCGCGGGTGATTTCCTGGAAGGTGATTTTGCGGATAAAGCTATCCAGGCTTACTCCGCTATAGGCTTTTGCGTATCCGTTGGTAGGCAGGGTATGGTTGGTGCCCGAAGCATAATCGCCGGCACTTTCGGGTGCATACGGGCCTAAGAATACCGAACCTGCATTGATGACCCGTTCGGCGATGTCCTGATAGTCTTTCGTTTCGATAATCAGGTGTTCGGGAGCATATTCGTTTACCATATCAAGGGCTTCGTTCAGGTCTTTCACCAATATCAGCCTGCTCGATTCCAGTGATTTTTCGGTTATGGCTTTGCGCGGGAGTGCGGCAAGCTGGCGTTCCACTTCGGCTTGGGTTTCACGGAGCAAGGTTTCGGATGTTGTAATCAGGACGGCCTGGCTATCCACGCCATGCTCGGCTTGCGAAAGGAGGTCGGATGCCACGAATACCGGATTGGCGGTCTCGTCGGCAAGTACAGCCACCTCCGAAGGACCCGCAGGCATGTCTATCGCCACGTCGCGCAAGGATACTTCCTGCTTGGCAACAGTGACATATTGGTTTCCCGGTCCGAATATCTTATATACCTTGGGAACGCTTTCCGTTCCGTATGCCATGGCAGCTATGGCTTGTACGCCTCCGGCTTTGAACACCTTTTTTACGCCTGCCGCTTGCGCCGCAAACAGGATGGCGGGGTGTATCTTTCCTTCCGTATTGGGAGGCGAGCAGAGTATGATTTCCTTGCATCCGGCTATTTGTGCCGGAGTGGCGAGCATCAGGACGGTAGAGAAGAGGGGAGCCGTTCCGCCCGGGATGTACAGCCCTACCTTCTCGATGGGAACCGCCTTTTGCCAGCAGGTCACACCCGGAACGGTTTCCACTTTCTTGCTTTCGAACTTTTGTGCGGCATGAAAGGCGCGGATATTTTCCAAGGCGCGCAGGATGGCTTCCTTCAGTCCGCTTTCGAGGGCTTTTCCGGCTTCGTCAAATTCTTCTGGAGTCACGATAAGCGAAGCCAGCTTTACCTTGTCGAACTTTTCTTCATATTCATATAAGGCACGGTCGCCTTCCGTGCGTACCTTGCCGATAATTTCCTGTACGGCAGGGCGTATGTCTTCGGTGTGTAGTGCCGAGCGTTTCAGCACGTTGTTCCATTCGGCACGTTCAGGATAACGGATAATGTTCATGGTGCTTAATTTCTTGGATTCATTTACAAAATCATTTTCTCGATGGGCAATACCAGGATGCCTTGTGCGCCGAGCGCTTTCAGCTTGCCGATGATTTCCCAAAAACATTTCTGGTCGAGCACCGTGTGTACGCTGCTCCAGCCTTCGGTGGCAAGGGGCATGATGGTAGGGCTCTTGATGCCCGGAAGCACTTCGATGATTTCCTGCACCTTGTCGGTAGGTGCGTTCATCAATACGTATTTCTTCTCTTCGGCGGCTTTTACGGCTTCGATGCGGAACAAGAGCTGGCTGAGAATTTCTTTCTTCTCTTCCGAAAGCCCGGGATAACCGATGAGTACGGCTTCGCTTTTCATCACCGTTTCCACTTCTTTCAGGTTATTGCTGATAAGGGTAGAGCCGGAGCTTACGATGTCGAAGATGGCATCGGCAAGCCCGATTCCCGGTGCAATCTCTACCGACCCCGTAATGACGTGTATATCCGCCCGGATGTTGTTTTTATCCAGAAAGCTCCGGAGGATGCCCGGATAAGAAGTGGCTATCTTCTTGCCTTCGAACCATGAAAGCCCTTCGTAAGGTTCTTCCTTATGTATGGCTAACGAGAGGCGGCATTTGCTGAATCCGAGGCGGTAAATGAGGTCGGCTTTCTCGTTTCGTTCCGCAAATTCGTTTTCGCCTACGATGCCGATATCCGCCACTCCGCTGGCTATGGTTTGAGGGATATCATCGTCGCGGAGAAAGAGCACTTCTACCGGGAAGTTGCTTGCTTGGGTAAGCAAGGTGCGTTTGGAAGTAGAGATTTTAATGTCTGCTTCGTTTAACAGAGCCATGGTGTCATCAAACAGGCGGCCCTTCGATTGTACGGCAATTCTTAACATATCGTATGTGTTTTTTAGTGATTTTCCTGAAATAAAAAAGGCTTACCGCATTTACGGCAAGCCTATTATCTTATAAAGAAATTTACACGACCCTTCAGCCCACCGTATGTTTACGTCAGGTAATGATGATGGCGATGTGTAGTGTAATTTCTCATGTTCTCTTGTGTTTATTGCTTCGCAAATGTAAAGCGTTTGTTCGGATTATCCAAATATTTATCAGAAAAAGTTTGGTTTTGCTTCCGGTTTTATGCTTTTTTGTTCAAAAAAGGCGTAGGGTCTATTTCGCCTTGTTCTATTTTATGAAGAATATCTGCCCCCAGGCGGAAGAATATCTCGTCATAACCCAAGTCGAAATCCGGGCCTTGGCCTTTCATGACTTCAGGGGTATAGACACTTCCGCGCACCAGATACATGAGCATCTCTTCCTTGTGGTTTAAGCGGAAATGGCAATAAGCCATGGAATAGCTGAAGTGTTCTGTATCGGAGGGATTGTATGCTTCCAGTTCCTGATAGATATCCAAGGCTTCCTGGAAAAAAGAATTCCGGAAAAAGACTGTGGCGATGTAGGTAAACGCCGCTTTGGGGTCGGGACAAATCTTGATGGCATGCGTAAAGAAGTCTCTCGCATCCTCGTACTTTTCGAGCTGCATCAGCAGTTCCCCTTCCAGAATGTAAGCCCGGTAATCCTCCGTGTCGATGCGAAACCAATCGCGAAGGGTCATGGTGGCATCGACTACCCCGCCGGTGAACATATATGCCATTATGCGGAGAAAGTAGATGTCGCCTGTCTTGTCGCTTTCTTTGGGCAGGTCACCTTGGGCAAGCAGTTTATCGCTATACTCCAATACTTCTTCATAGTTTCCTAACTCGAAATGGACGCGTGTCAGGATATCCCAGATATAGGGCTTGTCTTTCGTATGCGACTCGATATAGCCGAGGCACTGCAAGGCTTTTTCGCTTTCTCCCAGATCCAGGTAGCAATGCGCTTTCAGTTCCCGGGCGAACAGGCTGGTGTCGTCAATGGCAAGAGCGAAATCAAGCGCTTCGATGGCTTGTTCTATCTGTCCCTGCTGGTAATGGCATTTGGATAAGTTCAGCCATGTGTCTGTATTGTAAGGGAATTCGTCCAGCAAGCGGTTGTATAACTTTTCCGCTTCAGGCCAGTTTTCGGACATATACTGGAAGGAAGCCATCAGTTCGATGGCTTCGGGATTTTCGGGCTCTTGCTTAAACGCTTTCAATATCCATGGATAAGCCTCGTTCTTCATCCGGTAGTCCAGGTACAGCTGGCCGATGTCGAACAATGTTTCGATGTATGGATTCTCTTCGTAGCATTGTTCGAACAGGCATTTTGCTTTTTCCGCATCGCCTTGTATCAATGCCAGTTCGGTGTATAGCAGCCGGACCTCATAATCGTTCTGGTCCGGCAAGGAATAAAGCAATTGTTGGGCTTCCTGTATTTTCTTGTGGCTGAACAAGGTATGGCATTTGTAAATTTGCACGTCAAGGTTTTCCGGATGGAGGCTTATCGCGTAATCAATGGCTTCTTCCGAACTTTTCATGTCTCCGGCATTGGCATAGTATTCGGCTATCAAGGTAAGTTCTTCTGCTTCGAAGTAGACATGAATGCCGTCTTGAATCATTTGTTCATATTTGGCGAGGGATGCTTTAAATTCGGGTTGGCTGAAAACAGAAGCTGGATCTTCTTGCATGTTGTGTCTGGTTTTGTATTTAGGGACTAGGTATCTACTGCCTGGCACCTAGTCCCTCATGATTTATTTCTGACTGATTTTGCTCCACGTATCTTTCAATGATACGGTACGGTTGAAGATAAGATGCTCAGCCGTAGAGTCCTTGTCCGGCGTGAAATATCCGATGCGCTGGAACTGGAGGTAATCGAGCGGTTTGGCATCGGCAAGATACTTCTCCACGTAGCATTCGTCCAACACCTTCAGCGAGTCGGGATTGATCATCTCTTTCATGGCTTCCAGTGCCGAGCAGTTCTTTTCTTCGCGGATAGCCGCCATAGCGTCGCGCGGGTTCTCCACCTTCCATAAGCGGTCGTACAGGCGCACTTCCGCTTTCAGGCAATGGTTGCAGCTCACCCAGTGCAGGGTGCCTTTCACCTTGCGGTTGGCTTCGGGCATGCCGCTCTTGGTGTGCGGGTCGTATTCGGCATATACCTCGATGACATTTCCGTCTTCGTCTTTCTTGCATCCGGTACATTTCACGATGTACGCGTTCTTCAGGCGCACTTCCTGTCCCGGCGTCATGCGGAAGTATTTCTTCGGCGCGTTCTCCATAAAGTCTTCGCGCTCTATCCAGAGTTCACGGCTGAACTCGATGGTATGAACGGGCGAATTCGGGTCTTCAGGATTGTTGACGGCCTCCATTTCCTCTACCTGCCCTTCGGGATAGTTGGTCAGGATGAGCTTTACCGGATTCAGCACCGCCGACACACGGGTGGCACGGGCGTTGAGGTCTTCACGTACCGCGCTTTCCAGCAGGGCGAAATCGTTCAGCGCGTCGTAGGTGGTATATCCGATTTTGTCCACAAACTTATGGATGGATTCGGGCGAATATCCTCTCCGGCGGAATCCGCACAAGGTCGGCATACGGGGGTCGTCCCATCCGTTTACCAGCCCTTCTTTCACCAGAATCAAGAGGTTGCGCTTGCTCAGCAGGATGTAACTCAGGTTCAGCTTGTTGAACTCGTACTGGCGCGGGCGGTTGTCGTCCAGGTCCTTGCCTTCTTTCACCCAGTCTACAAACAAGTCGTACAAGGGGCGGTGGGGCACAAACTCCAGCGTGCAGAGCGAGTGGGTCACCCCTTCGAAATAATCGCTTTGCCCGTGGGCGAAGTCATACATCGGGTATGCCTTCCATGTATCACCTGTGCGGTGGTGCGGGGTCTTCACCACACGGTAGATAATCGGGTCGCGGAAGTGCATGTTCGGGCTTGCCATGTCAATCTTGGCACGGAGCACCATCTTGCCTTCCTCTATCTCGCCGGCGTTCATCTTCTGGAACAGGTCGAGGCTTTCTTCCACGGGGCGGTTGCGGTACGGGCTTTCCGTTCCCGGCTGGGTCGGCGTACCCTTTTGTGCCGCTATCTCTTCCGAGGTCTGTTCGTCCACATACGCTTTCCCTTCCTTGATGAGGCGGATGGCGAAGTCCCACAATTGCTGGAAGTAATCGGACGCATAATATTCATTTCCCCATTGGAATCCCAGCCACTGGATGTCTTCCTTGATAGATTCTACGTATTCCACGTCTTCCTTCGTGGGGTTGGTATCATCGAAGCGCAGGTTGCATACGCCTCCGTATTTCTTGGCGATGCCGAAGTCCATGCAGATGGCTTTGGCATGTCCGATGTGTAAGTATCCGTTCGGTTCGGGCGGGAACCGGGTCTGTACTCTTCCCCCGTTCTTGCCTTCTTTCAAGTCTTTCTCCACAATTTGTTCGATGAAGTTCAGGCTTTTCTTTTCTGAACTTTCCGTTGCATTCATTTCAGTCATAGCGCTTTCTTGTTTTTACACTTATCGGTTGCAAAAATAGTGATTCTTTTTCTAAATAGAAAAATGTAAAGAATAAAATGCGTGATGCTTCTATGGTGCACGGGACGGTAGGGGCAGCGCAGGTCTTACGGAAGCTTCACATACACCCGGTGCGGCGCGCGTCCTTCGATGCCGATAAGGTGTGCTTCCGTCCACTTGTTCAGGTCGCGCCAGGCGGTGGTCTTGGGCAGTCCTGCCAGTTCGCCGTATGCTTTCAGGGTGATATAGGCGTGGCTTTCCAGATACGACTGGAGGAGCTGCAGCCTTTCTTCTTCCGAATGCACCTTGGGATTCCGTAAGATTTTCTTTCCGGAAGGCGCGCGGAGCACGTTCCCCTGGCATTGCTTGGTGAATTTCTTCGAAGCCGTGAGCCTTACTTTACTGAACCGGATAGACTGGGCATGCACGTCCGAGGGGTCGTACACCTCCGTATTGGCTTTGAGCGAGACCGAAGCCGTGCCGATGTTCCCTATCTGCACCCGGTATCCGTCCGACAAGTATTGTGCGGTCCAATATTCTATTTCATCCATCACGGCAAGGATGGTCCCCTTGGTCAGTCCCGAATGGTTGGCGATTTGTTCGGTCAGCTTCTCGAACGTAACCGTCCCTTTCGACACGATTTTAGGGTAAAGGCGTGGTGTGGTGTCTTCCGCATTGGCAGAAGGCACAGGCAAGAAATCATAAAGAGCATCCATGATAATATGATATATTAAGGTTTATAATCTGTTTCCGGCAATATATATTTTACATTCCACGGCGCGGAATGTACATTCCATGGGCTGGAATATACATTCCAAGGCGTGGAATATACGTTCCAGCCCATGGAATATAGAACTGAAACGTCTGTAAAGATAATACAAACCAAGTGCGAAAGCAAATGTTTGGGGGAGAAAATGAGAAAATTTCAGCAACCGACATCAAACCGACCCTTTCTCTTGTTCTGGAATAACAGGACTTTTAAGGTTGTTGATAATGTGTCAGATTTTCCCTTTCAAGTCATAATTTGTATATTCTTATTCTTCAAAAGACTATAATATACCTTTTTGAGAATATAATATACCTGTATTTTAGTTGTAATTTACTGATTATTAATGTATTGTATATTTGTTTGCATTTTTATTCTCTCTATATGTTTTACAACATTTATATACCACATTGAGAACATAGTGAACGGGATGATTGACCTTTGACTATACTTTTGCAGCCGAAAAACAATCAATTATTTCTAAACAACAATACTATGGATATAGCAAAAAGATGTGAACACAATCCGCTGCTTTCTCCCAAGAATTTGAAGGCAGGCATCGAAGGGATGGAAATTACTTGCTTACTCAATCCCGGAGTTTTTAAGTATCAAGGTAAGACGTGGTTGTTGCTCCGTGTTGCCGAACGTCCGGTACAGCAAAAAGGCATTATCAGTTTTCCTATTTATGATGAAGAAGGAAAAGTTAAGATTATGTCGTTTGCGGAAGATGATCCCCGACTGGATGCTTCCGACCCGCGGGTTATCGGCTATCAAGGGAAAAATTACCTGACCACTATGTCGTATTTGAGATTGGTATCAAGTACGGATGGGATTCATTTTCAGGATGAGCCCGACTATCCGCCTATCTTTGGAAAAGGTAAACTGGAAGCATTCGGAATTGAAGATTGCCGAGTAGCTACTACTTCCGAAGGCTTTTATCTAACTTTTACCGAAGTGTCTTCCGTAGCTGTAGGAGTAGGGCTGATGCACACAAACGATTGGAAAAGCTTTAACCGTTACGGCATGATTTTCCCGCCGCACAACAAAGACTGTGCTTTGTTCGAAGAGAAAATCAATGATATGTATTATGCATTTCATCGTCCCAGCAGTCCGGAACTGGGTGGAAACTATATTTGGCTGGCTGAATCGCCCGACCGGAAACACTGGGGCAATCATCAGTGTGTGGCTACTACCCGTGAAGGAATGTGGGATTGCGCACGCGTGGGTGCAGGTGCCCCTCCCATTAAAACAGAGGCTGGCTGGCTGGAAATCTATCACGGTGCTGATTTCAATCACAGATATTGTTTAGGTGCACTCTTGCTCGATTTGAATGACCCGTCTAAAGTTCTGGCACGCAGTGAAGAACCTATTATGGAACCCATTGCTTTGTATGAGCAGACCGGATTCTTCGGTAATGTAGTCTTTACCAACGGACATTTGGTGGAAGGGGATACTATTACCATGTATTATGGCGCCAGCGATGAAGTGATTTGTCGTGCCGAACTTTCAATTAAGGAGATATTGAAAACCTTAAATGTGACAGCCCAATGAACAAACTGGCTAAAGAATATCAGTTTTTCAAACAACAGGAACCGAATATGCGTATTCTTTTGGTTACCAATATGTTTTACGCATTGGTGCTTCCTGTTGTAGAAATCTTTGTCGGTGCCTACGTTATGCGTAGCACCAGCGACCCGGCTATGGTGGCTTTTTACCAATTGGCAATGTATATAGGCATAGTGACTACTTCTTTGCTGAATGGTTTTTTGTTAAGGAAATACAGTGTTAAGGCACTATATTCGGCTGGCATTTTGGTTAGTGGCATATCTATGTATTTGATGATGACCATCAAATCGTTAGGATTTACAGAACTTGCCATAGCCGGTTTCTTCATGGGTGCGGCATCCGGATTCTTTTGGACGAACCGTTACCTGCTTGCTTTAAACAATACTACAGATGATAACCGGAATTATTTTTTCGGACTGGAATCGTTCTTCTTTTCATTGTCATCTATCGGCGTGCCTTTGGTCATCGGCGCTTTCATCAGCTTGATGGATGGCAGGGAAGTTTTGGGCATTGCGTTTGACATTACCAAGTCCTATCAGGTAGTAACGCTTGCAGTGGTCATTATTACAATCATTGCATGTTGTGTGCTATGGAAAGGAAATTTCGAGAATCCGGGAGAAACCAATTTCTTATATTTCAAGTTCATCCGGTTATGGAAAAAAATGTTGGCTATGGCAGCGCTTAAAGGAATGGTCCAAGGATTCTTGGTTACAGCTCCTGCCATCCTTGTATTGAAACTTGTGGGTGACGAAGGCATTTTAGGTGTCATTCAAGGGGTAAGTGGTGCATTGACCGCCCTATTGGTTTATATCTTGGGACGTATCGCACGTCCGGAAGATCGCATTAAGATATTCGTAAGCGGGCTGGTACTCTTTTTCATCGGCACCTTGCTGAATGGTTTATTGTATTCGGCGGTCGGTGTAATTTTGTTTGTCCTGTGTAAGGTGATTTTCCAGCCTTTGTTCGATCTTGCTTATTTCCCTATCATGATGAGGACGATAGATGTGGTGGCAAAGATAGAAAAGCGCAATGAATACGCCTATATTCTAAGCCATGAGTTCGGACTTTTTCTAGGAAGAGCGTCCGGATTGATACTTTTCCTTGTGCTGGCATATGGTATTTCACAGGACTTTGCATTGAAATATGCGCTCATTGTGGTAGCCGGACTGCAACTGCTGGCTTATCCGTTGGCGAAAAACATTATTAAACATACTGATACTAATTGAAGAACTTATGAAAGGTAAAATCATGGGAGCCTGTGTTCTTTTGGCTTTGAGCACAGCTTGTACAGAGAAACAGACGTGGGGTAATCCCGTAGAACAGGTCGCTATCCATCGGGTGGACTCAATGCCCGATATGCCGGAGAGTTACCAAATGATAGACTGGAAACAGAAAGCACGTGATTTCGACCGCTTTGTATTTGACTGGAATAATAAGAGCCAGACCGGACCGCTGATCTGGTTGGACAATGCGCATCGGAATATAGACCAAACGACTTTCGGTCTGTATACGGCAATCAACGATATCCGTCAAGGTCCAAAAGCCAATCACGGTGAGTTTCACGAAAGCCTCAATTCGTTGGCTGCTGTATTGGGAGCCGGTCTGGTCGGTATTGACAAGACTAATCAGGATGGATACAATTACGTCAAGATGCTTCAAAACTATTTCAATTCGGATACCGGTTGGAACATCGTGATGAACAACACCACCTCTTCCGTAGGTATGGAAGGCGGAGGATACGGACGTGACTGGTGGTACGATGTGCTTCCCAATGCACTTTACTATGCCGTGTGCGACGTATTTCCCGATGTAGAAGGTGCTGAAGCAATCCAGCGTAGCATTGCCGAACAGTTTGTGAAAGCTGATTCTGTATTGAACGGCAATTATGATTTTTCGTATTTCGATTACGGAAAGATGCAGGGCGGTGTCAATCACATTCCTTTGCAGCAGGATGCGGCAGGAGGACATGCATACGTATTGCTGAGTGCTTACCGCAAATTCGGTGACCCGCGTTACCTGCAACATGCCAAAAGTGCCATAGAAGCTTTATTGTCGCAGAAAGAAAGCCGTTTCTATGAAGCTTTGTTGCCGTTGGGCGTATATACAGCTGCTTACTTGAATGCAACGGAGGGTACGCATTATGATATCGGTAAGCTTTTCGATTGGGTATTCGACGGATGTAAAAGTCCGACAGGAAGAACCGGCTGGGGTATTATTGTCGGCAAATGGGGTGATTATGACGTAAGCGGTTTGCAGGGAAGCATCACTGACGGTGGCGGATATGCCTTCTTGATGAACAGCATCAAACCGGCATGGCCTTTTATCCCGTTGGTAAAATATCAGCCTCAATATGCCTGTGCTATAGGCAAATGGATGCTGAACAACGCCAGTGCCTGCCGCCTCTTCTATCCGGGGTATATTGACGAACAGCATCAATGGGCGCCCGAGCTGAAGGACATGACCAACAATACCATTGCTTACGAAGGATTGCGGAAACACGATGATTATGGAAAGAAAGAACTGAAAGATGTTTCACCGGTAGCCATAGGTGACGGGCCGAAATGGATTAAGGGAAATCCCACAGCAAGTATGTTCAGTGTGTACAGTTCTTCACCGGTAGGTATATTGGGAGCTATTGTCAATACGACCAACGTAGAAGGAATTCTGCAGTTGGACTGTAACGCTACCGACTTTTATGCAGCCCGTCCGTATCCTACTTATTTATATTATAACCCTTATAGTGAAACGAAATCGGTGATTTACCGAAGTTCAACTCCATGTGATCTTTTCGATATCGTGGCAAAGGAATATGTGGCAAAGGATGTATCTGGAGAGGGTGGAATCAGTATTCCTGCCAAAAGTGCTCGCGTCATAGTCATTCTTCCGGCAGGTACGAAGTTAAATGTGGTCGATAATCAGATTATAGCGAACAAGCAACATATCATTTCATATCAATAATCTTTAAAACTATGAATAAGCATTTATTAAGTTTGATGTTTTTACTCTTGGTTGGTACATTTACAACATGGGCACAAGACGTAAAGAAAATTTCAGGAACTGTGTATGATGCCTCTACAGGTGAACCTCTAATTGGTGTCTCTGTCATAGAAGTCGGAACTACCAATGGTGCCATTACGGATTTGGATGGCAAATATATGTTTGAAATAACGTCTGACAAAGTCTCTTATTCTTATATTGGATATAGGACTGAACAACTTACCATATCAGCAAGCGGAACATATGACGTAAAGCTGGTAACAGACAATGAACTGGATGAAATCGTAGTAGTCGGTTATGGTACACAAAAGAAAAGCGACTTGACCGGTTCGTTAGCGTCTATCAGCAGCAAGGATATTAAAAACTATGCTGTATCAAATGCGTCTGAACTGCTTACAGGAAAGGCCGCCGGTGTGTTTGTCGCTTCCAGTTCCGGACAACCGGGTTCGGATGCAGTCATCCGTGTTCGTGGTTTAGGAACGGTCAATGACAATAATCCGCTCTATGTTGTCGATGGTCAATTCATGGATAATATCAGCAGCTTAAACCCAGCAGACATCGATCGGATCGAAGTATTAAAAGATGCATCCGCTTGTGCTATCTATGGATCACGAGGTTCAAACGGTGTTATTCTGATTACCACTAAAGGAGGTATAAAGGGGGAAACAACCGTAACCTTGGATGCTTATGTCGGCATCAAGAACAGTTATAAGGCACTTGATATGATGAATAGTGACCAGTTCTATAATTTCATCATGGAAGCCTACAAGAACGATGCTAATTTCCAGAACAGCCAGAAGGAAAAGTTTACCAACCAGTACCACAAAGGCTATGATACCAACTGGTGGGACGAAGTGACTCGCACAGCTTTCACCCAAAATTACAACATCAGCATCCGTAAAGGAACGGACAAATCGAGGACTTCTGTAAGCTTAGGGTATGTAGGAGACCAAGGTGCCATCATTACCACTGAATTCAACCGCCTGTCCTTGCGTTTGAATCAAGAATATGACATCAACGATTACATTACGGTAGGAACTACTTTGAATGCCGCTAAAATCAAGCAACGGGATGCTGGAGCTATTCCTTCGTTCGACTTCATTCAAAAGGCCGATCCGTTTACACCGGTTATCAATCCGCTGGTAGACCCTTCTTCTGCCAATTATGAGTATAACAAATATGCGCCTACCGAATGGTCGTTTGATCCGAATCCGGTAGCGATGTTGGAATTACCTGACCGGTACAACGACAAATTTAATGTATTCGGAAATGTATTCGCCCAGGTGAAGTTGTTTAAAGGATTAACCTATCGCGTACAATATAGTTTTGAACGCAATCACGATGTATTCAAGGATTTCCGTCCGGCATACCAGTCTACATTTTCGGAAGACAACCTTGCCAATACGGGAAGCAAATACCAGACCGAAACCCAGTTGACTAATAACAGCTCGGTCGTGTTCAACTATTTAGTGGAACAACGCTTGAACTATAACACGACTTTTGGAAAGAATACCTTGGATGCCATGATTGCCATGACTTATGAAAAGAATAGTTCAGAAGGCATTAATGCATTCAAACGTGGTGCGTTAGGAAATGATGACATCTATCACATCCTTGATGCACAGACCGTGGGCGATCAGACTTCTGGAGGAAAAGAAACTTCAGCCATGCTCTCTTATCTGGGACGTATTAATTACTCGTATGATGACCGCTATTTGGCTACGGTAAACTTTCGTGCCGATGGTTCTTCACGCTTTGCCAAAGGGAACCGTTGGGGATATTTCCCTTCGGTATCTTTGGGGTGGAGAATCAATAACGAAACATTCTTCCGCAACTGGCATATCGAGAATATCATCTCCAACTTGAAACTACGTGTCGGTTGGGGGCAAAACGGAAACCAGCGCATTGACCGCGATGCTCCGCTCACGCTTATCGGTACCAATAATGAGAACCAGTGGTATTTCGGAAACGGATATTCACAAGGATATGTGCCTACTTATACAGGAAATGCGGATATCAAATGGGAAACCAGCCAGCAAACCAACGTCGGACTGGATATGTCATTCTTCCGCGGAAGTCTGGATGTTACTATGGACTTCTATGTAAAAAAGACCAGCGATATGTTGTTGCAAATGCCTATACCTTCATTTGGAGCCTTTGCCAATAGTCCTTTCTTCAATGCAGGTGACTTGAAAAATACCGGTTTCGAACTGGTACTGAATTATCGTAACCATATCGGAAAGGATTTCAATTACAACATAGGGTTGAATATGTCTACTTACAAGACCAAAGTGACCCGGCTGACTTCTGAATATTTGAGCGGAAGCAACTCACGTACCTATGTAGGAGGTCCTATCGGGCGTTTTTGGGGATACAAGCAAATCGGTATCTTCCAAAACCAGGAAGAAATAGATAATTATGTGGACAAGGAAGGTAACAAAATCCAACCCAATGCACAGCCGGGTGATTTCAAATTCGCTAAACTGGGTGATGGCATCGGCGAACTGAACGATGACGAAGACCGTACTTTCATCGGTAATCCGAATCCGGATCTGATTTATGGATTTAATTTGGGTTTCAGCTATAAGAACTTCGATGTAAGCATGGCATTCCAAGGAACCATTGGTAATGATATCTGGAACACAGCTAAAGGAACATTATCTGCAGCCGGAAGCCAGAACGCACTGGCAGAAGCCTGGACCGATGCCTGGCGGACAGATGGAGACGTAGATGCTAAATATCCACGTATCACTAACTCTGATACCAACAACAATATGCGTGCTTCTTCATTTTATGTAGAAGACGGTTCATATTTACGTTTGCAAAACATGCAGATAGGCTACACTTTGCCTTCACACATCTGCAAAAAGACCAAGCTGTTCTCCAGTTGCCGCCTTTACCTGAGCGGGCAAAATGTATTCACCCTGACCGGATATAGTGGACTTGACCCTGAAATTGGCGTAGACAATCCGCTGGATATGGGTGTGGATAATACTCATTACCCCAGCTCACGGACATTTACTTTTGGAGTTAACTTACAATTCTAAACCTTAATCAATCATGAGAATTATGAAAAGAAATATCATTCTATTGGCTTGTCTGCTGGCAGGCATAAGCTTCCATAGTTGTTCGTTGGATGAACCCAGCTATGGAAAGACAACCAGTGAAAACTATTACCAGACCGACTCTGAAATTGAACAAGCTTTGACCGGTGCTTATCTGCAATTACGCACCACGTGGAACGAATATGCATTGAACCATTACTTCGTAGGCGATTGCAGCACCGATGATGCACTGAAAGGAGGGAACGGAGACGGAGACCGTGCGGAAGTGCGTGATTTGTCCGACTTCACCGTCTATACGACTAATGGAGAAGTAGGGCGGCGCTGGGAAATTCTTTACCGCCTGATTAACCGATGCAACGATGTTATCTATCACGCACCGGATGCAGCAGGCGACAAAGACCTGCTGGAACGCTACGCAAAGGAAGCAAAAGCCTTGCGTGCCTTCGGCTATTATTGCCTGGTTACGACTTTCGGAGGGGTTCCCTTGCTCACCCAACCTATGCTGCCGGCCGAGGTATTAACCATTCCCCGTGCCTCGGAAGATGACATATATACACAAATCATACAAGACCTCACAGATGCTTCCACGCTCCCTGCAAAAGGAGAATATGACGAAGCCGATGCCTACCGCTTGACACGTGGATTCGCCAAGGCAATGCTTGCCAAAACTTATATGTTCCGTGGCGATTTCACATCAGCGGAAACCGTCTTGCACGAAATGGTGGAAACAGATGGAGATTACCAGCTTTTGCCCGATTATGGGATGAACTGGCGTCCTGAATATGAGAACGGTTCTGAATCGGTATTCGAGATACCCAATAAAGTATACGACCGGAATATCGCCACAGGTACGAATGTGCCTCACTATTTTACCAGCCGCGGAGGCTCTTCATCTTACCAAGGATATGGCTTCCATGTCCCTACACAAGATCTTTATGACGCATTCGATGCCGATGACCCACGCATCACTTACATTTTCACCCGGACAGGTGACAGATATGCAGGAGATACAGAAGAACAAGACAATTCAGGTTCTGAAACAGGATTTCATGATTACAAGATGACGGTACCTTCGGCTGATAAAGTAGGATTTGATCCATGGATGATCAGTTATAACATCCGAATGATCCGCTATGCCGATATCTTGTTGCTCTATGCCGAAGTCTTGAATGAGAATGGAAAGCCGGCACAGGCTCTTACGTATTTGAATCAAGTGAGAAGCCGCGCACGCAACACCAACCCCGTAGACCCGCGCAGGGATAAGCAGGTATATGTGCCTCAAACTACAGCAAACACCCTTCCCGACATTACGGTGACCGACCAAAGTCGTTTGCGTGAAATCATCTGGCACGAGCGCCGTTGTGAACTGGCTATGGAAGGATGGCGCCGGGATGACTTGATGCGTCAGAAACGTTTCGGTGAAGTGATGCATGCGTATGCACAAAAATATGACACCTCTAAAGGGCGAAATTTTGATGATGCGCGTGATTACCTGCTTCCTGTACCGCAAGGTGAAATCGATCGGACAAACGGTATATTAGTTCAGAATCCGGGATATTGATAATTATCTCAGGTTGCAGTTGCTTATATATGTACCTGCCAATGCATATACTTCCATCGGCCGGTGCATATATAATCCCTACATCCATCAAACACAGCTGCATAAGTGCGCAGAGTATAAACACTGCTTTGTGTCTTATGAAGCTGTGTTTTAGTCATTCTACACTACATTCTTTTTTCGGCTCAACAATTTTATGTCTTATCAGACAAAAGAAATTGAAAAAACACTATCTTTGTATCTTATACTATGACTGCATCCATGAAAAATAAACATTTACCATATCACCTGCTACTTGTTTTACTACTGATAATTGCATATCCGGCATATAGTGAGGATACTTATGTTTCCAAACAATTATCAAACATCAACGGATTGAACAACAATTCGGTCAATTGCATTATAGAAGATTCAGAACATACTATTTGGATTGGAACGTGGGACGGACTTAATGCCTATAATGGGCGTTCTTTCATTTCTTTCAGGTACAGCAGAGTAGATCCCAATACCCTAAGTAACAATGTCATTCGTCAAATTATTGAATCTGGCGAATACCTATGGATAGCTACAGACAACGGCATCAATAAATTAAACAAACAAACCCGAACGGTCACACGCTATTATTTAGGTAATAAAATACCTCAACAGGAACGTTCTTATATTTTGGCTCAAACACCGGACGGAGATATTTACTGTTTCGTAAAAGGACGCGGACTATTCTTATATCACGCAGATAAAGACGAATATATTCCACAGACTTTGAACGCAGCCTCTAGTGCCGAGTTTACAGATTTTCTCATCGATAAATCCGGACATGTGATATTCCTTACAAATACCGGTCATATAAAGGCGGCTTCCCATATCAATAAACTGATAAAGGGAAGCTCCTCCTTAAACGAACTTCCTTTAGAAAAAGTCAGCCGTATATTGCTGTCAGAAGAACATCTGATTGCGTTGACTCCGCAAACGGTTTCCATATTCGACAAAGAACTGAAAACCATTTCTACCATCAACCTGCAAACAGATAAGGAAGCGGCTTGCGCCATTTTAGAAAACCAAAAATTATATGTAGGTTTTATCGGAGGAGGGTGTATATGTTACGATTCATTAAACGGAAAGTATCAGCAATTAACAGATATACCACAACAGACCTCTGTATTATGCCTTTATAATGGAAGCCAACAAATCAGATGGGTAGGTACAGACGGGCAAGGAATTATCCAACTATATCCCTATGAAGTTCTGTTTTCAACCGTGAAGACAGACAATCCCGTACGGTGTTTTACCGAAGATGAAAGCCAACGCATTTTGGTAGGAACCAAAGGTAGTGGTATCAAATTGTTCGACAAGCAGAACCGGAAATTTCATTCATTTCTGGATGAAACACATGGATTGAAATCAATGTCGGTCTATGCTCTGAAAAAGAATCACAATAACGATATCTTTATCGGTTCCGAAGGTAAAGGTATTGATATTTTATATGCAGGGGAAAAAAAGGTTGAACCACTATATATTCCTCAACAATACCCAGTCTTCCAATCGGTATACAGTATCTGCTTTACTCACCATGATTCGCTGTTGTGGGTAGGAACATCCGGATATGGGCTTATCAAGATAAATCTGACAAAAGAGCGAGGCAAATACAAAGTGTCAGGTTTCAAGCAATACACTTCCGAAGTAGCAGACATTCCATTGAACAACGATATCGTATATACCATATCCGATGATACTTCTGGAGATTACGTCTGGTTCGGGACACGTGGTGGAGGACTCAACCGTATCGACTTATCAAACAATAAAATAGAATCCTTAGAAGAATTTTATACATCCGTACAGCTTACGAACAATGATGTTCTATGCTTATGTTCAAATCCTGACGGACTTTGGATAGGCACAAGTTATGGTTTAAACAGATTACAATGGAAAGGAAAGGTTTTGATGGAACAATATGCCGAGCAACTGATAAACAAAACCATTCACGGCATACTGAAAGACCCTAAAGGCAACATTTGGGCAAGTACTAACCAAGGTATTTTTCAATTGGATGTAGCTACGGGAAACATAACCGACTACACATTTAATGACGGTCTGCATAATGACGAATTTGCCGATGGGTCTTATTTTTGCGACTCAAAAAATACGCTTTTCTTTGGTGGAGCAAACGGTTTCACATATTTCAATCCTGAAAACATCCATTTGCGCACATTCAATCCAACCATAGTCTTGGATGAATTGAAAATATTCAATGTTAATGAAAATATTCCTTCACGTATAAAAAACGGTATCTTGAAGCTAAACTATGATGAACGTTCTTTTGTCTTGAAATTCTTGACAAAAGATTTTATAAAAAACGAAAATTGTGAATATGCCTATCGATTCAGCAATATTTCTTCTGATTGGATTTTTTTGGGAAACAATCCTAATATCAGCTTTGCACAATTGGTTCCCGGAACTTATAAACTGGAAGTAAAAACTACTAACGGTGACAAAGTTTGGGGGAATAATCTATATAAACTGACAATAAAAATAAATCATCCTTGGTGGTTCAGTATACCGGCTATCATCATTTATGTTATGTTCTGCATTATTATAGCCTACATTGCCAGGCATGTTATTATTGGACGTATCCGGCTCGGCAAACAGATTCTGATAACACGGATGGAAAAAGAACATGAACAAAAATTGTACGAGTCAAAACTGGATTTCTACGCCAATGTAGCACACGAGTTTTTCACTCCTCTTACTCTTATCTATACCCCTGCGCAGTATTTGTTGGAACAAAAAGGATTAAGCGAAGAGATGCACAAATATCTTGCCATTATAAAAAATAATGCGGAACGTATGCAACGGCTTATCCGTGAACTGGTAAACTTCCGGAAAGCAGGTGACGAAAACTTGGATTTGTGTCCTGAAACCATTGATGTAGAGCGGTTGATACTTGCGGTCACCGACAATTATGTCGACATTTTTAAGGAAAACAAAATCGACTTTCAAATAAAGATTGACAAGAATTTTTCCCTATATTCAGATCGTAATTCGCTGGAAAAAATACTTTTCAATCTTTTGTCAAATGCATTTAAATATACTCCACGTTCGGGATATGTATGGATAGAGGTCACTGAAGAAAATGGTGATACGCTCTTATTTAAGATACGCAATTCGGGAAATGGGCTGACCGAAAAACAGATGCAGGAGATATTTGACCGCTATAAGATATTTCCGGCTTCCTCTGATGCAGGCAACACCATGAGCCACGGCATCGGACTAAATTTAACCAAACGCTTAGTCGGTATTTTAGGTGGCAAGATTTCGGTAGAAAGTATTGTAGGAAAATATACTCAGTTCCAGCTTATTATCCCTCCATTGCCAGCCGGAACTGCTTCTCTCCTGTTGGATACGCCAGTCGAAGAAGCAATGGAGGAAAGCCCTAAAGAAGACAATATCTTCTATGGAAAATACGCAAATGTCTTAATAGTAGAAGACGATGCACATCTGCGGGATTTGTTGCGCGATATTCTAAAGGGATACATTGTGTTCGAAGCGGCAGATGGCAAAGAGGCATTGGAGAAAATAAAGAAAACTCATCCAGACATCATTCTTACAGACATCATCATGAATGGAATGGATGGTTTTACTTTCATTCAGGCTGTCAAGAGCGATCCGAACATTAGCTACATCCCATTGGTCGTCATCTCTGCTAAAAACTCGGTTGAAGATCAGATAAAGGCGAGTAACCTGGGTGCCAACAGTTATCTGACAAAGCCTTTCCATCCACTTCAAATCAAATCGACCATCGAGAACCTGATATCCAGACAGGAGTCTTTACGTAATTATTTTTATTCTAGCTTATCATCCATTAAAGTCAAAAACGGAAAGACATTACATGCTAATGATGAAGAACTAATAGAAAACGTTTACCGGCTTATTACTGAACATATTGATGAAGAGGCTTTGAGCCCTGTTTGGATTGCAGAAAGTTTGGGAATGAGCAAAGCCACTTTCTATCGTCGTCTGAAAGAAGTGCTGGATAAGACTCCCAGTGAATTTATCCGGGAAATCAGGTTGGACTATGCCGCCAAATTGTTGCGCACCACACAAATTACCGTATCTGAAGTCATGTTTCGTGCCGGCTTTTCCAATAAGTCTTATTTTTACCGGGAGTTCCAAAAGCAGTACAACGATTCCCCAAAAGATTATCGGAATAAAGCTGGTACAGAGCGAAATCTACCTTAAAAAGTAGTTGAATTAAAAAAAGGTTGGTATTGATATGAAAGAAGCCCCGCAGTTCAAGCATAACACTTGGTGGCGGGGCTTGACATTTCATGAGAGTATCAGAGGAAAACGCAGGCATTGGGGGTTACTTCAATTCTTTCCTCAGTGTTTCTATGTCAGTTATATAAGGGAATGTAGCGTTCCTTCCGTTAGGGAGTTGAATGGTTTGTAGGTTCAAGTCTTTGATATGAATTTCTTTTGTATTTTCTAATCCGAATGTCAGGTATTCATTGCCAGATGGAGAGAACCCTTTGGCTGATAAATCTGCAGCTGTTACGCAGGAAGGGGATTTAGGAATGAGCTTGTATAAGAAACGGCTTTTTTTGTGATGCAATAACAGATAGGCGGGAACGGGCATGCCTACTGGCATTTGCAGAGCACCGCGCCTGAATCCAGAACGGACATAATAGAGTTTATTTTGCAAAGTCAGATGCAATTGTTTTTCATCCTTATAGTAGCCTACTAATACGAATTCTTTTTCTGCTGAATGGATAGAAGTGAAGGCGTTTTTTATATTCAGGGCTATGAATTTAGCCAAACGGGGAGGTACGGCATTGCCAACCATTTTATAACCTTCTTGTATGTCGTTGTAAAAGAAACGGAAACTATCGGGAAAGCTTTGTATTCTGGCGCATTCCCTTATGCTGAACCGGCGGTATAAATGCTCATATCCGACTGCAAATATACGTTTGTGTGGGGATATATATTTCATGGTCGGAGCTTGCGGATGTAAAGGACAGTTCTTGGCTTGTGCCTGAATAGTAAATGAAACTTCATTCCATGCACGTACCCGATTGCGTGACATGAACTTTGCATCAAACGGTCCTGTGAAAACATCATGGTTAAGCCAACGTCCGTATGTTTGGTTTACGGTGTCGCCATCTGCATAAAAACGAGGGACTTCATTGATGTCTCCTATCGCTTTCTGTAAAGTTATATGAGCATTCTGTAAAGGATGTGGAAAGTGAAAATTGCAATTCAAGTCTTTTAGGAATCCTACGACAAATACCCGGTAACGGTCTTGAGGAATGCGGAAATCTGCCGCATTCAATAAGGCATAGCTTACAATATAACCGACTTTTTCAAGAATAGAAAGAAAAGATAAAAACGTTTGCAGATGTTTGTCGCTGATGATACCTTTAACATTTTCGATAACAAAAAATTTAGGTTGCTTCTCTTTTATTAACCGGACATAATCAAGGAATAGCTTTCCGCGCTCGTCGTTTAAGCCAAGTTGTTTGCCTCCTTCACTCCATGATTGGCAAGGGGGACCTCCGATAAATCCGTCACAATCAGGAATGTCGGAGGCATGTAATTCCCGAATATCTGATTTGCATAAAATGGTATTCGGATGGTTGTACTGGTAAGTTTCATGTATAGAAGCCTCGATGTCATTTGCCCAAATAACTTCTATTCCGGCTTGTTCGAAACCGAGGTCTAATCCGCCACAACCTGAAAAGAATGAAGCTACTTTCATACAATTATGTCATTTTATCCAGGTTGAATGGCACCTTTTTCTATCAATGTTTTTTTGATTTGTAAGGCAACATGATAAGCCAGGTTGACCGGAACTGCGTTGCCAATCATCTTATAGCCGTAGTTTACGTCATCGTAAATGAATTTGAAACTATCCGGGAAGCTTTGTATGCGTGCTACTTCACGGACGCTCATTCGCCTGTAAAGATGCTCGTATCCTTCTGCGAACTTTTGCAGGTTTTTCTCTACTTTAATCATTTTAGGAGCTTGAGGATGCAGTTGGCATTGCCGTCCGCTTGCCTGTACCGTAAAACCGGGTTCGTCCCATGAGCGAACTCGGTTGCGCGACATGAATATAGGAGAATATGCTCCTGTAAAATATTCATTATTGGGCACAATGCATGCATCTCCGTTCGTTTTGTTTTTGTCTCGTGCAGGAATAGCTGTGTCTTGTAAATCCCAAATACATTCACGTAAAGTCGGTTTGTGTTTAAGCGGGGTCGGGTACTTGAAATCGTGAATGTTCAAGTCTTTCCGGAATCCGATGTAAAAAACTCGGTCTCGGTCTTCGGCAACATCGTAATCATTGGCATTCAGCATTTTCAGATTTACGTCATAACCGGCTTCATCAAATAGTTTCATAAAGCCGCTTACTGCACTAGAATGGCGTTTGGCTAACATCCCTGATACATTTTCTGCTACAAAAAACAGGGGCTGTTTATCTTTAAGTATGCGGATATATTCATAAAACAATTGTCCGCGAGCATCTTCAATGCCTTTTAAAGAACCGGCTTCGCTCCACGATTGGCAAGGAGGACCGCCGATGATACCGGTAATGCCATCAGGAAATTCAGAAGATGGGATATTCCGTATATCTCCTTCTATCAGTTTAACATCAGGAAAATTTATCCGATAAGTTGGGCATATTTTGGCATCAAGTTCATTGGCGATTATCGTTTTGAATCCTGCATAATGGAAACCTAAATCCAGACCTCCGGCTCCGGAGAATAAACTAATTAATGTCATCATAATTAATTCCAGAAACAATTTAAAGTGATGATGGTTATTGGCATACCGATTATTTGAATGTCAAATTTTAGCGATGGCTCAACATCGTTTTTTGCGTTATGTATTCGGAAAGAGAATTGCCAGCCTTCATCCATATAGAGTTCAACTGTATTTTGACTTCCTGGCACAAAATCTAAATTAACAATTCGGGTAGGCAGAGACACTATGGGGATGATTTTTGCAGGTTTTTGCGTTTGGCTTGCCGACCCTAATGTACCGTGTAAGTTATAAGATTGGATTTTTGTATTCCGCTCTTTGTCGATACTGATAATTTTATAAAAGTCATATTCCCCTAAAAGATATTTGACTAACTTTCCGGGAATGTTTTTATGTTCTGCATATTGGCGTTTGATTTCATTGATGAATGCTTTCAACAACGGGATATAAACGTCTTTTTCTTTGTTTGGCAATTCTTTAAATTTCAAATGTCGCTTTTGGCAGGCTTTCAGATAGTCGAATGCAGAGCGTATTTCTTTCCAATAATCTGGTGAACAAGGTATGCCGTACCATTTGCTGCCAAAATCCAACCGGTCACTTAACCTGCTATGTTTTACGGCAAAATGATTGTGTTTTAGGCTTAATCCGATTTCCCAATGGATGCGGTTGCGTATAATTAAAATGTCACGTACATCTCCGCTTTCCCCTTTTTTATCGGTTTGTATCAATAATTCCAATACATCTTCCCCTTTTTCGATAATCCGTGGTTCTAATGTGAATATTTTGGCAACAGCTGCGTACGCACTTGTTTTATAGATATTCTGTATATTGGTAGTTAATTTATTCCATGCTCGTTGAGCAGCATAATAACTGCTGTTTGTAACGATTCTTGCCGGACGGATTTTATTTGTCTCTTCTTGAAGAGTAAGTAAGCAAATAAATTCGTAAGCTCTGCCTTGGATGTTACTTTTGTCGCTCATGGTTGTGTTATATAAATGAGTAGCAAAAGTATTAAAAACATTTGAATAATGCCATATTTTGTGCTTTTATTTTGTAATATTGTTGGAATTGGCGTAACTTTCGGGACAGAAATGATATGCAATGGACAAACTAACTAAAGAACAACGTCATCGGTGTATGGCTGCTATCCGCGGCAAGGATACCAAGCCGGAAATGATAGTCAGGAAGTATCTGTTTTCGAGAGGATTCAGGTACAGGCTGAACCATCCCCGTTTGCCCGGTCATCCCGATATCGTGTTGCGGAAGTATCGGACGGTTATCTTTGTCAATGGTTGTTTTTGGCACGGGCATGAAGGATGCAGGTATTCGCATTTGCCTCGGACGAATGTTGCGTATTGGCAAGCGAAGATAGAGCGGAACAAAGAACGCGATAAGCGGGAGCAACGTGAACTGGCAAGGATGGGCTGGCATTGCATTACCGTGTGGGAATGTGAGCTGAAACCTGCGAAAAGAAATGAAACATTAGAGTCTTTGGCATATACCTTGAATCATATTTATTTGAAAGACCGCTCCATTGTCCGTTATGAATTTCCTGAAGAAATTCCTATAATAGCTGCAGAGCCGGAACCGGAATATTAATGCCAAGTCAGGATGAAATGATAAAGAAAGCCTTATCTTTGTATGGTGTTGTGTTTTTTTATTGGATAAATGTATAGGTGATGAAAACGGTATTGATTTTAGTATTCTTTTGGGCATCTGCTATGTTGAGTTATGGACAGGAGCAAGTATTTGATATGGACACTGATGGAAATATCACTATCAAAAGGAAGTATGTCGAAACATATCCGGTTAAGAAGTATAAGAATACTTCTCCTTACATTCGAATGTTGGATGAAAGCGAATATACGTCTAATGGAGACAGATACGACATAGAATGCTTGAAATACAAGAATTGGGAAAATGATCCGGGAGACATACATATCATTCGTATAAGCTGCCAAGGAAAGGAAATATGTAGTTTGGAAAACAACGAAGGTTGGGGATACCTGACGGATGAGCCTGATGGTGATGTCAGGAAAACGTCTTTCTATTATAAGATAGACCAGGGTGAGGATTCCATGGCATTGTTGTTTATCGGCACTTATATAATGAGCCAACCGCCTCGCCTGACTATACTTGTTTTGAAAAATGGTAATGCCTCATTGGTATTTGACAGACCTTCCTATGTTAATAATGTAGATAAAAAAGGGAATGAAACCATATTTACGTTACAGACCAACACGGTAGAGTATAGGGATGTCGGTGTGCCATGCGACTCGCCGGAGCTTCATACGTTGGTGTTCAAGGAAGGGATGATTTATTACGAGTAATTAGAAAAAGCATTTGGAGAGTTTCTATATTGAGGATTTGCATATATATCCTCTTTGTGAAGTATAAATCTATTGGGCATAGTATATCTACGAAATATTTTGCTTTTAGTATCAAATTTAGTATCTTTGCACTCAAATAATAAAAGGATGGGAACTAAAGAAAAATTGATTGCCCGTATATTGTCACAGCCGAAAGACTTCACTTATGATGAAGCTAAAAGGTTGTTCGGCATATTCGGATATACAGAAAACAATAAAGGAAGCACATCAGGTTCACGTGTTGAATTTGTAAACCCGGAAGGTGATGCTCCTTTCACGTTACACAAGCCGCATCCGGGAAGCATATTAAAGGCATACGTGATAAAAGGTATTGTAGAGCATATACAGAAAAACAGGTTAATAGAAAAATACGAACAATCTAAAAACAAATAATTTATGGGATTCTTTAAATATAAGGGCTATTCGGGATCTGTAGAGTTCAGCCCGGAAGACAATTGCTTATTCGGTAAAGTACAGGGATTGCATAAAGCAACAATCTTGTATGAGGGGAACAGCGTGGACGAACTTCGTAAGGATTTTGAAGAAGGCGTTGACGATTATCTTTCGCGGTGTAAGGAACGGGGCGTACAGCCGGAAAAACCATATAGTGGAAAACTTATCGTAAGAATGTCTTCGGAGCTTCATTCACGTGTGGCCGAGGCTGTAGCCGGAAGCGGAACTACTATTAATGACTTCATCAATAAAGCTATCGTGAACGAATTGGAACATGAATATGCCATGTGAACAAGAATGGCCGGAACCGGAATATGGAAAGTGAATCTGTTGATGTTTTCGGAAAAGAATTTAAAATCTTTTCGTATATTTGCAGTTCTTGAGGGGTGGCATAGTGAAGTGGCAAACAGAGGATGAACAAACAAAAATATACATAGCTCATGACTTACCAATTTAAAATTCAGATTAAAGGTATCACCAAACCGCCTGTATGGAGGCGGATATTGGTACCGGATTCTTTTACTTTCCAGCAATTCCATTTCGTAATCCAAGAAGCCTTTGGGTGGGAAAACGCGCATTTGTATTCTTTTTCCGACAAAGCTTACGGCGGTTCTTTCTATATATCCGAACCGGATGAGATGGATGCTTTCTCTTTCGTTCCAAGAAAAGATGCAAGTAAGTTGAAATTGCGTACTTTTTGGGGAAAAGATTCCTCGAAAAGTCTGGTTTATTGGTACGACTTCGGGGATGACTGGATACATACGATCAAATTGGAGGCCGTATCCGATGAGGCTCTCTTGCATGCCCGTTGTCTGGCAGGTAAGGGAACTTGTCCTCCGGAAGATTGTGGCGGTGTGCCTGGCTATGAATATATGAAGGGATTGTTGGAAGAAGACCCGGAATCAGAAGAGGCTCAAGAAATGCGTGAATGGCTGGGGCTGGAAGACGGTGAGACTTGGGATGCCAATTGCTTTAATCTTGAAGAAACGAACCTGTATTTGTCTCAGTTATAAGGGTGACATAAAGTTTCAAAAGGCTGTCTCAAAATTGGAATCAACTTTCATTTTGTCATCCTGAGCGTAAGCGAAGGATCTCGAAAACAGAAGTTGATGCATACGAGATCCTTCGCTTTGCTCAGGATGACATTACTTTTTAATAGTCGTTCTTTATTTTGAGACAGCCTTTTGATGTATTCATCCGTTTTGGGGAATTACCGGATTTCCTTGATGGCTTCTACCAGGCGTGTGAAATCGGATGGGAATACATCGCCGATGTTTCCGATGCGGAAGGTATCAGCTTGAGAGATTTTACCCGGATAGATGACAAAGCCTTTCGCTTTCAGCTTTTGGTAGAAATCCTTGAAGTTGAAATCTGCCGAGGGATAATAGAATGAGGTGATGACAGGCGATTGTGCTTCATCGGGCAGCAGGGTACGGAATCCCAGTGAGCGCATGCCTTCTACCAGTGTACGGTGGTTTTCACTATAACGGGCATGACGTGCGGCGATGCCTCCTTCCGCCTTCAGTTCGTTCAGGGCTTGCATGAAGGCACGTACTACATGGGTAGGCGAGGTAAAGCGCCATTTGCCGTGTCCTTTTTCCATGGTTTCCCATTGGTCGTAGAGGTCGAGCGAGAGCGAACGTGCTACGCCTTTGCATTGCTCCAGGAGCGAACGGCGTGCCAAGATGAATCCGAATCCGGGAACGCCCTGGATGCATTTGTTGGCAGAACTAATCATGAAGTCGATGCCTAATTGCGCCATATCGATGGGTACTCCCCCGAAGCTGCTCATGGCATCTACTATCAACACTTTATCGTGGCGTTTTACAACCTCGGCGATGGCTTCCAGCGGATTGAGCACACCCGTGGTGGTTTCGCAATGCACTACCGATACGTGTGTCACTTCGGGATGCTCGTTCAGGTATGCGTCTACCTGTGCCGGGTCTACCTGTTGGGTTTCGTCGAACTTCATCAGGTGATAGTTCAGGTGATAATAGTCGGCTATTACCCCCATGCGTTTGCCGTATGCGCCGTTGGCGGCAACCAGCAGGTGGTCTTCGGGGCGGATGACCGAGCCTAAGGTCGCTTCTACGCAGAAGCTTCCGCTTCCTTGCATCAGTACGGCGGTATATTCTTCGGGGCGGCTGCTTGCCAATTCTACCAGTTCTTTGCGGATTACTTCCACGATGCCTACGTTATAGTCTTCGTCCCACGTGCACCAGTCGCTCATCATGGCTTCTTTTACGGTTTCACTTGTGGTTAACGGTCCGGGGGTCAATAATAAATACGGTCTCATATTTTAAGGGTATTAAAGTTCTAACGTATTATGTTATTCAATTATTAAAGTGTTTCGTTATTCATGCGTGCGTTAATGGCATTGATGAGGGCAGGAAGTTCCTTGATGGAATCCACTACATAGTGTGCTCCGGCGGCATACATGCGGTATCTTACTTCGAGCATACGTGCTTTCAGTTCTTCTTCGGGCATGTTTTGCACTTCTTCTTCGGTCAGTCCCAGTTCGTTGCTTCCCAAGATGACTCCCACGCTCCATACACCGGCGTTCACGCCTTCCTTGATGTCGGAAATCGTATCTCCGTATTTCAATACCGAGAAGCGGGAAGGAATGGCGAGGTCGCACATATTCTTATAAATCATATAAGGTGCAGGGCGTCCGGCGGGCAGGTTGTCCGAGGTGACGCAATTGTCTACCTTGTATCCTTGCTCGGCGGCGGAAGGGATGACGATGTCCATCATCTCTTGGGTATATCCTGTGGTGGAGCCTATCAGGATGCCCATGCCACGCAGGGTGTCGATGGTTTCCACTACATGCGCTATCGGACCCGAATAGTTGCGCAGGGTGCTGAAAAGCAAACGTTGGAATTCGGCGTAGCAGGATTGGATATCATTCTCGTTATAGTCGCGTCCGTATTTTTCGCGGAACGCCTGGCTTACGTGGTCGATACGGAACAGG
Source organism: Phocaeicola salanitronis DSM 18170 (assembly GCF_000190575.1). Classification (NCBI taxonomy): domain Bacteria; kingdom Pseudomonadati; phylum Bacteroidota; class Bacteroidia; order Bacteroidales; family Bacteroidaceae; genus Phocaeicola; species Phocaeicola salanitronis. Next base: position 1,724,627 of record NC_015164.1, on the reverse strand, counting down.
GCACGGATTTCTTCAATCTTGGTCAGCCCCATGTGGGCACGTGTTTCGGCGGCACTCACTTCGAGTCCCAGGCTTCGGAAGCTTTCGATGAAAGCCGATACCGGTGCAAAACATCCATAATCTACGGCGGTTCCCGCCCAGTCTAAAATCACACATTCAATCTTTTTCATATAGCAGAAGTTGTTAAGTAGATATTATTTTCTTTTTCATTCTTTCTTGTTTCAGGTTGTTCCGCCTTTTCGGGCAGGGGGCCTTGCTTGCGCTTCCGGGCATAAATCATGTAAATCAGCGAGGCGATGAAGGAAAGGCAGCATGCCACTCCGATGAACAGGCTCATGTGGTTGTAGAAGGATGCCCAGTCGATGTGAGAGGCGCAGAATTCCTTGAAGAGCAACAAGCCGAGTGTGCCTAAATAGCCTACGAAATCGATGGTAATGATGAAGAACCCCACGTTTCCCTTTATCTTGAAGCAGGCGATGAAGCGTTCGAAGAAGATGGTCTGGAAGCTCAGGTAAGCGATGTCCAGGCAAAGGCTTTGAAGGAAGAGCCAGATGGTGGTGGGGATATGCTCGTTTCCTTCGGTCGCCCCTAAGAACGCCAAGGTTCCCATACCGAATGTAGAGAGTATCAATAACATGCAAAGCACCTTCAGGTGATTGTAGGTTGTGGCGAGCAAGGCGAATACAGCCAGCAGGACAAAGGTCGCTATCGAGTCGATTTGCGCGAATGCCCACGAAGAGATGGTCTGTACATCGATGATGCATACGATAAAGTCTTCCTTGATGTCGCGTTGTACGGTGAGCAGGAGGTTGGCTCCGAAAAGCAGGATGAGCAGGGGCATGAACCGGCGGAACAATGCCCAGCGCTGGTGCCCGTTCAGTGTGACGCGTTCTGAACGCGAAGCGATGTCGGCTTCCGTAGGTCTGGGGAAGCGGGTCATCATCCATCCGGTGAAGCAGAGCAGGGGAAAAGCCGCGGCTCCGATGAGGGCAGGCATCCAGAACTCGCTCACGTGAAGCTGGTTGAGCGCATAAAGGCCTAACGATTTCGCCACGCCCGAGCTGAGTGCCATGCTTACGCCCATGATGCTGGCAAGGATGTCGGTGGTGCGCCGCCCTTCGAGGAAACTGAAAATCACTCCCCACATGCAGCCCAGCGAAAGCCCGTTGAAGTAGAGCGCCACTATATTATAAGGTATAGGGAGCACGCCGAAAGCGATGAGCGAGATTTCGGACAAAGCCGCCGAGCCGATGATGAACTTCAGGCGTCCTTCGGGTCTTAATTCGGAAATGTACTTGATGCCTAATAACTTTGCGCTTACATAACCCAGCAATTGGATGATGCTGACGGCTATCTTGTAGTCCATCCCGTACACTTGTAGCCCTTCGAACTCTGCCGCCGTGAAAGGCTTGCGCAGGGCATAGGCCAGGGAATAGGAAAGCAGGGCTGTGCCTCCTGCCCAAAGCACGAAGAGCCAGTCGGGCATCGGCTTTTTGTTTCCGGGTATGGTTTGTGTTTGAGTTCTCATGTTTCTGTTCTCGTTTTGATTCCGGTGCAAAAGTAGGGCCTTGCCGTCAAGGGAAAAATGAATAAAGCAGGAATCATATTCGTGTAACAATTCAGAAACATTCCTGAAACGGTTCTTTTACAAAATAGACATCACACTGACATGGAAATGAAACCGGTTTGTAATATGAGGAAGCGTTACAATTGTTACAATTACAATTAATTGAAAACCGTTTTTCATGTAAGCCAGCCGATGGCGCGAACTTCTTCTTTAAAAATTATATATTATATATATTATAATATATATATAATATATAATTTTATGTTGTGTCAGTCTTCCCTCATTGGAATCTGGAATCGCCTTGTTGAAATACACTTTTGTAATTGTCATTTGTAACAATTGTAACGCTTCGTGTCTTCCAAACTTGCATATACAGGCACATGCCGGTGCAGCTATATGCATCGGGCAACGCAACTATCTGCATGATTCGGGGCGGATATTTGAAGAATTTTGATTAACTTCGTGCCCAAACCCTGTTTTTATTGTGGAGGAATTAAAAGAAATATACGACCGCATGACATTCTTGCGCCAGAAAGGCGTCAAGATGAAGGACATGGCGGAACGGGCAGGCTTTTCGCCCAGCGTCTTGTCGGCTATTTATTCGACGGTGCTTCCCGCTTATTTCAAGAACCGCGAGAAAGGGATGGGCGAGGAAGAGGCGTTGAACAATGCGCTGGTGTGGGTGAACAATGTGTCGAAAAAGAAATTGCTCGGTTCGCTTGCCCGATTGAAAGACTCTTTGTTCTCCACGGATTATCAGGCAAAGGCGGTTCCGGAAGATGCCCGATGCCCGTTTCTCGTACAGTTGGAAAACAATGTGCAGGAGACGATGGGGCGTGTGTTCAACTTCAGCGGCATTTACATCAGCTATAGCATTTCGTCGGGGAGCCGGAGCCTGAAGATTGAACCCTACCTGATTGCCCCTGCCGAGAACGGCAATTATGTGGAGGTGGGGCATAACAATGCGTATGGGGTGACCCATTGGGGTACGGCTTTGATGAACGGCTTCAACCACCTGTACCTGATGTTCAACGAGAACCCTTCGCCCCAACTCTCTTTGTTCTACATTTGCCTGAAGCTTCCGATGTACGACCGTCCGCCTTTCTTGCGCGGCCTGTATATGTGTTTCGACTATAATTACAATCCCGTGGCGCGGCGCATCCTTTTTGTAAAATATTCGGACAGCATAGCGCGCGACGAGTTTTTGAAACTGAAGGGAGAACTGAAGGCTCCGGAGGTGCTGGATGAAAAAGAAAAGGCATACTACGATTATACCTGTCAGGCGGAAGATATTATCCGTATGTGCAACATTCCTTCGCCTCGGATGACGAAAGAAGACTTAATCGTAGAGAAGAAGATTCTTTCGCTATGAAACGTTTTTAACAGAATATGATAGCGGAATGACTTGGTTTTAGTGAATTTTTATTACTTTTGTAGCATGAATAAGGGGTAAGGCACTTAAAGAATGCAAAGAAAGAAAAATGAAACAAAATCGAAAAACATGTTGAAAGACATACTTTTTTATTTGTTTAGTTCAAAAAAAGGCCTCACCTTTGTAGCGTTATCCTGAAAACAATCTTTTTACCTTAAAAAAAACTAATACCTATTGAAAACTTAAAAAAGCTTCTTTGTGAAAAGAGGCTTTTTTTATGCCCGTATGTTTGCGCTTTTTTATAAATTTTTCCTCAACCTTATCTGTTGATTTACGAAAATCGCTACTTTTGTATGATTTAAAATTTGAGTTATGGCACAACCATTGGCAGAGCGGATGCGTCCGAAGACGTTGGACGATTACATAGGTCAGAAGCATTTGGTGGGAGAGGGGGCTGTATTGAGGCGCATGATTGACGCCGGGCGTATCTCTTCCTTTATTTTATGGGGTCCTCCAGGAGTAGGGAAGACTACATTGGCTCAGATTATAGCCAACCGGCTGGAAGTTCCTTTCTATACGTTGAGTGCGGTCACTTCGGGAGTAAAAGAAGTGCGGGATGTCATAGAGAAGGCTCGTAACGGGCGTTTTTTTTCCAGCCAAAGCCCGATTCTGTTTATCGACGAGATACACCGGTTCAGCAAGTCCCAGCAGGATTCCTTGCTGGGAGCGGTAGAGACGGGAGTGGTGACACTGATAGGAGCTACTACGGAGAACCCTTCGTTCGAAGTCATCCGTCCCCTGCTTTCGCGATGCCAGCTCTATGTGTTGAAACCGCTCGAGAAAGACGATTTGCTGGAACTGCTTCATCACGCGCTGGAGAAGGACAGTATATTAAAGGAGAAACACATCGAACTGGAAGAGACCGATGCGATGCTCCGCTATTCGGGAGGTGACGCGCGGAAGTTGCTTAATATTCTGGAACTGGTGGTAGAGGCGGACGATTCGGAGCCGGTTGTGATTACGGACGAGAAAGTGGTGGAGCGTTTGCAGCAGAATCCGTTGGCATACGATAAGGACGGGGAGATGCACTACGATATCATTTCGGCTTTCATCAAGTCCATTCGGGGAAGTGACCCGGACGGAGCGCTTTATTGGCTTGCACGCATGGTAGAAGGGGGCGAGGACCCGGCGTTCATTGCCCGGCGTCTGGTTATCTCGGCATCCGAAGATATCGGCTTGGCGAACCCCAACGCCTTGCTTTTGGCAAATGCGGCATTCGATGCCGTGATGAAAATCGGTTGGCCCGAAGGGCGTATCCCTTTGGCGGAAGCTACGGTTTATCTTGCGACAAGCCCGAAGAGCAATTCGGCATACATGGGCATCAATGCGGCGCTCGAAACCGTGCGCGATACAGGGAACTTGCCTGTTCCCTTGCACTTGCGGAATGCTCCGACCAAGTTGATGAAGCAATTGGGATATGCCCGGAATTATAAATATGCACACGATTATAAAGACCATTTTGTGGTGCAGCAATTCTTGCCGGACGGGATTCAGGCACAACGTTTCTGGCATGCGCAAGAGAATCCGGCTGAACAGAAGCTGAAGGACCGCATGGTGCAGTTATGGGGAGAAAGATTTAAAGAATAATTAAAGAATAAATGTATGAAAATAGTAGTATTGGATGGATATACCTTGAATCAAGGCGAACGGGATTGGGAAGAATTGAACGAACTGGGAGAGGTGACGGTGCACGACCGTACGGCGCAGGAGGACGTGGTGCGGAGAGCCGCAGGAGCCGAAGTGGTATTGACGAATAAAGTGGTGCTCAACCGTTCTGCAATCGAGCATTTGCCCGACTTGAAATATATCGGCGTATTGGCTACAGGATATAACATCGTTGATTTGGATGCTGCCCGCGAGCGGGGGATTGTAGTGACCAATATTCCCGCATACAGTACCGATTCGGTGGTGCAAATGGCTTTTGCCCATATTTTGAATATTGCGCTTCGGGTAGGTCATTATGCGCGTGAGGTTCAAAATGGGGTATGGAGTGCCCAGCCTGACTTTTCGTATCGCGACACGCCTCTGATAGAACTGAAGGGGAAACGTATCGGATTAATCGGTTTCGGCCATATCGGTCAGGCTATGGCTAAGGTGGCTTCGGCGTTTGGCATGAAAGTGGTGGTTTGTCCGCATAATATGAATATGAAATTGCCGAAAGAATACGAGAAGGCGAAGCTGAATGATGTGTTTTCTACATGCGATATCGTGAGCCTGCATTGCCCCTTGACTTCCGAAACCAAAGAGATGGTGAATTCGTTCCGTTTATCCTTGATGAAGCAAGGAGCGATTCTGATTAATACGGGCAGGGGAGGCCTGATAGACGAGAAGGCGTTGGAGCGGGCTTTGATGAGCGGCAAGTTGCTTGGTGCAGGGCTGGATGTGCTCTCGTCCGAACCGCCCTCGCCGGGAAATCCGCTTTTGAAGTTAAAGAATTGTTTCATTACGCCTCACATAGCGTGGGCTACTCATGAAGCCCGGGAAAGGCTTATGGCGCAGGTGGTAGAGAATCTGAAAGCATGGATGAACGGTACACCTATTAATAATGTATTGGAGGGTTAAGCATGACGAAAGAAGAGCGGATAGCGAAAGCGGTGTCTTTATTCAAGGAAGGATATAATTGTGCACAGTCGGTGGTAGGCGCATACGCCGACTTGTATGGCTTTACACCCGAGCAGGCGTTCCGGATGTCGGCCTCGTTCGGAGCCGGAATCGGGCGGATGCGCCTGACATGTGGAGCCGCATGTGGCATGTTTTTGCTTGCGGGGCTGGAGCGTAGTGCAGTGGTAGGGGCAGACCGTGCAGGCAAGTCTGCCAATTATGCTTTGGTGCAGGAACTTGCCGCAAAGTTCAAGGAGCAGACCGGCACCTTGTGTTGTGGAGAGTTGTTAGGGCTGACCAAAAAAGAGCCGGTCAGCGCCATTCCCGAAGAGCGCACGCCGCAGTATTATGCCAAGCGCCCTTGTCCTCGCATGATAGAGCTGGCGGCGCGGATATTCGGTGACTTTTTGGAAGAACAGGGGAAGCTTGTTAAATAAATGTTACAAGAAAATGACGGAAATTTGTGTTTCTCGTTCATTTTTTGAAAGATAACCCAAAAGTTTTTCTTTAAAAAAGCACAAGTGGACGTTTTTTTCTGTATTTTTGCATCGATTATACAGACTTTTCTGAGTTAGAGTAGTTTTACGATTTAAAAGCAAAAGATTATGTTAAAAGAAAAAGCAGGTGTTATCGCCGGACAAATCTGGGAAGCACTGAATGGAAAAGAAAAAGGAATGACTCAAAAAGAGCTGAAGAAAGCAGCTAAGCTGAAAGCAGATAAAGATCTGTTTTTAGGATTGGGTTGGTTGTTGAGAGAAGACAAGATTGAAACGAAAGAGGAAGAGGGTGAATTGTCTGTTAAGTTGAAATAAGTAAAATCTTGCGAATTAAAAAAGCGCGTTGAAAAAGGTTCTCTTTTTCATCGCGCTTTTTCTTTAAACGGCATTATTCATCCGATATAATAGCTTAGTTCGATGTATAATGCAGATGCATGCTGTTGGTCGCCTTCTTCAAATTGGATTTTTCCTTCTCGTGCCAGCCATCCGATAGCGGCATTCAGTTCACGGTCACGCAATCCAGTTGCATTTTTCAATTCTTGGTATTCCCATTTCCGATTATCACCGTAGAGCAATCTCCAGATGATACCTGCGCTTTCGCCAATACTTTGCATGTTCATAATTGTATGTTTTTAAGGTGTAATAGTCCGGTTATAAGCTGAAAATCTCTTTTCTTAAAAGGGGCTTTGCCTAAACTTCATTACAAATATACTTCAAATTATGATAAATCCCAATATTTTTTGTAAATTAGAGGCGATTAATTAGATGTTTAACCTAAATCATTGCATTTATGAGAAAGTATTTGGCTGAAATGATTGGGACAATGGTTTTAGTCCTGATGGGATGCGGAAGTGCGGTTTTTGCCGGAAATGCGGCGGACGCACTGGGTACAGGAGTAGGCACAATCGGAGTTGCCTTGACTTTTGGCTTGTCGGTGGTCGCTATGGCTTATACCATAGGAAATGTTTCTGGATGCCATATCAATCCGGCTATAACGTTGGGGGTGTGGATGTCGGGGCGCATGAGCAGCCGTGATGCGTTGATGTATATGATATTCCAGATTATCGGCGGCATCATCGGTTCGTTGATTTTGGTGCTGTTGATTTCTACGGGCGGTCATGGAGGACCCACCATATCGGGTGCCAACTCGTTCGACCAAGGCGAGATGGCTCAGGCTTTTATTGCCGAAGCGGTGTTTACCTTTATTTTTGTGTTGGTGGTGCTTGGTGCTACCGATGAAAAGAAAGGGGCGGGCAACTTTGCCGGTCTGGCTATCGGTCTGGCATTGGTATTGATTCACATTGTTTGTATCCCGATAACGGGCACTTCGGTCAATCCGGCGCGGAGCATTGGTCCGGCGTTGGTAGAAGGAGGACAAGCCTTAGAACAGCTTTGGCTCTTCATCGTGGCTCCGTTTATAGGTGCAGCGTTCAGCTCGTTGGTATGGAAAACCCTCGGTGGGGGCAGGTAAGATAAACGCTATCTGATAAAGACATAGAAATTAACAGACGGCGGGTGTGTCAAAATAGAATTGTCTATTCTGGCACACCCGCATTTTTTGAATACCGGTACTGAACCTTTCAAGCGCGCATGGATGCCCGATATCCTTAAAATACGGGCGTACGTGTCGTGTAACGTGACCGCCTGACTTATCCGATGCGACCGTCCGCTTCAGCTTGCATGAGCGTTCGCATTTTATTTTTTGTCCGGATAATCTTTTTTATTTTTTGTATTGCTTCTGTAATTGCATTCTCACGCTAATGTAACAGGGCTGTATCTGTTTTGAAGTGTAGAAGCCGTTTCTTTGCATTCGAAAACAAAAACGTAGTTAATTTTAACAAAGCAAAGGAACGAATGAAAAGTAAATCATTGATTTTTAGTCTGATGCTGGGTGCTTTCTGTTTAAGCGCAAGTGCCCAGAAAGTAGTGTTCGACTTCGGTGGGAAGGTGACCGACCCAAGCGGGAAGGGAATTGCCGGTGTCGTAGTGAACGATGGCATCAGCTTTACTAAGACCGATGCGCAAGGAGTTTGGTCTTTGGTGTCGGATACGACACGGAGCAAGTTTGTGAGCATTTCGGTGCCTGCTTCGTGCGTTTTGCCGCAACAAGACGGATTGGCAGGAGATTATTATATATCGGTGCGTGCGTTGGCACAAGCAGAGGGGAAACATGACTTTGTGTTAGCGAAGCGTAAAGAAGTGGAAGAGCGTTTCCATTACATTGCTATATCCGACCCGCAAGTACGTAATGCCCGTCAGATGAAACGCTGGCGTCAGGAAACGGTACCCGATTTGAAAGAAGTTATCGATTCTTTAAAGCAGTCGCGTGAAGTGATTGCCATGACCTTGGGCGATTTGGTGTGGGACAACATGCCATTGTTCGATGAATATCAAGAGTCGGTAAAAAATACCGGTGCTGTTTTCTTCCAATGCATCGGAAACCACGATTTCGATAAGCAATACCAAGACCTTCACAATATGGCGATGGGCACTCCGGTATACGGTGAAATGGTATACGGAAGCTATTTCGGACCTACCGATTATTCGTTTAATATCGGCAAGGCGCACATTGTAACGATGAAAGACATCAACTATGTGGGCGGGAAAAGTTATGTAGAAAGCCTTACAGGGCAGCAGTTGGAATGGCTGAAGAAGGATTTAAGTTATGTGCCGAAAGGAAGTCTGGTTATCTTGAACCTGCATGCGCCGGGATGGAATAAAGTGTCGCCGGGCGGAAATGTCCGTAACGCAGACGCTCTGAAAGAGGTGCTGAAAGATTATAAGGTGCATGTATTCTCAGGACATACGCATTTTTTCCAAAACAACGAAGTGACTCCTACGCTTTACGAGCACAATATCGGCGCAGCCTGTGGCGGCTGGTGGGCTGGCTGGGTAAACCAGTGTGGTGCGCCCAATGGATATATGGTAGTAGATGTAGATGGCGATAATGTGAAATGGCATTACAAGGCAACGCGCCGCGATTTCGCTTATCAGTTCCGTATATATAATAAAGGAGAGTTTACGGCTCAAAGCAGTTTTGTGGTAGCCAATGTCTGGGACTGGGATAGTGCTTGCCGTGTGGTATGGTATCAGGATGGCAAGCCGATGGGTGATATGGAACAGTTTGTCGGTTCGGATGAAGAGCGTGCTTCGCAACTGAAAGACCGCAGCAAGGCTGAACCTACGGCTCACTTGTTCCGTGCCATGCCTTCCGACGGTGCCAGACAAATCAAAATAGAGTTTACCAACCGTTTCGGCGAAGTTTATTCGCAGACTGTGAATCTCTGATTATACGCATTTTTCTTTAATTCATAAACAATGAGAACATTAAAATCAGTAGTTGTATTCCTGATGCTGTTGGTGGCAGGAAGTGTGATGACGCTTTCCGCCCAAACCAGGACAATATCGGGAAAAGTGTTTGACTCGAACGACGAGCCTCTGATTGGGGTGACGGTCGCGGTAGAGAGTGCCACCATTGGAGCGATAACCGATATCGATGGGGCGTTTACGATTCAAGTGCCCGCAGGTAAAGTGGTCTTGAATGTGTCTTATATCGGTTTTGCATCGCAAAAGGTAACGGTTGCTCCCGACCAGTCGAGTGTAACTGTCCACATGAGCGAAGATGCCGTAATGTTGAATGAGACCGTGGTTGTGGGATATGGCAAGCAGAAGAAAGTAAACCTGACCGGTGCGGTAGCGACAGTAGGAGGCGATGAACTGGAACACCGCGTGACGACTTCGCTCAGCAATATGCTGCAAGGTACGGTGGCTGGTTTGAACGTAACCACTTCTTCGGGCGTACCGGGAAGCTCGGCTACTATCAATGTGCGTGGTGTGACTTCTATCAACGATGCCGAACCGCTGGTGTTGATAGACGGTGCGGTGGGCGAGATAGACCGCATCAATCCCAACGATGTAGAATCAATCTCCGTAATTAAAGACGCATCGGCTGCCGCTATTTATGGTGCACGTGCAGCCTTTGGTGTGATTTTGGTGACTACCAAGTCCGGAGCTGCTAAAGACGGGAAAGCTACGGTGCATTATAGCGGCCGTTTCGGCTGGCAGGCACCTACCACTTCTACCGACTACGAAACGACCGGTTATTGGTCGGTATATACTATCAACAAGTTCTGGCAAGCCAATTCGGGTACATTGTATGTCGATTATACAGACCAGGACATGCAGGAGTTGCTGGACCGTGTGAACGACAAGACCGAGAACCCCGACCGCCCGTGGGTGGTAGAAGACGTACGTAACGGACGCCGCCAATGGGTATATTATGGAAACCACGACTGGTGGCACGAATTGTACCGCGATAATCGTCCGATGCAGCAGCACAACCTTTCTGTCAGCGGCGGAAAAGACGATATCAAGTATTATTTGTCTGGTTCATTCGACAAGCAGACCGGTATCTTGCGCGAAAATCCGGATGTGTACCGGAAATACAACTTGCGTTCGAAGATTGACTTCCGCATTAATAAGTGGTTTACGATGTCGAACAATACGTCGTTCTACAGTTCGCAATACAGCTATTTGGGCGATGGAAGTGTAGAAAATACCTTGGCATACAGTGCCCGCCACGCTTTGGCTTGTTTCCCGCAGAAGAATCCCGATGGTTCGTGGTTGTATAGTACACCTTATCTGAATTATAAGGTGGCTAATGGCCGTCATATTCTGTTGGGCGAAGATTCACACCGCAATGTAGAGCGTGGTACAGACTTTTCGAATACAACCCGTTTGGTTTATTCTCCGATAAAAGAACTGAGCTTTACGGGCGACTTCACATACCGTTTGTATCAGACACGCAATACAAGCCGTTCCAATCCGATGTATTACCGTGAATATCCCGATGGCGAACTGCTTTCGTATGCTACCGGTGCCGGTGCCAACCGTTTGGATGAATCGGTGAATACGAGCAATTATTATTCGACGAACATCTTCGGTAATTATACCGATACGTTCAACGATGCGCATCATTTGACCGTAGTAGCCGGTATGAACTACGAAGCATGGAAGAGCAAAAACATTTCGGCATACGGCGAAAACCTGGTATCTGCCGATTTGGATGACTTGGACTTGGTAGGTCAGAATGCCGAGGGTGCTACCATTACCGGTGTAGGCGGCGGACAGAACGAGTATGCTTTGTTAGGTATCTTCGGCCGTATCAACTACGATTACAAGAGCCGTTACCTGTTCGAAGTGAGCGGGCGTTACGACGGTACTTCCCGTTTTGCGAAAGGCAACCGCTGGGGATTCTTTCCTTCGGCTTCTGTAGGATGGCGCATTTCGGAAGAGCCTTTCTTCCTTCCGGCACGCCGTTTGGTTGACAACTTGAAAATCAGGGCTTCTTTCGGTAGCCTGGGCAATCAGAATGTATCTTCTTATTACACCTTCGCGCGTCTGGTATCTATCGCCAATCTGAATTATACGTTTGGTGAAGGAAGCGTATTGCCCAAATATTCTACGTTGGGTGCTCCGATTGCTTCGGACATGACATGGGAAACCGCCCAGCAATGGGACTTCGGTTTCGACTTGACGATGCTGGGCAACCGCTTGAACTTGACGGTAGACGGCTATATACGTGATACCCGCGATATGTTGACCGACGGTGTGGAACTGCCTTCTGTCTATGGAGCGAGTATGCCGGAGATGAATGCTGCCGACTTGCGTACGAAAGGATACGAAATCACCTTGAACTGGCATGACCAGTTGACGCTGGGAGGCAAACCGTTTGAGTACAGCATCGGGGTTAACCTGAGCGACTACAAGAGCATTGTTACGAAGTATGATAATAAGGACAAGACTTTTGCCAAAGATTATTATGAGGGTAAGGAAATCGGAGAAATCTGGGGATTCGTGACCGACGGGCTTTTCCAAACCGATGAAGAAGCACAGGCATACGCCGACCAAGTAGACTTGACTTATGTATTGAAAGGGCAAACCGGAGGCTGGCAGGCAGGCGACGTGAAGTTTGTCGATTTGAATGGTGACAATAAGGTAAATATCGGAAGCAATAATGTGAACGCTCCGGGCGACCGTAAGATACTCGGTAATTCGTTGCCTTCGCTTTCTTACGGTATTACGGCAAGCGTGCGTTGGAACGGCATTGATGTATCGGCATTCTTCCAGGGAACGGGCAATCATTACTGGTATCCTGACGGAGAATCCATGCCTTTCTGGGGAGCTTACTCTTATCCGTACCTGTCTTTCTTGCAGAAAGATTTCTTGAAAGACGTATGGTCCACAGATAATACAGATGCTTATTTCCCGCGTGCAATGGCTTATTCGGCATCAAGCGGTGTGCTGAGCAATATAAACGACCGTTATTTGCAGAATATACGTTACATGCGTTTCAAGAATCTGACCGTAGGTTATACCTTGCCGCAGCAGTGGACGAAGAAAGCCGGCATTGAGTCGGTACGCGTATATTTTACGGGTGAAAACCTCTGCTATTGGTCTCCGTTGAAGAAACATTCGAAGTATGTCGACCCTGAAGGAGCTATCGACCGGAGCGGAGCTTACAACAATGCATTCTATCCGTGGCAGAAGTCATTCCTGTTCGGTATCGATGTCACTTTCTAACATGAATTTTTAAACAGAAGAGAAAAAACGATTATGAAAAATAGAAATATCTTTATAGCGCTTGCATTGTTTGCCGGACTTTCATCGTGTGACGACTGGATAGATAAAAGCCCTTTGAGTGATATAACGGAAGAAAATTATTTCAGGACCGAGACCGACCTGCAGCTTTTCAGCAACGGTTTTTATAACAGTATCCTGAACAAATCTCCGTATGACGAGCAGAGCGATGTGTATGTACAGCAAGAACTTTCCGACGAGATGTTGGGCGGAGAAAACCGCATCGTTCCTGCCAGCGGAGGAGGATGGAGCTGGACGGCGTTGCGTAGTGTCAATACGCTGCTGGGCAATGTAGATAAATGTGAAGATGCGGAGGCGGCTGTGAAATATACGGCGGTGGCACGTTTCTTCCGTGCCTACTTCTATTATGATAAGGTAAAGCGTTTCGGCGATGTGCCTTGGTATGACAAGGAGTTGTTTTCGGATGACCCGGACTTGTACAAGGCACGTGATTCGCGCGAACTGGTGATGACCAATATGCTTGCCGATATCGATTATGCTATCGATAACCTGCCCACCAAGGAAGAAGAGACCAGTAGTCCTTTCCGTGTAAACCGCTGGGCGGCACTGGCGTTGAAGTCCCGCTTCTGTCTGTACGAAGGTACATACCGGAAATATCATAACCTGACTTTGGAGGGGAATGATTATGCGTATTATCTGCAACAGGCAGCGGATGCGGCAGAAGAATTGATTAATAGCGGCGAATATCATTTGTATTCGACCGATAATCCGGAAGAAGACTATCTGATGCTTTTTGCCGAAGAAGATGCCAATCCCGATGAATACATCCTTGCCATCAAGTTCGATTACGGCATGAGCGTTTACCACAATGCGACGGCACATACGTTGGTGCCCACCCAAGGACGTCCGGGCCTGACCCGTAAGCTTGTCAATACGTATCTGATGAAAGACGGAACACGTTTTACCGACCGTGAAGGATGGGAAACCATGCCGTTTACCGAAGAAGTGAAAGACCGCGACCCGCGTCTGGCACAAAGCATCCGTACTCCGGGGTATCACCGTATCGGACAGACAGACATCCTGGCTCCCGATTTATCGGTTAGTGTAACAGGATACCAGCCGATAAAATATGTGCAAGACCCGACAGCTTCGGGCGGTCAGGTAGACCGTAACGACCGTTCTACCTGCGACCTTCCTGTATTCCGTCTGGCTGAAGTCATGCTGAATTTTGCTGAGGCTAAGGCAGAACTGGGAACATTGACGCAAGAAGACTTGGATAAGTCGGTGAATGAAATCCGTGACCGTGTAGGTATGCCGCATTTAGATATGGCTCAGGCTAACGCAAATCCTGATAGTTACCTGTCGTCTGCCGATTATGGCTATACCAATGTGACCGGAAGCAATCAAGGGGTTATCTTGGAAATCCGTCGCGAGCGTGCCATTGAGTTGACTCAGGAAGGTTTCCGATTCGATGACTTGGTACGCTGGAAAGCGGGCACTTGCATCAACCAGTCTATTATGGGCATGTATTTCCCCGGTGCAGGTGAATACGACTTGAGCGGCGACGGTCAGATTGACGTGGTTTTGTATGATGAAGGCGATGCCAAACCCGAAGTGCCCGATGCGCAGGTATATCAGATTGGTTCGGACATTGTTTTGTCGGAAGGCGATCATGGGTATGTCGATTATCATCACGATATTGTACGTACGGCTTTCAATGAAGAGCGTGATTACCTGTATCCGATACCTATCAACGAACGGTCGCTGAATCCGAATCTGACTCAGAACCCGGGTTGGAACGACGGATTGTCTTTCTAATGAATAGTAATAAATAGTGAACGGTGAATAGCGGCGATGTCTTTTATCGTCGCTATTCACTGTTTAAGTAAGTATGCAAAATGAAATGATATTATCAGAAACACAGATTTTCGCAGATTAGCGCAGATTAAGAACAAATAATTAGAATAATAATCCGCGAAAATCTGCGTTAATCTGCGTTTCTGAGCTGACACATTATATAAACTAATACTCAACATCTACTTATTATTCATGCTTTTTCAAATCCGCAATAGGTTTTTCCGAAGCTTTTCCTTACTTTTGCAGACGCTAAAATGATAGGAATATGCATACAAGAGAAGAAAAGATAGAAGCCTTCGGGCGGTTGCTCGATGTGCTCGACGAGTTGCGGGTAAAGTGCCCGTGGGACCGCAAACAGACCAACGAGAGTTTGCGCCCCAACACGATAGAAGAAGTGTATGAGTTGTGCGACGCCCTGATGAAGGACGATAAGAAGAACATTTGCAAGGAACTGGGGGATGTGTTGCTTCACGTCGTATTTTATGCAAAAATAGGAAGCGAAACGGGAGATTTTGATATCAAGGATGTATGCGACCGTTTATGCGACAAGTTGATATTCCGTCATCCGCATGTCTTCGGTGAAGTAAAGGCAGATACAGCTGAGCAAGTTTCCGAGAATTGGGAGCAGATTAAGTTGAAGGAAAAAGACGGGAACAAGTCTGTATTGAGTGGGGTGCCCGAAGCCTTGCCTTCACTGATTAAAGCCTACCGCATTCAAGACAAGGCGCGTAATGTCGGCTTTGATTGGGAAGACCGTGTGCAAGTATGGGACAAAGTGAAGGAAGAAATCAGTGAATTCGAATCGGAAGTGGCAACAATGGATAAGGAGAAAGCGGAAGCCGAGTTCGGCGATGTGATGTTTAGCCTCATCAATGCTGCCCGTTTGTATAAAATTAATCCCGATAATGCCTTGGAACATACCAACCAGAAGTTTATCCGCCGCTTCAATTATTTAGAGGAGCATACGCTGAAAGCCGGAAGAAAGCTGACGGATATGACGCTGGAAGAGATGGACGCTATTTGGGAAGAAGCGAAAAAGCAGGGACTATAAATAGGAAATAGAATAGGAGATGATATAGAAAGAGGCAGTTCCTGTTTTGAGACAATCCCGTTTGTTCGGTTGTTCAATATAGCTGCATCGGCATGACGATTAGTAATCGTACTCGATGACGATTACTAATCGTACCGGTGTAGCAGTTATACTTCATCTGCGAAAGAATCTTATTGAACTTGATTGATTGAAGTCGATGATTGGGCTGGAAGAGCCTTTAGCATTCCTTTGACTTCTTCTAATGATCCGTCGGTCTTTTCAGGCGTGATGCCGAGCAGATAGGCAAGGAGGGAATAGATACTGACGTTATGGAATTTGGATGCCGTATAACCTTTCTTGAAATCCGGACCGCAAGCACGGAACATGACTTGCATATCATCGTAAGTCGGGTCGAATCCGTGTGCGCCTCCTACGTTGAAGTCTGTATCATCGGTGACTAACCAACCTAAGTCTGGCAATACGATAATATCGCCTATATAGGCATTGCTGCCATAATGCAAGTAAGCCGGGATGTTTGCTTTTTTCCATACGCGTACATGCTCCAGCCCTTGTAAGGCGTTGTAGATGGAATCGGTACAGCCTGCTTTGGCATAAATTTGAGCCGGAAGATTATCGTTGATGCGTTCGTACCATTCCGGTTTCAGGTATTGGCTGATAGAGACACAGCGGTCGGGACTGATGGTAGCCATGCCATGGTCGGATGTGACAATCAGATTTACGTCTTCGGCAAAAGGAAGCAGTTGGATGCCGTCCCATAATTGTTTCATCAAAACGTCCAGTTCAGTGATGCAACGGTGTGTTTCTGCACTGTGCGGACTGAAAGCATGACCGTAGTGGTCAGGGTCTTCAAAGTAAGCCATAATCAGTTGGGGGCGTTCGGGTTCCGGTTTCTTTAACATCTCCAGTACGTATGCAATGCGTTCGGCATAGTTCAGCCTGGGGGTATCATCGTACACTTTATAATAGGTGGGATGTTGTCCTTTTATGGCGATATCCGAACCTACCCAATACACATTTCCTGTTTTAATTCCTTGTTTCTGTGCTGTAATCCAAATGGGCTCTCCTCCATAAAAAGAAGGGTCATTACGTGTTTCCGGGTTGTTCATGGCATACATTTTACCTCTGTCGGCAGCCCAAAACGAATTGGCGATGATGCCGTGATGGTCAGGATACAATCCGGTTGCCAGTGTATAATGGTTGGGGAACGTTTTCGAGGGAAAAGACGGGAACATGGTAGCTTGTACACCTTCTCTTGCCATTTGGTCGAAGAACGGGGTTTCATACATTTTTGTATAGTCCCAACGGAATCCGTCAAGGGAAACGATGACGGTGTAATGTTTGTTTCCTGCCATTGCAGGTAAGAGTGTTGCCAGCAATAATAAGGTGAAAAGAATCTTTTTCATGCGTCTAAAAGTTTGATGGTAATGATATAAAAACGCAGATTAACGTAAAATTTCGGAGAAATAGGCGTTAATCTGCGTTCAGTGAAATATTCAATTAGAAGCTCAGTCTTACGCCGACTTGTGCATGCCAGCGGGAAGCGATGTCGTCTTTATTGATTTCAGCATTGTTGTAAGTATAGCTTGGAGTACGGTTGCCATTGGCGTCTGTAGAAAGGCTTGTTACAGAAACCGGTGATAAATTGTATGCGGAGCTATAGCTTGCACCCCATTTCTTATTCAGCATATTGGCAAAGTTGATGATGTCGAAAGTGAATTCCAGTTTGCCCATACCCTTAATGTTGTGGATGGTTTGTGCAAAATGGAGGTCTATCTCATGTTCCCATTTGCTCAAGTTCGAGTTGCGTTCAGCATATTGTCCGCGATGGTCTTTTGCATAAGAATCATTTTCAATCCATTGTCTGAAAGCTTCACGGTTTTCTGCAGCGGTCATAGTCTTCGAATCAACGAAGTTCATCTTATTTAACTCTTCATCGGTGGGGATATACAGCAGTGAGTTGCCTCTATACCCGTCTCCATTAAAGTCTGTTGATTCATTCATCGTTAAGCTGTATCGGCTTCCTGAGAATCCGTTATAGATAACTGAAATAGTAGAGCTCATCCATCCATTCCAGTATTTCGGGCTGGTGTAAGAAGCTTGTACCATAACACGGTGAGGTATATCGAACTTAGAGAAACCGAGTTCGTTTTCAGAATTCGTGTCACGTGAATAATTGTATTTCCAGTTCGAATAAGCTACAGAACTTGTACCGTCGTTTACAGATTTAGCATGGCCGAAAGTATAAGATGCCGAAAGGTCGAGACCGAAATTGAAGCTCTTTTCTAACATCGCTGATACTGCGTATGTATATCCTTTGTTTGTATTTCTCAGATTTACGATGCTATAATAATCACTTTTTGCTGTCGAATAATAAGGAGCTGCAGATGCTTCAACACCAGGAACGGCATATACTTTGTTACCATTATTGCTCAGCGCTAAATTTTCAAAGAACACGTTGTTCATTGTCTTTGAATAGATGCCTTCCAATGTCATTTTGACATCGCCCGGCAAGCGTTGCTCCCATGCTAAATTCACACGGAATACTTGCGGATATTTGAAGTCTTCTGATACGGTAACAATATCGGGACGTGCTGCGGAACCGCTTTGTGAGTTCATTGCACCCATTGGGTCTTTTGCGTAATCTCCTAAAGAGGGTGCTGTTTTCGTATAGTTTCCGTCTGCATCTTGTGGGGAAATGGTTGTTCCTTTCATTTCCATACCTGTATTGTTGAATGCATTTGATAACCACACGAAAGGTACACGTCCGGTAAAAATGCCAAGGCCGCCTCGAATTAATGTGTTCCGGTTTTCATCTGCATACCAGCGGAATCCTACACGCGGAGAGAACATTACTTTTGCACTGGGTACAGTTCCGACACGTGCATCGAAGCCATTTGATTGAGCGTATTCGTTGAATGTGGGATTGCTTGTCGGGTTGTTGAATACAACCGGAATGTCAATACGCAATCCGTAAGTCAGTTCGAAATTGTTAGTTGCATTCCATTTGTCTTGTGCATAGAAGCCGAATTGACCGGCTTTCATGTTCGGAGCGTAACGCAGGTCACCGCCGGTTAAATCAGGGTCTGTATATTTGTATGAATATTGATAAGGAGTATCGTTCATAAAGTCTTCCAACGAATCATAATACCATGAACCGTTTACTGCTTGGATGAACAAGTTCTTAATGCGGTAAATTTCGTTGTGTGTGCCAAAGGTCAGTGTATGGTCTCCTAAATACCAAGACAGGTTGTCTTCGAATGTATAGATATCTTGGTCAAGCAGGTTAGCGCCCGAAGAATATTCGGTACCAATGTTGGCAGTGATGTTGGTTTGTCCGTCTCCGCCAAGGATGTTGCTGATTTGTACTGTCGGACCTTGATATCCTACGTCGCGATGGTCGCGGATAAAGCTTGCGGAAGCACGTAATTCGTTGTACAAGTTTTCTCCTAAGTGAGAGTTTAATTCGGCAACGATAGAATTCGTTTTATTGTTCATTCGGTAACTGCTGTTATTGAATGTGTACGAGTAGGCACTTGGCCCGTAGTTATCGTCATACGAATTGTTGTGTTGGTAGCGGATTGCCAATTTGTGGTCTTGATTGATGTTCCAGTCAATGCGTGCCAGCAAGCCGAATGACTTTTGGTCTACGTTGCGTTGGCTGTATCCTTCTTCGAAACCGGTCAGTTCTTTATATTTATTCGCGATTTGGGAAGCCACGTCTGCTGTCAAGTATTCGCTGGTATAGCCTGGATAGATACTTGACGGATAAGATTCCTTCTTCCCTTCTGCACTGACGAAATAGAATAATTTGTCTTTTACGATAGCACCGCCTAATGTTCCACCGAAAGTACGGGTATATTGTTGAGTCATCGGAGATTTAGCGTAGTCGCGGATGGCACTGTATTTACCGTACATATTTTGGTTATTGAAATAGGTATAGAACGAACCGTGAGTGGTGTTTGTGCCTTGTTTGGTAATGGCATTGATGCCACCGCCTGTAAATCCGCTTTGACGGACATCGAACGGAGCCACTACGACTTGGATTTCCTGGATAGCATCCATTGAAATCGGGTTGGCTCCCGTCTGTCCGCCGTTGGTGCCCGATGCGGAGAGGCCGAATACGTCGTTGCTCACTGTGCCGTCTATCTGGAAACTGTTGTAGCGGTTGTTCGAACCGGCGAAGGTGATGCCTCCGTTTTTCGAGGTCATAGCCATCGGCATGTTCTTTACAATGTCGTAGATATTGCGGTCGATAGTCGGCGTGTTCTCTATCTTTTGGGTAGAGAAGTTGCTTGATGCGCCTGCATTGACCTTGGCGTCCGCCACAACCACCACTTCATCGAGCAGTTCGCTGCTGGGTTCCATTTTAGCGTCCAGTCCCAGTGTGTTACCCAGTTCGAGGTAAAGGTCGGTGTAAGCCGATTTTTTATATCCGATATAGGAAATCTCTATCTTGTAGGGACCTCCGGTACGCATACCTTGTATGGTATACCGTCCGTCCATGTTGGTCACGGCCCCATACTGCGTGCCCGAAGGTTCGTGTACCGCCAGTACCGTTGCGCCGATTACGGGTTGTCCGGTTTCGTCAATGACTTGTCCGCTCACGGCGGAAGTTGTCACTTGGGCACTGGCGCATACACTGATTGTAGTCGCCATTGCCGCCATGAATAATTTCGATTGATGTAACATAATACCTAAAATTAAAGTTTATAGAAGTCGTTTGTTAGTTTGCTTTTACTTTTGCGAAATTAAATAGATTTTAAGGTGGGAGATCGTTTTGCACTCCTGTTTAACACTTGTAGAGGTAAAGATTCACAGGTTTGTAACATCTGCCGATGAAGAAACAGGAGAATGTTTTTGTAAGAAGCTTATATAGAATAGAATGTAAGTCATTGGGGGAATGTAACGGAAATGTAATTCCCCCAATATCCGGAAGCGTTGATGTTCGTATTTCTGCTGCTTGGTCTTACCCTTTCTTGATTTTCTTCAGGTATTCGGAAGGGGTAATGCCGAATTCTTCTTTAAAGCATTGCCGGAAGTAGACTGTGCTGTTGATGCCTACTTTGAATGCGATTTCAGAAATGTTGTATTTCCCTTCCAGTAACATCTTTTCTGCAAACCGCATTTTGATTTTACGGATGTATTCGTTGGTAGACATGCCCGTTAGCGCTTTTACTTTCCGGTATAAGGTTGAATTGCTCATGCAGAGGTGGCTGGAAAGGAAGCTGATGTCTATGGTTTCTGTAGACGAAAGGTTTTCCGTAATGACGTGGGTTATTTTTTCCAAGAATTCTTGGTCGATTTTATTAAGGGAGTTTGTCAGAATCAAATGTTTCTCTTCCAAGCCTTTTTCTTGTTCTTGGGGAACCGTTATGCTGGAATAGCGTTCGAAAAGGCGTCTCCGTTGTGCCAGCAGGTTATTGATGCGGCTATGCAGCAGGCTGGCGCTAAAGGGCTTGGTTAAGTACGAGTCCGCTCCGGACTGGTATCCTTCTTCCTTATCGCTTAATGTGTCTTTGGCAGTAAGCAGGATGATGGGGATGTGGCTGGTGCGTATGTCGTTTTTCAATTGTTTGCATAACGTGATTCCGTCCATGACAGGCATCATGATGTCACTGACAATGATGTCGGGTATGCATTCCAAAGCAATTTCCATGCCTTCTTTGCCGTTAAGTGCTGTCTTGACTTCATATAAGTCCGTAAAGGATTCGGCTATATAATCTAAAATGTCTTTGTTGTCTTCTACAATTAAAATGACAAGGCGCGTATTGTCTGTAGCTCCGTGGTTGAATGCCGGTGATTGGGAAAGCGTGTCTTGTGAACCTTCTTTTTCATTGTCCCGGTGGAGGGCAGCAGGATACGTGTTGGCTGCCACTAAGCGGAGTTGGAAGACGGTGCCTTCGTTGAGTTTGCTTTTCACTTCAATTTTTCCTTCGTGCAGGACGGTTAAGTTTTTAACCAAAGCCAGTCCGATGCCTGTGCCTGAAGCCTGATGTTCGCTTCCTTCTTGATAATAGCGGTCGAAGATGTATTTCAGCGCTTCCGGACTGATGCCGTATCCGGTATCCGCTACATTAAGTTGGAAGTAGCGTATGCCTTGTTCTTCTACCCATTGCGCACTGATGGTGACATGTCCTTTGTCCGTGTATTTCAGCGCATTCGATATCAGGTTGTCAAGAATGATGGTTAAGGCTTCTTTATCGAAGTACAAAAGCATTTCTTCTGCTTCCGTTTGGATTTGTATGTTTACGTGTGGGTTTTGGTTCAGTTCTTTATACTTAAGTCCGATTTCATAAATCAAGGCTACGATATTCTCTCTGCAGACACATAGCTTTTTATTTTGGGTTTCCGTTTTGCGGAATTCAAGTATTTGGTTTACCAAGTCAAGCAGGCGGATTGCGCTTTGCCGGATGACATTGATGCGGTGTTTGTCTTTTTCTGTGAGCGTATTGCCCTCCAGCATGTCTTCCAATGGGCCGATAATCAGCGTAAGAGGGGTACGTAATTCGTGTGTGACATTCGTGAAAAAGCGTAAACGCTCGTTGTTCAGTTGCTGTTCCTGTTCATGGTTCCATTTCTCTGATTTGTAAAGATATTCTAAGTTGACTTTACGCTTGTAAGCTTTCAGTAAAGCCCAGAGAATGATGCCGCCGATAACGAGATAGACTAATTTGGCTATCCACGATAACCAGAAAGGAGGCGTGACTTTAATGGAAAATGTAGAAACTTCGTCAGACCATTCTTGGTTGCGTATTCTGGTCTTGAGCATCAGTTGGTATTGTCCGTATGGCAGATTCCGGAATATGATATTGTTTTTATCAACGGAAGTATACCATGAATCGCTGAATCCTTTTAGCATGTATGCGTATTCTACCTGGTCGGCCAATGCATAGTTTGGAACGCAATATGAAATGCTGAAATTGTTTTCTTTGTAATTCAGCTCAATTGCTTTCCGGTTGGTCAGTGGATAGGTTTTCCCTTTGTTCTCTTGTGAAGAAAGCGGTGTTAGAATCGTAAGTTTTGTAATGACGGCATGCGGTGTGCTTTGGGGGGCTAATACCGACTCCGGATTGAAATGGCAAAGTCCGTTGGTCGAACCGAAGTAGAGATTGCCTTTGCTGTCTTTCCCGACACTGCCTGTTATGAAGCTGGCAAGCGGTACGTTATCTTTATGGTTATAGTTGTAAAATTTGCCTTCATCAGTTTTGAAGCAAATGATATTATTATTGGTGCTGAACCAGATGTTTCCGGAATTGTCTTCTGTAATGGCATGTATGTGGGTATTGTCAAGCCCGTCTGCCCGTTGGTACAATTGGTAGTCTGATGTTGAATTGGGCGGAAAGCAGGCTAAACCGTCTCCTGTCGCTATCCAGATTTGGTGCTTTTTGTCTTCATAGATGAAATTGATGGTATTGGAAGCAAAGCCGTTTGCTGTATTGAACGTAGCAATCGGTTTCAGCTCTGCAGTGTATAGGAACAGGCCGCTGCCAAATGTCCCTACCCAGATTCTGCCCTGTGCGTCGGCAATGACTCCCCGTACTAAATTCTCAGGGATGTTTATGTGTTTGATGATTTTTTTTGTGTCCCGGTCGATTTGGTAAATGCCGTTGCTGCTTCCAATCCACATAATGCCGTTCTTGTCTTCGAAAATGGAACGGATGTCTATGTTGCCGAGGTCGGAAGGCAGTATTTGTTTGAACGATTGTTGGGTGTGGTCATAATATGTGATTCCTTTGCGGAAAAATCCGAACCACAGATTGCCTTGTGAGTCACAGCATGCCGTTTGTACCGCATTGGCACTGATGTTTGCCTCTTTGGTAGTATAGGTCGCTATGCGTTTGCCTTTATCAAAGATATTGATGCCCCCTCCGTCGGTTCCTATCCAGAGTTTCCCGGCAGGGTCTACACATACGGCGCTGGCAGTAGGATTGGTCAGGTTGTATTCCGACAGGTCTTTGGCATAGTGATAGGCGTTGAATAAAGTCGTATTGTTGCTAAGGAAATTGACGCCTCCTCCCCAAAGCCCTGCCCAGATGTTATCATGTGAGTCTTGGAAAATGCAGCGCACGCTTGGGCTGCTTAGTGTGTATTCATCATCGCCTTTCGAGATAAATTTCATGGGGTCAGACGAGGGGAAGAAACGTTGGGATAAATCCAGGATAGCGATGCCTCCGAATTCAGTGGCAATCCATAATTGTTTGTCATTAAATTGACAGATGTCATAAATGCTGTTTGAAAGCGGATTCCCTAATTTGCCGAAACGTACAAAGTTCTTTTGTTCCGGATTGAACAATGCCAATCCTTTGTTAGTTCCTACCCAAATGCCTCCTGCATGGTCTTGGAAGAGACTGAGGACTTCGTTTCCGGGAATGGAACTTGGGTCTTGGGGATTGTATCTGAAGTTTTCCACTTGTTTGGTCTTCAGCGATAGAATGGTCAGTCCTTCGTGGCTATGTCCGATGTACAGGTTCCCTTTTTTATCGTCCAAGGCTGTCCAAATGTGGTCGCCTGATAATTGCGGGATGGTTTCTTGGTTGTAATGGATAAATTTGCCGGTCTGTTTGTCCAAATAGTCTACGCCTTTCCAATACGTTGTAATCCATAAATTGCCGTCTTTAGCCGGATGGATTCCCGTAACGTCATCCGTTGCCAAACTGTGCGGGTCGTTGTCGTCATGCCGGTAGACGGTGAATGTATTGGTTTCATAGTTGAATGCGTTCAGGCCTGCCCGCTGCGTCCCAATCCATAAGACGGTTTCGTCCGGATCGTCTAATAAACAGTTCAGTTCGTTGCCTGTGATTCCGGTTTCGTCTTTCTCTGTTTTATAAAATGTTGTAAACTCTGTTCCTTCTAATTTATTCAACCCTTCTTCGGTCGCGAACCATAGATAGCCGTTCTTGTCTTCTGCGATGTCTATCACATAGTTATTTGAGAGTCCGTTGCCTATATCTAAGCGTTTTACGGTATAGGTTTGCGGCCAGCATTCCAAAATGCAAAACAAACAAGTAAACAGAGTCAAATGTTTCATAAGTAATGATGTATTAATGTAGGTGACGAGTTGGCGAGGTATTTGGCACTCGCCAACTCGTCTCTTTAAAAATGTCCGTTTATTCAGCATGTAAGGTTACTTCGGTGTCTTTTAGCAGCGGTGAAGTAAACTTGACACGGATTTCACCTTTTTCGCCTGTTGTCTGGATATAGGCAAGCAAACGTCCGTGGTAAACCCGTTGTCGGTTGTCGGTATAGTCGCCCATGTCGCTGTTGTCCGAGTTTTCCAGTCCCAACAGTTTTGCGGGACCTTCGATGTGGCAGGTGATGTTGTTGTCTCCCAGTTTCACTACCGTACCTTTTTCGTCTACCACTTCCACCGTGATGTGTGCGATGGTTTTGTCGGGCGAAAAGGTATCACAGTCTGCGCTTGCCCGGATGGCATACGGACGTCCGGATGAAGTGATGGAGTAGTTGGAAAGGACATTCCCGTTCGTGTCACAGCCTTCCGCTTTCAGTTCGCCTGCTTGATACGGAATGTCCCAATAGATAATGCCGCTCTTGTCATCATAGGGTTTCATCTTGCCTATTTCTTTCCCGTCCAGTAACAGGCGGGCTTGCGGGGCGTTGGTGTAGCATACCACACGAATCAGTTGTTCCGGCTCATAATTCCAGATATCCCATGCATCTTGTGAAAGCCAGTCTTGTCCTTCCTTTATCGGATAGGTGCCGATATAGGTCACCGGGTGTTCGCACCACAAGGAAGCGCGGAAGTGTCCGCGCGGTTTCGGGAAACTGCCGAAATCCAGCAATCCGGTATATAAGCCGCGTGAAGGCCAGCGTCCGGCTTCACCCAAGTAATCGGTTCCTGTCCAGATAAATTGTCCGAAGATAAAATCTTTGTCGCGCACGGCAAGCCAAGCGTCAAAGCCTACGCCTGTTTCGCTGCCGTAGATGATACGGTCGGGATAGGTGGCATGGTCTTCATCGTAACGGTTTTCTGTATAGTTGTATCCTACTACGTCTACAGCTTCCGGATATTCCGTTTGATTGGACATGACTACTCCTGCCAAAGCTCCGGTGACAGGACGTGATGTATCTATCTTGCGTACGCAGGCAGCAAGCCGTTTGGCTATCTTACCGATACGCATGGCATCGGGAGCGTCGGGCTTATAGCCGCCGAACATCGGTTGGTTAATGGTAGTCCCGTCAAGAATCGGGTGTGAATAGGGGTCGTTCGGGTAGTCCACTTCGTTGCCGATACTCCATAAGAAGATGCAAGGATGGTTGCGGTCGCGGCGCACCATATCGGTTACGTCACGTTCAATCCATTCTTCAAAGAAATCAAAGGAACCGTCAAAGCTGGGTTCCCCTACATTCCAGCCTTGCACCCATTTGCGTTTCGGAAATTCCCATTCATCCGAAGCTTCATCCATGACAAGGAATCCCATTTCGTCGCACAAGTCGTAGAGTACAGGTGCTTGCGGGTTGTGGCTCATGCGGATGGCGTTAACGCCGATGGCTTTCAGGTTTTGCAGGCGGCGTTTCCATACTTCTTCCGGCACTACGGCTCCCAGTACGCCGGCATCGTGATGCAGGCAGACACCTTTTACTTTCATCCATTCGCCGTTCAGGGCAAATCCTTTGTTGGGGTCGAATTGCAGGGTCCGCAGTCCGACACGGGTTTCACTTTCGTCTATTTTCGTTCCGTTTTGATAAAGTCCGGTCTTTAGTGTGTAGAGATAAGGCGCGTCCAGGTTCCAACGGTGCGGTTTCGATAGTTTCAGGTTGACATTTTGTATGGAGATGCCTTTTTTCCCGTCTTTTATTTTTTCATGTTGTTGGGCTACCAGTTTCCCTTCTGCATCATAAAGCATCGCTTTTACCTCCAGTTTCCCGCTGACATCGCTGTGCTTCTCCACTTCCATATTTACGGCTATAACCGCACGCTTGTCGGTAAGGGAAGTTGCTTGCCATCCTACACCCCATTGTGCAAAATGGGTTTCGGGAGCAGCAATCATCCATACATCGCGGTAAATGCCCGAGCCTGTGTACCAGCGCGAGTCGGCGTAACGGCTGTGGTCGATGCGTACGGCCAATACGTTTTCTCCTTCCTTTAAATAAGGAGTCATGTCGTACATGAATGAGATATATCCGTTCGGACGTTTCCCCAGCAGGTGTCCGTTCAGATAGACTTCGCTCCGGTTGTATGCTCCTTCGAAGTAGATGTAATGCCGCGGAGCATCATCGGTTATCTGGAAATGCTTCCGGTACCAGCCGATACCTCCCGGCAAATAGCCTGTGCAGCTGGCAAGGGTAGGAGAGGCCTGCCCTTCTATCGACCAGTCGTGCGGCAAATCCAGCTTGCGCCACTTGCTGTCATCGTAATCGGTTTGCAGGCTGAGCGAATCGTCTTTCAAGTTGAACAACCAACCTTCATTAAATTTGCCAGCTTTGCCAAAAGATACTTGCGCCTTTGCCGGGATGCATATCAGGCATACCAACAGGCATAACAGGGTATAAGTAAGTTTGTTTCTCATCGTTTGGATTTTTGTTATATATAATAATAGGTGTAAAGGTACAAACTTTATTTCAATGTATATACTACTGTTGTCACACTTTCCGCATCCAGCGTTACTTTTTCATCTGTTGCATAAGTTTTTTCTTTCAGGTTCTTATCTTGTGTGGTAGTATAAGTGGTTATGGAAGCTACCTCGCCGTTCCAACCTTCCTGGGTTTCGTTCAACCGGACACCTTTATTGGAATAATTGGTATAGACGGCTACTATCTTGTCGGCCTCAGGCGATATCCATGCCGAACCGAAGAAGTTCATAGATTCGCTTAGTTCCATGGCAATGCGGCGGTATCCCGGACGGATAAAGCGGCTGTAGTTGCCCAATACCCAAAGGGTAGGCATGGCTTGGTAACTTCCTCCGTTACGCAGCAGTCCGGTATCACCTCCGTCACCGGTCCATCCGTTCGGTATCAGTGAAATAAGCAGGAAACGGTCTTTTTGTCCCCATTGCGAGATATCCATCGAAGTCCAATAACTCCATGAAGTCACTCCGGCTACGGTCAGGTCGTTGTGGATGACGCGCGACATATAGAGGGCAATATCCATGGTTGTGGCTGTATCATAACTGCCGAATTCGGTAGAACTGTAGTTGTCTCCCAGCATACTCCATTCGGTTTGCCATACTTCCAGCCCGTATTGTCCGGCAGTTTGTGCCATGCGTTCGCGGGCATTCCGCATGCCGTCCCATGTGCCGTCTGTCCAGTAACTGTGTCCGCCTATCAGGTTTTTTACGTGGGTTAGGTCCCCGATGTAAGCCGATGAGCTTGGCTCGAAGAAGGCTTCTATCACTTTGCTGCGGTTGGGGTCGTCTTTGGTCGTATAGAGGTAGGTCCATTCGGCAGCTTCTCCGGGCAAGATGTCAGTAGAAAGACCACGTTCGGTCAATGCGTTGTCCAATTCACGGAGCAAGTGTGCCGCTTCGTCGTTGGTCCATGGGCTTCCTTCCTGTCCGCCGTCATTCCAACTGAATTGCGGTTCATTGATGGGAGATATGTGGGTGATATTGTATCCTTCGCTGGTGTAGTGGGCAGCTACGTCTGCCATGTAAGCGGCAAAGTCATCGTAACAGTCTTCTTTCAGGTTCGATTGGTTGCCCTCCGATGAAAATCCTTTTCCGTTCTTGGTATACTGCACGGGTGGGGTATTGCTGAACAAGACGAATTGGTCACAACCCAATTCTTTTGCCTGTTCCATAAAATAGCGTTGCCCTTCGCAACGGGTCCAGTCTAAGGTCAGGTCATCGTTCAGATACGATTCGGCACGGCGTGAAACGTTCGAGATACCGCTCTCGTCTCCTTGTTCCATGCTTCCGCCTCCCATGTTGACACGCCACATCGAGAGTCCGATGCCCTTGGGCTGTCCGTCGGCGATTTCCGAAGAAAAAAGCAATTCGGCTATCTCATTCCGGTTATTTGTCCAATATTTGCCTACAAAAGCAGGTGTCCAGCAGTCGGAAGCGGCAAATCCCTTTATGGTCTGAAAGGTCTGTCCGGCATTGATGGTTACCGTTTTTTCCACACTTGCCGATGGTGTGTCCGGCTCTTCTTCTTCTCCTCCTTGTTGCGGAAGAGTCTCGGCATCACTGCAAGCTGAAAAGTTGATTAGTAAGGTTGAAAAGAGAAGTAGTTTGAGTTTCATGGTAAGATTGGTTTTATGAAATTAAAAAGCCGCGGATAATCGGCAGGATTACCCGCGGCGTATGACATGTAATGTGAATTATGGTTTACCTATTGAAAATTAGTTCCATCCCGGATTTTGTTCAAGTACACCGTTTGACATCGTAATTTCATTCAACGGAATCGGGAACACAAGGTCACGGTTCAGTTGGAATGTGCTGCCTTTGTCACTGGATTCACCCTGGTTTTCCCATTCCAGCGGGTCACGGGTTGCTTCGTTCAAGTTCCATTGTACAAAGCTTCCGTTCGGACCGAGGATGCTGGCGATTACCGGCTGGCCGCTATCGTCTTTCCAGCGGCGGATGTCATACAGACGGTTTTGTTCGAAAGCAAGTTCCAGACGGCGTTCCTGGCGGATGGCATCGCGAAGTTGATGTCCTGTAGTTGTAACAGCCGGAAGTTTGGCACGGGTACGTACGCGGTTCAATGCTTCTTGTGCATCGCCGTCCTGTCCCAATTCGTTGCAGGCTTCGGCATACATCAGCAATACATCGGCAAAGCGCAGAATACGGTGATTCAGCGGGCTCTTGTCGGTATTGTAGACTTCCGGACGGTCTTCAAGCGGCAAGAAATACTTGCGGATTACGCGCGGAGACTTATGTTGGGAGGGGTCGATAATGTAGCAATTAGGATCCCAACCATATTCTTCTATCAGATCTTGTGCATTGGCCACGGTAGAATTGTTCTCTACGAATTCATTGAAACGATTTTCTCCGGCAATTTCGGTACAACCAGCTGTGATGATGGTCCATTTCAAGCGTACCGTATCGCCTGCATCAATAAAAGCTTGTTCCAAATTAGCAGTAGGTAAGCACCAGCTCCAGCCGTCACCAGGTCCGTTACGTGCACCGGTTACAGTGGCAAGCGAACCTCCTAAAGCTAAAGTCGCATGATATTCATATTGTACCTCGAACAGGCTTTCGATGCTGTTGTCGTATTCCACATCCCATACTTGACCGAATTCAGGCAATAAATCGTAAACACCTGAATCGATGACGGTTTTCAATACATCGTGAGCTTCTTGCCATTTTTCTTGGTATAGATAAACTTTCCCTAACAAGCCTAAAGCGGCTCCCTTAGTAGCACGTCCCACTTTTGCTGCCTCATAGCTTTCCGGAAGGACTTCTGAAGCGGCAAGTAAGTCTTCTTCGATAAATTTATAAACTTCTTCTGTTGAAGAACGCGGTATATTGGTTACGTCTTCCGGCTGTAAGAAATCGGTTATCAAAGGCACACCGCCGAAGTTTCTTACCAATTCAAAGTAGAAATATCCGCGTAAGAAGCGGGCTTCACCGACCAGTTGGTCACGTAATTGGGTATCGGTCACATCTACTTGACTGATTTGGTTAATGGCAACATTGCAACGTAAGATGCCTTTGTAGCGGTATTGCCAGAAATTGGAGATAGGGCCGTTGCTGGCACCGTTACCTTGGTAGTGTGCCAATGAGATATAGTCGCTTTGGCTTTGGGTGGTGTTTCCCATCCAGGCATCGTCGCAACACATTTCAGAAAGTAGCCATACTGTATTGATTTGCCACCATCCTCCACAGGTTATATCTTGGTAACATCCCGTAATGTATGATTCGCATTCTTCTACTGTCGTAAAGTAGGAATCCAGGTTTAATTGTCCGCGCACTTCTTCAGTCAGAAAGTCTTCACACGAGGTGAAAGTCAGCGCGGCACCCAATGTTAATATGCTAAGTAAATGTTTCATGTCTGTCAGTTATTAAAATTTAAAGTCAATGCCGAACAAGAATGTACGCGGATTCGGATAAGCGGTGTTATCGATACCGGTATTGATTACGCTACCAGAACTATCAGTGGTACCGTCTGCCATCGGACGTTCGGGGTCCATACCCGAATAACCGGTGATGGTAAACGGATTCTGAGCCGAGAACGAAATGCGCAGTTGAGAACCGCCTACCCATTTTTCGGGCAAGGTATAGCCAATCTGCAGCAATTTGCAACGCATGTATGAACCGTCTTCTACGTAAAAGCTGGATACACGGTTGTAGTTCAAGTTCAGGTCACTGTACGACAGGCGCGGAATGTCGTTGCTGGTGCCTTCTCCGTGCCATGCTTCTTGCAAAGTGCCTGCCCATACGTTCTGACCGTTAGCACCTGAATACAAGCCTTTGGTGATATTGAAAATATCATTTCCGAAAGTGCCGTAGAAGTTAGCGGCAAAATCAATGCGTTTGTAGCGCAGACCGATGTTGATACCCATCATCAGGTCGGGATACGGATTGCCGATAAATGCCTTATCATTGGCATCCAATACGCCGTTGTGGTCCAAGTCTTTGAAACGGATGTCACCCGGTTGTGCGTCCGGTTGAATCAACGTCCCGTGTTCATCGGTATGTGCGTACACTTCTTCCCAGTTTTGGAACAAGCCGTCGGCTACATATCCATAGAAGCGTGAAATCAGACCGCCGTCTTCGTTGCGGATGATAGAGTCGCTGTTGAAACCTCCGGTATAAATCGGACCGTCACCCGAGAACTTGATGGCTTTGTTGCGTACGGCAGACAGGTTGACACCGATGTCATACGAGAAGTCTTTGCCGATTTGGTCGCGCCAGCTCAGTCCCAATTCCCAACCGCGAGCTTGCATGCTGCCGATGTTCATCCATACGGTACTGTTCCAGTTCGGATAACCGATGTACAGCGGAGTTTGTTTCTGATACAACATGTCTTTTGACTTCTTTTGGAAGTATTCGAAGGTAACGCCCAGGCGTGAGTTCAACAATGACATGTCGATACCTACGTTCCAGTCTTCTACGGTTTCCCATTTCAGGTCTGTGTTACCGATTGATGAAACGAAATAACCGTTCGTGATGCTTCCACCGTAAGCATATTGGGTTTGGTCAAGTAATGTTACAGTAGCATCGTTATCAATGGCTTGGTTACCTACGCGTCCCCAACCTCCACGGAGTTTCAGGTCGTTGAAGATTTCCTGATCTTGCATAAATTCTTCAGCTGTGATACGCCACGATGCAGATACAGCCGGGAAGAGAGCGTATTTATTTCCTTTCGGGAAACGTGAAGAACCATCGGCACGGAGGGATGCAGAGATGTAGTAACGGTTGTCGTAGTTATACATCACACGTCCCAAGAAAGAAACCAGTGTGTTGAAGGTCGTTTCACCAAAACCTTCTGCTGTGGTCGGGTCACCGGCATTCACTTCTTGCATCTGGTCCAAGTTATTGGGCACGTTGTCGCGGGTTGCCTTTACATTGTACCATGCATAGCGTTCTGCGGTGAAACCTGCCATCACGTTGAGGTTATGCTTCTCGGCAAAGGTATCGATGTATGTCGCCGTATTGGTCCAGTTCCAGTCCAGCCATTCTTGCGACTGGCGGGAAATATCGCTCAAGTCTTGTTTTTCCAAAGCATCCATATAAAATTGCGGCACGAAGTGGTCGGTGCGGCGGTAGTGTGCGTTGGCACCGAACTGGGTGCGCAAGGTCAGCTTTTCTATCGGGTTAATCTGCAAATAGGTGTTGATAATGGCACCCATTTCGCGTGAGTGATCATTCGCACGTGCAATCGAACCGGCAGGGTTCCATGTCTGGTTGTTGTACGAACGCTGGTAGTTGTTGTACACATTGTCTTCCCATTGGTCTTCGGGACGGAATACCGGAGTTGTTGGGTCCATCGACATGGCAGAAGAGAACTGGTTCGGCGTATCATCCCATGATTCCATACGCGGAGCAATGTCGAATCCGAATTTCACATATTTATTAAAGGTGTATTCGGTATTCAAGCGGGCATTCAGCTTGTCCCAATAACCTACGTCAAACTGAGAATTGCTGCGGTAGTAACCCAAGCTGAAGTTGTACACCAATTTGTCGGTACCACCCGATACGCTTAGCGAATAGTTTTGGGTCAAGGCAGCCTTGTTGACTACGGTATCCCACCAGTCTGTTCCGCCCGGATTGGTCGTTGCACCCGTGTCGTTCCAGTTCGAAACCAGTCCGTCGTTGGTATAACGGGTGTTATACACGTCTTTGTATTCGGAAGGACCGGCTACGTTGGGTTTCGAAATGGTCTGGAAACCTACCGAAGCGGTAAAGTTCACACGGGTTTGTCCGGCTTTTCCTTTCTTGGTGGTAATCAGGATTACACCGTTTGATGCACGTGTACCGTAGATAGCGGCTGCGGAAGCGTCCTTCAATACCTGCATCGATTCGATGTCGTTGCTGTTCAGGAAGTTGATGTTGCCGCTAATCGGCATACCGTCTACTACGTAGAGCGGGTCGGAACCGTTGACGGTGGTGACACCACGGATCAGGACTTTCGGAGTAGCACCCGGACTACCGGCACTGGTTACTTGCACACCGTTTACCTTACCTTGCAACGCATCCATGGCATTGCCCGTAACGGTCTGGGTGATGTCTTCGCTCTTTACGGTAGAGATAGAACTGGTCAAGTCGCTCTTCTTTACGGCACCGTAACCGATGACTACGACTTCGTCCAGCAGCTCGGTAGATTCTTTCATCACCAAATTGATGGTGGTGCGTCCGTTGACCGGTATTTCCTGTGTTTCGTAACCGATAGAGGAGAATACCAATACGGCATCCGATGCTACATTATCTAATGTATAGTCACCGTCCAATCCTGTAATGGTACCTGTGGTTGTACCTTTAATCTGTACCGTGGCTCCGATAAGTCCCAAATTGTCGCTTGCCGAGGTCACAATACCTTTCACCGTAATCTGTTGGGAAAATCCACAAAGACTAATCAGCGTAAAGCAGCATAAAAATAATAGTTGTTTCATATTTTCGATTTTAAAGTTACAATATTAATTAGCCGGAACAATCTTACCACGTCCCAAATGTGCATCGAATTCAAAGCGGTAGTTTCCGCCGATTGTAACAACAGGTTTTACCCAGTTGTCGCCGACGACAGTACCATCTTCCCAACGCTGGTTGGTTCCTTCCCAATTTGGATTCACATTATTCGCCTTACTGAAATAACCGAATTTCTCTGGATTTGCCGAGTCGTCACAACGCCATTCTACGTTATCCCACCAGCCTGCCGGATGGTAGTTTGTGATGATAAAGTTCATTTCACCGGCTTCTTGTGTCCATCTTTCACCTGTAGCAGGATAGTAGAACAAATGTGGGTTATCAGCGTCTTGTACGAACAGATGATTGCCGGCATCTTGAGGAGAACCGCCCCAACCAATATAGAAATTGATATATTCTTGTGCGTTCGCATCCCAGAAAGTATTAGTGCCGTACTCATAGTTAATGGGGTCTGTAGCCTCATCTACCGAATAAGTACGCATTGAGTATGTCAAATCCAGTACATTAAAGTCTATTTCATAATATACACCTGCCTCGTCCAGTACAATAGGCAATGCAGTTTCCGGATCATACGTCAACTTCGTTTCATCATTCGGGTCAATACCGAAGCAAATCGGAGCAAAATCTGTTTTCTGTGGCAAGAAGAAGATTTCGGTACCGGCTTCTTTATTATAATAACGTGCCCGATATTGGTATTCGGCAGGGTGATTAATAAGCATGGGAACGCCAAAGACATCGCTGTTCAGTTCAGCGGTTGTAGCTACATCAGCCAAATACATCTTCGGGAAGTTCTGCATCTCCGATACATTAATCGTACTGGTCACTACAGTCTGGTTGCCTACCGCATCCACGGCTGTTACCGTCATTTCGTAGGTAGCTTCTTCGCTGGGGAAAACAATGCGTTCAGATACATCAATTGATGATTGTCCGGCAGCGTCAACTTGGAAGTTCTCAAATTCGGGAATACTGGGGATATTGATCGTCACATAATCCAATGCACGGTCATCTGTTACTGAGAAATTTAACGTAAAACCTGTCTCTGCTGCAATAAGCACCGTAAGGTCGGAAGATGGTCTGACAGTAAATGTCGGATTCTCGAAGTCTCCGTCCATTGTAACCAATACTTCTTGTGAGGTGGAACGCCCGCCTACGTCTGTAATGGTAACATTAATGGTAAAGCTTTCGCCTAACTCATCGTTTGCCGTTGTAAAACTGTAACTCAAGTCGTACTCCGTTTGAGGCTCTCCATAGATTTCAATTAAATCAATGGTTTTGTTCAAGTATAAGTCTGCACATTGCAGCTGGATGGTTGAGATTCCATCCGCATCGGTCAGTCTGCCTTCAATGGTAAAGGTACGTCCCGCTGCTGACTGGATGTGCAAGGTGTTCATTTCGGCAACTGGTGTTTGCCCGTCTACATCGGGATAAGTGTCATCGTCACTACATCCCGTCACACATAGGCTCATTGGTAGGAGTGCCCATAGTGCCAGATTTAAGAAATGTTTCTTCATGCGATTTATTTTAAAGTTAATTACGATTGCAAATATAGGTAAATCATAAGTTAAAACAAATCTTTAATCGTGCAAATCACATGCATAAATCTTTCAAGAATGCCGTTTGAATGTATTCAGAGCCTGTTTGAATGGATTAACACACGTTGTCGGATTCGTGTTCCCGGCTGGTTGCATATCTGTTTTCAGCCGGATGGCAATGGACAAGAAACAGGCTTAGTTTTATATTCCACGGGCTGAAACGTACATTCCGCGGCGTGGAACGTATATTCCATGGGCTGGAACGTACATTCCACGCCGTGGAATATAAAAGCAATCTAATGGAACAAAGGAAGTCATTTGTTTCATCGGATAAATGTATGGAGGTTCGAAGGCTTTCCTAACCAGAACTTTCTCTCATTGTGATGTAAGAAGCTGTTTTGAATTTCTCCAAAAAGTTTTTCTTGGCTTGATGTATCCGTTTCCGTGTGTGCTTTGGGCGATTTTTTGGTCCTTTCCGCTCCTGTTCTTCGTCAGATAGCCCGCTATCTTCCTCATCACAGAAGCGAAAATGCCTCAAAAACTCATCCCAAATCAGCGCACGATAAATTCAAAACAGCTTCTAAAATAGTGACTGAAATATTTGTTGATAAACGAAAGTTTATCTATTTTTGTTGTATCAATAATGCAAATCGATAATGGAGAAAGAAATTGAAAAGCTGGAATTGCACATTGTCCGACTGGAACAAGCAATCCGGCAAGTACAACGGTTAAAACGAATGGGATTAGCCGATGAAAAAGCGAATCAAAAGATTGATGAATACTTAGATGGTATCATCAAGGCAAAAAGAGAACTTGAAGAATTAAAGAAAAAATAGAACTTACAGAGGGGGACCTCCCTCTTTTCTTAAATTAAAATAATATGGAGAAGAATTTGAAACAAGAACTGGAGTTGTTACGTGATGAGCTTGGCACACCTGCTTTTGACGAACGTTTGGATCGTATGGAAGGTGTATATACATCGGAAGAAGATAAAAAACTAATCGGTGAGTATGTGTCATTGATGTTGGAAGACATAGGAACAGGAGTGGATGAAGTTAATAAAGGGCTTGAGACCTTGCAGGTGGTTAAAAGCATTTCAGACATGATTTCATTCAAATATATCGCTGAAACTTATTTTAAAAAGTCGAAGGCATGGTTCTCGCAACGGTTGAACGGTAATGTGGTGCACGGCAAGGTGTGTCGTTTTACGGATGAAGAAATGCAGACGCTTCGTTTTGCCTTGCAAGATATCAGCAAAAAAATAGGCTCTCTTTCCATTTAGGGTGGTTTTATACTTCCATATAATATGAATCCGCATTCGGGCATAATATATACCCTCTGAAAACGAAGATATACTTCATCGGCAAACGAAGTATATCTTCATTTTCAATGTGGCGGGCTTCCCCTTTTCCTATATATCAGTTTTCATCTGTAGGCAGCATTTCTTATAAGCAGAGCTGCCTAATAATTGTTAACTTGATAAATATTTTCCATTGGAAATTTTGTATTGATGAAAGTTTATTGTTTATTTGCAAAAGTTTCCAATGAAAATAATATAAAACGAAAAATAAAAAGACGTATGAAGATTCTTATTGTAGGAGGAGTAGCGGGAGGAGCCACAGCAGCTGCCCGCATCCGTAGAAATACCGAAGAAGCCGAAATTATCCTGTTCGAGAAAGGAGCTTATATTTCGTATGCCAATTGTGGATTACCTTATTATATAGGTGGGGTTATCGAGGAACGCGAACGGCTTTTTGTACAGACGCCCGAAGCGTTCGGGAAGCGGTTTAACATCGATGTGCGCACGCTTTCGGAAGTGACGGCTATCGACCGGGAGCGGAAGGAAGTGACGGTCCGTACTGCCGAGGGGAAGGTGTATCGGGAAAGCTATGACAAACTCTTGCTTTCGCCGGGGGCGTCGCCCGTGCGTCCGCCTTTGAAAGGTATCGATTCGGAAGGCATCTTTACCTTGCGGAATGTAACCGATACCGACCGTATCAAGCGATACTTGGACGAAAAGCAGGTGAAACGCGCGGCGATTGTAGGCGGAGGCTTTATCGGGTTGGAGATGGCGGAAAACCTGGTGCATGCCGGGGTAGAGGTCTCGGTGGTAGAGATGGCAGACCAGGTGATGGGACCTATCGACTATTCGATGGCTTCGCTGGTGCACGAACATTTGATGCAAAAAGGGGTGAAGCTGTATTTAGGGCAGGCGGTAGAGGCGTTCGAACGGACAGATGCGGGCTTGGGAGTGACCTTCAAGTCGGGTATCCGCTTGCAGGTGGATATGGTGATATTGTCTATCGGAGTGCGTGCCGAAACGCGCCTTGCCTCGGAAGCAGGATTGAAGCTGGGCGAGATGAAAGGCATTTATGTAAATGAATATCTGCAGACTTCGGATGAGGCTGTTTATGCCGTGGGGGATGCGATAGAGTTTCCGCATCCCGTTACGGGAAAGCCGTGGCTGAATTTTCTTGCCGGTCCGGCAAACCGTCAGGCACGCATCGTGGCGGACAACATCGTATTCGGGAACAAGGCAGTGTATGAAGGTTCCATAGGTACGTCCATAGCCAAGGTGTTCGATATGACCGTGGCATCTGCCGGATTGCCTGCCAAGCGTTTGAAGCAAATGGGAATTGCTTACCTTTCTTCTATGACGCATTCGGCTTCTCATGCCGGTTATTATCCGGGTGCGTTGCAAATGGCGGTTAAAGTAGTCTTTTCGCCCCAAGACGGAAAGCTGTACGGGGCGCAGATAGTAGGATATGACGGGGTAGACAAACGGATTGACGAGTTTGCCCTGGTTATCAAGCAAGGCGGAACAGTGTACGACCTGACCCGGCTGGAACATGCGTATGCACCTCCTTTTTCTTCGGCAAAAGACCCGGTGGCAATAGCCGGTTACGTAGCCGGAAATATCCTGAGCGGAAAGATGACACCGCTGTATTGGCGCGAATTGAGGGATGCCGACCTGAGTCGGGTGACTTTGGTGGATGTGCGTACCCAAGATGAATTTGAGTTAGGAGCCATTCCGGGGGCTGTTAATATGCCGTTGGATGAATTGCGGGAGCATCTGGACGAGATACCGCGGGATAAGCCGGTGTGGGTGTATTGCGGTGTAGGATTGCGAGGCTATCTGGCAAGCAATATCCTGAAAGGCCATGGATTTAAAGAGGTGCGCAATCTGGTCGGAGGCATTAAGACGTATAAGGCTGCCGTGACACCGGTAGAATTGCCTTCGGAAGGCACCCCTTGTGTTTCGGCTGGCGGGGAAGAAGATTCTGGAACGGATATGCAGCCAGATAAGGTGATAAAGGTCAATGCATGCGGCGTGCAGTGCCCCGGACCGATACTGAAGCTGAAGCAAGGAATAGAAGCGTTGCAGCCCGGACAATGTCTGGAGGTAAGTGCTACTGATGCCGGATTTCCACGTGATGCAGAAGCGTGGTGCCGTACGACAGGTAATCGTTTCCTTTCGAAAACGGAAGAAAACGGAGTGTATCGGGTGCGGATAGAGAAAGCCCAGGCGGTTCCTGCCGTAGGACAGAAAACGGCAGTTGGCGGGAAAGGCAAAACTTTTATTCTTTTCAGTGATGACCTTGATAAAACTTTAGCTACTTTTGTACTCGCAAACGGAGCGGCTGCTACGGGTGAGAAGGTGACCGTCTTCTTTACGTTTTGGGGACTGAATGCCATTAAGAAGGAACAAAAGCCGAAGGTACGGAAGGATATTTTCGGCAAGATGTTCGGCATGATGCTGCCTTCTGATTCGCGGAAGCTGAAGCTCTCGAAAATGAATATGGGCGGAATCGGTTCGAAGATGATGCGGTATGTCATGAAGCAAAAGGGAGTGGACTCGCTCGAATCGCTCCGCCAGCAAGCCATTGCCAACGGGGTGGAGTTCATAGCTTGCCAGATGTCGATGGACGTGATGGGAATAAAGCGTGAGGAACTGCTCGACTGTGTGACGATAGGTGG
The DNA here is from genome assembly GCF_000190575.1 of Phocaeicola salanitronis DSM 18170. NCBI lineage: Bacteria > Pseudomonadati > Bacteroidota > Bacteroidia > Bacteroidales > Bacteroidaceae > Phocaeicola > Phocaeicola salanitronis. Next base: position 1,685,465 of record NC_015164.1, on the reverse strand, counting down.
CGTGGCGACCTATATGGACCGTGCCGGTGAGGCAAATATGAATCTGTTTATTTGATTATGGAAAAGATACAATGTATATGTGTGATGCGCGACTTGCTGAAGGGGCTTTCCGAACTGGAGAACCGGTTGGAGGAAACTTACGGGGTGTCGCTCAACGAGGCGATGGTGTTGTGTAGTGTGGGAGCGGAAACCGTGACGGCAGGAACCATTATCTCTTGTACGGGATTGACTTCGTCGCATGCTTCGAAGGTTATCCGTTCGGTAGAGGATAAGGGCTTGCTGGCACGCAAGCTGGGCGAGCAGGACAAACGCCAGATGTATTTCACGCTTACGCGGAAAGGAAAAGCTTGTCTGGAGAATATCAAGGAGCAGGGGGTGGAAGTGCCCGAATGGCTGGCTCCGTTGTTTTTTAGGTAACAAGGTCACGAGTTGACAAGGTGACAAGGCTTTAGATACATAGGTCGAACTATTTAGGACCTTGTCAACTCGTTACCTTGTCACCTCGTCACTTCATTAAAAAGAATGAATATCCGCATTTTACCTAATTGACTGTAGGGGCGTATCGTATACTCCCTGAAGGCATCTGCGTGGATAAGTGGACGCATTCGGGCGTATGCGATACGCTCCTACATGGGATGTTTGCGGATATTCAATTAAAAAGTATGAAAAAGAAAAAAGAAGACTGGGAAGTGCCGGGCAATGCCGGACAGGTATTGCTGCATACATGTTGTGCGCCTTGTTCATCGGCAATTATTGAATGCCTGATGCAGCACGGGGTACGCCCTACCATTTATTATTGCAATCCGAACATTTATCCGGAAGAGGAATACCGGATTCGGAAAGAGGAATGTACCCGTTATGCACAGGCGTTGGGCTTGGATATCATCGATGCCGATTACGACCACGAGGCGTGGCGTTGTGCGGTTCGTGGCTTGGAAGGGGAGCCGGAAAGGGGAGGGCGTTGCCTGCAATGTTTCAGGTTGCGTCTGCGTGATACGGCACGTTATGCCCATGAACACGGTTTTACGGTGATTACTACTACGCTTGCTTCTTCACGCTGGAAGAGCTTGGACCAGATTAACGAAGCCGGACGCTATGCCGTAGAACCTTATCCCGACGTGACGTGGTGGGACAAGAACTGGCGGAAAGGCGGGTTGAGCGAACGCCGCATCCAGATTATCAAGGAATATGATTTCTATAACCAGCAATATTGCGGGTGCGAGTTCAGCATGCGGGTTGATTGACAATAGATGATTACGCCAGATTTCCAATCCGCGTGATAGGGAAATATATACAGAACACAGAGACACAAAGACACAGAGTTTTTTAGATTTTTTCTCTGTGTCTTTGTGTCTCTGTGTTTCATTAAAATTAGGAACGGGTTAGAAACCTGCCAGTTCCAGCACTTTGTCTATTGCGGCACTTAATCCGTCGGCATTCTTTCCTCCTGCTGTAGCGAAATGAGGTTGTCCGCCTCCTCCGCCTTGAATCAGTTTGGCAGCTTCGCGTACCAGTTGTCCGGCATTCAGTCCGGCTTTTACTTGGTCATCGCTCATAATGACTGTCAGCATCGGCTTGTCGTCGAAGATGCTTCCGATTACGACGAAGAGGTTTTCGGGGAATTGTCCTTTCAGTTGGAAAGCGATGTTCTTGATGGCTTCGGGACGCATCGGCAGCATGGCTTTGATGACTTTTACGCCATGTATTTCTTTGGCGCTTTCGATAAGTCTTGCCTTTGCGCTTGCTTCGCGTTCTTTCATGAACTCTTCCATTTGCTTTTTCAGTCCGGCGTTTTCGTCCACATATTTCGAGATAGCGGCTCTAAGGTCGGGAGCATTGTTGAAGAGTGCCTTCAAGTCGTTTATGGTATCTTGCAAAATGTCCATCATTTCCTCTACCTTTGCTCCGGTAATGGCTTCGATGCGGCGTACGCCTGCTGCTACCGAGCTTTCGGAGAGAATCTTCACCATACCGATTTTACCGGTAGCTGATACGTGTGTACCTCCACAGAACTCAATGGATGAACCGAATTGTACAACTCGTACTTCGTCGCCATACTTTTCGCCGAAAAGGGCAATGGCACCTAATTCCTTGGCTTTCTCTATCGGAAGGTTACGGTATTCGGTCAGGGGGACATTTTCGCGGATTTTGGCATTCACCAAGTGTTCCACTTCACGCAACTGCTCAGGCGTTACTTTCTGGAAGTGTGAGAAGTCGAAACGCAATGATTCCGGTGTAACCAACGAACCTTTCTGCTCTACGTGAGTGCCCAATACTTGACGCAATGCTTCATCGAGCAGGTGGGTACAAGAGTGGTTGGCAGCGCAGGCAGCGCGTTTGTCGGTATCCACACAAGCCATCATCGGAGCATCAAGATGCTCGGGAAGTTGCTTGGCAATATGAATCGGAAGGTTGTTTTCTTTCTTGGTATCAATGATTTCGATGGTTTCGAATTCGCTGACCAGTACTCCCGTATCGCCTACCTGACCACCGCTTTCAGCGTAGAATGGCGTTTCACTCAACACGATTTGGTAAAGGGTTTGGTTCTTTTGCTTGATTTGACGGTAGCGCAAGATGCGGGTTTCGTATTCGGTATAATCGTAACCTACGAAATGCGTCTCGCCTTCTTCCAGTATAACCCAGTCGCCTGTTTCAATCGCAGCGGCATTGCGGGCACGCTGTTTTTGCTTTTGCATTTCGATATTGAACTCTTCTTCGTTGACTGTCATTCCGTTTTCACGCAGAATCAGTTCGGTCAGGTCAAGCGGGAAACCGAACGTATCGTAGAGCGTGAAGGCATCTACGCCACTGATTTCAGTCTTTTGGGCTGCTTTGGCATCGTTCATTACCTTGTCAAGCAAGCGGATGCCGGTTTCCAGTGTACGCAAGAAAGCTTCTTCTTCTTCTTTGATGACTTTTTCGATAAGCGGCTGCTGTGCTTTCAGTTCGGGATAGGCTTGTCCCATGTTTTCTATCAGTACGGGAACCAGCTTGAACATAAAGGCTTGTTTCTGTCCTAAGAACGTATAAGCATAGCGTACGGCACGGCGCAAGATGCGGCGGATGACGTAGCCGGCTTTGGCATTGGAAGGAAGCTGTCCGTCAGTAATCGAGAATGCGATGGTACGGATGTGGTCTGCCACTACGCGCATGGCTACATCTACTTTCGGGTCTTTGCCATAGGTCAGTCCGGTTAAGTCGCCGATGACTTTGATAATCGGTTGGAATACATCGGTGTCGTAGTTAGACTTCTTTCCTTGCAGTGCCATGCAGAGGCGTTCGAATCCCATACCCGTATCAATTACTTTGGCGGGCAGAGGCTCCAGGCTTCCGTCGGCTTTGCGGTTGTACTGCATGAACACGAGGTTCCAGATTTCAATTACCAGCGGATTGTCTTTGTTGACCAGTTCACGTCCGGGCACTTTGGCTTTCTCTTCTTCGGAACGCAGGTCGATATGGATTTCCGAGCACGGTCCGCAAGGTCCTGTATCGCCCATTTCCCAAAAGTTGTCATGCTTGTTTCCGTTGATGATGTGGTCTTTGGGCAAATATTGTTCCCAGTATCCGGCAGCTTCGTTATCGCGTTCCAATCCTTCCTCGGGGCTTCCTTCGAATACGGTAGCATAGAGGATGGAAGGGTCGATTTTCAATACATCTACCAGGTATTCCCATGCCCAGCCGATGACTTCTTTCTTGAAATAGTCGCCGAATGACCAGTTGCCTAACATCTCGAACATGGTGTGGTGGTAAGTGTCGTGTCCTACTTCTTCCAAGTCATTGTGTTTTCCACTTACGCGCAAGCATTTCTGCGAGTCGGTCACACGTTTGTACTTGGCAGGATGATTTCCCAGAATGATGTCTTTGAACTGGTTCATGCCTGCGTTTGTAAACATCAGCGTAGGGTCGTCTTTGATGACCATGGGTGCAGAAGGCACAATCTGATGTCCTTTTGACTCAAAAAACTTTACGAATGAGTCGCGGATTTCATTTGCTGTCAACATATAAGTCTTATTATCTTGTCGTTAATATTCTCAAAATCGATTTGCAAAGATAATTGGTTTTATTATTTTTGTCGCTACGTTTGAGGCAAAACTTGAAGCTTTGCCTATTAATTTTCTTCAAAAACAGTGATTTGAATGCGTAAAGTCTACTATATATATAATCCGAAGACGCGTACCTACGACCGTATATACCCTACCATGCGCCAGCGCATCATGAGTTATCTTCGGAATTTATTTGTAGGAATGGGGCTGGGAGCCGGATGTTTTATCCTGTTGCTGTGGCTTTTCGGTTCTCCTTCGGAAAAAGACCTTCGGGTGGAAAATTCCCGTTTGCTTGCCCAATACCATATATTGTCTACCCGGCTGGATGAGGCCCTGAATGTGATGCAGCAGTTGCAGCAGCGCGATGATAACCTGTACCGGGTCATTCTGCAGGCAGACCCGGTAGCAGGTGCGGTGCGGACGGCCAGTTACGGGAAAACCAACCGGTATGAGGAGCTGATGGACATGGCAAATGCAAAGCTGGTGGTAAACACTACCCAGAAAATGGACGTATTGACAAGGCAATTGTATGTCCAGTCGAAATCGTTTGACGAAGTGGTCGATTTGTGTAAACAGCATGACGAAATGATTCAGTGTGTGCCTGCCATTCAGCCTGTGTCCAATAAGAACCTGAAGCAGACAGCTTCGGGATACGGGACGCGGATCGACCCCATTTATAAAACGGTGAAGTTTCATGCCGGTATGGATTTTTCTGCCAATATAGGCACGCCGGTATATGCTACGGGAAACGGCACGGTAAAGACTGCCGGTTGGGAAGGACTGTATGGCAAATGCATTACGATAGACCATGGATTCGGCTATGTAACCCGTTATGCGCATCTGAATAAAATTGATGTGCGCCCTGGTCAAAAAGTGATGCGTGGAGAAACAATTGGCGAAGTGGGCACTACCGGAAAAAGCACCGGACCGCATTTGCATTACGAAGTGCACTTGCGGGGGCAGATTATGAATCCGGTAAACTATTATTTCATGGACTTGGATGCTGACGATTATGACAAGATGATAGAAATCGCAGCCAATCATGGCAAGGTGTTTGATTAATCTGGAGGAAGGAAAATGGCTTTGAAGCAGAATAAACAACTGAAATTGTATTACTCGATTAAGGAAGTGGCTGAGATGTTCGGAGTGAACGAGTCGTTGGTGCGTTATTGGGAAAAGGAATTTCCCGCCATCGCTCCGAAACGGGCTGGAGGGAAAGTCCGGCAATATACGAAAGAAGATATCGAAAATATCCGGCAGGTGTATTATCTGGTAAAGGAGAAGGGTATGACACTGGCTGGAGCCAAACAGCTGATGAAGCAAAACCGGGAAGGCGTACGCAATACGACTGAACTCGTCAACCGATTGAAACAAATCAGAAGCGAGTTAGTCTGTATGCGGAAAGAGTTGGATTATCTGACCTGACATAAACCTTTGTCAGTCTGTCGGGGCATCGAAGTTTTCGATGCGGGTTACTTTCTTGATGTTGTCGATTTTCTTCAAATTGTTGCAAATGGTATTGACATCATCCACATCGTGCACGTAGAGCTGGATGCGGGATTCGAAGATGCCTTCATTCGATTCAATGGTCAGCTTGTGGATATTTACGTTCAGTTGTTGGGAGATTACTTCTGTCAGTTTGTTCAATACGCCGATTTCGTCTAATCCCTTTACGTAAATATTTACCGGGAACACCAAGGCTTTCCCTGTTTGCCATTGGACGGCAATCAACCGGTTGCCGAAGCTGGTTTTCAGCTGGGAGGCAATCGAACACTGGCGTTTATGGATGACGATGCGGTTGTTGTCGTCAATGTACCCCAATACATCGTCGCCCGGAATCGGCTTGCAGCAATCTGCCAGGATGTAGTTTTTCTGGATGGCGTCCGGAGTCAGCTTGAGCACTTCTTTCTTATCAATGTTCAGCGATTGTTGCGACGCATTCTTATTTTTGCTTTCTTGCTGTTTTTGCTTGTTTCCGCCAAAGGCGAAGCTGATGTATTTCTTCCAGTTGGTCGGAGTCGGTTTCTCTTTCAGTTCGTTCTTGTCGGTTTCGTCCAGCGTGATGGCTCCTTGTCCTAAGCGGAGGGTCAGTTCTTCATAGGTTTTTACCTGACGTTTTTCGCATAGCTTCCTGATGTTTTCATCACTTGACGGCATGCCTAATTCTTGGAAGAACTGGCTCAAGATTTCTTCTCCTTTCTGCTGTTGTTCTCTGTTTTCCCGTTTTAAGATGGCTTGGATTTTGGCTTTTGCCTTGGCGGTTGTCGCAAAATTAATCCATGAAGGCTGCACTTTCTGTGATTTGGATGTCAGGATTTCCACTTGGTCACCGCTTTGTAATTTGTGGCTTAACGGAACCAGCTTATGATTGACTTTGGCTCCGATACAGTGGCTTCCCAAGAAGGTATGGATAGAGAACGCAAAATCAAGTGCCGTACAGTTTTGGGGCATGGTTTTGATTTCGCCTTTCGGGGTGAATACAAATATTTCGGATGCAAACAGATTAAGCTTGATTGTGTCTAAGAAATCCAATGCGTCTGGTTGCGGGTCGTCTAATATTTCCTTGATGGTCTTTAGCCATTTGCTCAATTCGCCTTCGTCTTCGCTGCCTCCTCCGGCTTTGTATTTCCAATGGGCTGCAAAACCCTGTTCGGCAACGTCGTTCATGCGTTCGCTACGGATTTGCACTTCAATCCATTGTCCCTTGTTGCTCATCAGCGTAACATGCAAAGCTTGATAGCCGTTGGCTTTCGGATGGCTTACCCAGTCGCGCAAGCGGTCGGGGTGCGGCTTATAGATGCGGGAGATAGCGACATAAATATTGAAACAGTCATTGAGTTCTTCTTCTTCGTTGCGGGGGGTAAAGATGATGCGGACAGCCAGGATATCATAGATTTCCTCGAAGGTGATGTGCTTGCTTTGCATCTTGTTCCAAATGGAATATGGCGATTTGATGCGCGCGATGATGCGGTACGGGATTCCCATCTTGTCCAGCTGTTCGCGGATAGGGGCTGTAAATTCGGCAAATACGCTTTCGCGTTCCGCCTGGGTAGCCTGAAGTTTGCTTTGGATTTCCTGATAGGTTTCCGGATGTTCGTATTTGAAACTCAGGTCTTCCAGTTCGGTTTTGATGCGGTTCAATCCCAGCCGGTTTGCCAACGGCGCGTAGATGTAAAGCGTTTCCCCTGCAATTTTATATTGTTTGCTTGGAAGCATGGAGCCGAGCGTACGCATATTGTGCAGGCGGTCGGCTATCTTAATTAAAATCACCCGGATGTCATCGTTCATGGTCAGTAGCAGTTTCTTGAAGTTTTCTGCTTGTGCCGATGCGCGGTCTCCGAAAATACCTCCCGATATTTTTGTCAGCCCATCTACAATCTGTGCGATTTTAGGTCCGAATAAGTTTTCGATATCTTCTACTGTGTAGTCGGTATCTTCTACGACATCGTGTAACAATGCCGAGCAAATAGAGGTAGAGCCTAATCCGATTTCTACACATGCAATCCGTGCCACAGCAATGGGATGTAAGATATAGGGTTCACCGGAACGGCGTCTTACACCCTTGTGGGCTTGTCGGGCAAAGTTGAAGGCTTTGGTAATGATTTCAACTTTCTTGCGATGCTTACTCTCTAAGTATCGGTCCAACAATTCTTGAAAAGCGTCGTCTATCAGCTTCTCGTCGGTTTGCTCTTGGGTTAATTTTTCGTCCGTCATGGTATCCATCTTTAATCAATATTGCAAAATTAGGGAAAATAACAAATTTTGCAACAAAAATGGATTATTTTTCTTCATGACTATCGGATGCGTATGGATTTTCCTGCCCGGATATTGCTTCCCCGGATGCCGTTCAGCCTTCTCAACTGCGCCACACTGACTCCGTATTTTTGTGCGATGCCTCCTAAAGTCTCTCCGTTTCTGATGCGGTGATAGACTGCTTTGGGTTCGGGGATGTCTACGGTGTTCCGCCGTGTCAGGTATGTATCGGGTTTGTAATTATAGATGCTGTCTTCGTGGTCGATGAAATAACTCATCATGTTGCTTGGGAGGCGGAGGGCATAGGGCTGCTCGTTTCCGGGAATGACATCTTTCTTGAATTCAGGGTTCAAGGCACGCAATTCGTCCATGCTGATGTTGCATACGGATGCCACCTGTTGCAAGTGCAGGGGGCGTGAGATGTGGATGGTGTCTGTTCCTTCCGGCATTTTCATTTCCATCGGGCTGATATTGTGCTCGCAATAATAGGTCATGATGTAATTCGCGGCAATAAAGGCGGGTACATAGCCTCGGGTCTCTTTCGGAAGATAATTGTAGAGTGCCCAGAAATCTTTTTCCCCGTCTGCGCGCCGGATGGCTTTGTTGATGGTTCCGGGACCGCAATTATAGGCGGCAAGCACCAGGTTCCAGTCGTGATAAATGTCGTACAGGTCTTTCAGGTATCTGGCTGCAGCCCGTGTGGATTTGACGGGGTCGCGGCGTTCGTCCACCAGGCTTGTGACTTTAAGCCCGTAGATTTTTCCGGTATTGAGCATGAATTGCCACAAGCCTACGGCTCCTTGGCGCGATGCTGCCATGGGGTTTAAGGCGGATTCGATGACCGGAAGGTATTTTAACTCCAAGGGCAAGTCGTACAAGTCGAGCGCTTCTTCGAAAATGGGCATATAGAAGTTGTTGGCACTCAGCATGAATGCCACTTTCTGGCGCAAGCGGGTCGCATACATGTCGATAAACTTGCGTACCACTTCGTTGTAGGGCATTTCGATGATGGCTGGAATACGTTGCAGGCGGTCCATATAAAGGGAGTCGCTCACTTCCGGATTGGCTGCGGCGGGGTCGCAATTCTCTCCTATATTAATATAGTTCTTCGAAATCCAGTCCAAGTAGAGGCTGTCTGTTTCTGAAACCATGCCTGCCGGCAAGCTGATGACTTCTTCCGTTCCAGATGCGGAGCGGATGGTAATGCTTTCTTCCGTCTGTTGGGCATAGAGGGAAGCGGTTCCTAAGAGGCTCAGTATTCCAATAACGAGTTTTTTCATGATTTTAAAATTTAATGTTGCATTGCACGCCAATGCCTTGGGGCAGTCCGCAACGTGCATCGTTAAATATAGCTGGTTGCCATTCCATACTCAAATCGTTGGAGATGTCGAAGTTGGATAACTCGGCATCTACATACGCGTCAATCACCGAGAGCAGGTACACGCCGATAAAGGCGAAGATACTCAGGTCGCGTTGCCGGCGGTACAGGTCTTTTCGTCTTCTGAAGGTATCTTGCCAACGGCTTGCTTGAGCAAGCACATCTTCTTGTGTCCAGCCGGCAGGCATCATCTCCATGTAGCTGTCCCTGGTGGGGTCATCGCTCATGATGTCTTGGTACGCTTGCGAATAGTCGCTGTACATCTGCCCGTTCCATGTCAGGGCATAGATACATCCCACGAATCCGCCGTAGATGATGGGCAGTTTCCAATACTTGTGGTTATAGATTTGCCCCGCTCCCGGAATTGCCAGCGATAGCCAGATGGCATTGTTTGGAATGGGTGTCCATTTTTTCTTTTTTATCTCCATCTTCGGCATTTGCTGTTGGATGGAGTCGTTTTGTCTTGCAAGCAATGCGGTGTCTACCGGAGCTTCCAAGTCTGTAATCCGTTTGGGTACGCTGAGCGTGTCAAGCAATGCCAGGCTGTCTGCCACGTGTTGTGCCCGGATGGAATCGGCTTTCAGCAGTCCTTCGCGGTGCTTGCGGGCGCGTTGCGCATGCACATCCGTACATGCCCCGAACAGGAAGCAGAACAGGAATACAGGAAACAGCCAGTATGTCAATGTCTTCTTTTCCAAAATAGGTCCGTTTTTATGCTTTAGGTTGTAGCGAATCCAGAATTTCCATGATTCGTTCCAAATCGGCTTCGTTATTGAACGGGATGCTGATTTTCCCTTTTCCCTTGTTGCTGCACGAAAGCTGCACTTTTGTGCCGAAGAAAGAACACAGATGGTTTTGCAGCAGGGCATATTCTTCGGATAGCTTCGAGCCTTTCGGGACAATCTTTTTCCCGCCCGACTCGACGCTTTCGCCTGCGGAAAGAGCTTTTACAATCTCTTCTACCTTCCGTACGGAGTAGCCTTGCGAAATGATTTCGTTGAATATGCGGATTTGCGTTTTCGGGTCATCCAACGCCAGTAAGGCGCGCGCATGGCCCATGTCGATTTCCTTGTTTTTCAAGGCGACCTGGATTTGTGCAGGCAGTTTAAGCAGGCGCAGGTAATTGGCAATGGTGGCACGTTTTTTCCCTACCCGGTCGCTCAGCCGTTCTTGTGTCAGCCCGTATTGTTCGATTAAGTGCTGGTAGGCAAGTGCGATTTCCAGCGAGTTCAGGTCTTCGCGCTGGATGTTTTCTATCAATGCCATTTCCATTACATTTTCGTCGTCTGCCGTACGGATATAGGCGGGAATCGTCTGCAGCCCTGCTTGTATCGCGGCGCGGTAACGCCGTTCGCCCGCAATGATTTGATAGGCGTCTTCGCTCATCTGGCGTAATGTAATGGGTTGGATGATGCCGATTTCGGCAATGGAATCGGCAAGCTCCTGCAAGGCAATCGGGTCGAACTCGCGCCGTGGCTGGTTCGGGTTCACCGATATCTTGCTCAGCTCTATTTCGTTGATGGAAGACGAGCCGGACGTCTTGATTTCCTCGTTCGTGGAAATCAATGCGTCTAACCCTCTTCCTAATGCAAATTTCTTTTGTACAGCCATATTTAATTCAGCCTAATGACAACTCTTTTATTTGTTTTTGTTGATTATTTCATTGGCTAACGCCAAATGGTTTTTCGCTCCGGTCGAATCGGCATCGTATAAGATGGCTGGGATTCCATGGCTTGGAGCTTCGCTTAGTTTCACATTCCGTTGGATAATGGTTTTGAATACCAGTTCCTGGAAATGGCGTTTCACCTCGTCGTATATTTGGTTTGCCAAACGCAGGCGAGAGTCGAACATGGTCAGCAGGAACCCTTCTATTTCCAGCGAAGGGTTCAGCTTGGTCTTGATAATCCGTATGGTGTTCAGCAGTTTGCTGATGCCTTCCAATGCAAAATATTCGCATTGCACCGGGATAATCACCGAATCGGCTGCGGTCAGGGCGTTGATGGTAATAAGCCCGAGCGAAGGAGAACAGTCTATCAGGATGTAGTCGTATTCGTTCACCATCGGCGCCAGCGCCTTTTTCATAATCTTCTCGCGGTTGTCCAGGTTCAGCATTTCGATTTCTGCCCCTACGAGGTCAATGTGAGAAGGAATGATGTCCAGTCCGTCAATATCGGTCGTGTAAATGGCTTCCCGTATGTCGTTTTGGTTAATCAGGCATTCGTAAATGGAGCAGTCTATTTCTTTCAGGTCAACTCCCAGCCCTGATGACGCATTTGCCTGCGGGTCAGCGTCGATTACCAGTACTTTCTTTTCGAGTGTAGCCAATGATGCAGCCAGGTTTATGGTGGTTGTAGTTTTGCCTACTCCTCCTTTTTGGTTGGCTATTGCAATAATTTTTCCCATATTAATCAGTTTATCTGATTGCGAAGTAACAAATAATTGGCGAGATAGCGTATCGCAAAAATACTACATTTTGCAAAACTGTTGATAACTCGTTGCTTTTGTTAATAACTTCGCTGGGCAAAGATAGCGATTTCTGTTTAATAATCCGGCTTGGTTTGGGAAGAATAATAAGAGCCTGTTTAAATTTTCCAATAAAGTAATATTTTATCAGGTTCTTTTGCGTTTGTTTCCGGTCTGTTTTCCCGATTTTATTCGTCAGATAGCCCGCTATCCTCCTCATAAAATCAGAAAAACATCCTCGAAAACAATTCGCAAAATTAACCTGAGCAAAATTTAAACAGACTCTAAGTACTTGTGTTAAATTAACGGATAATCATGCCCGCATTCGTACATTTCCGAATTTATTGTAACTTTGCAGGCACGTTGGGATATGCAGGCGTTCACGATGGCAAACGCAGGCGGCTGCATGCGCCATCGTGAATGCTTGCGTTTGCCATCGCAGCTGCCCGCGTTTGCCGCCGTGAACGCCTGCATGTTATCAAAGGCTATTTGGGAATATAAATATAATAAGGAGTATGACAAAAAAAGACCTCTTTTGCTTCTGTCGAACGATGACGGCGTGAATGCAAAGGGAATACATGAACTGATACGTGCCTTGCGTCCGGTGGGCGACTTGATAGTCGTGGCGCCCGACGGTCCCCGCTCGGGGTCTGCCGGCGCGATTACTTCTGCTTATCCGGTGCGTTACGCATTGCTTCAGCAAGAAAGCGGGCTTTCCGTCTATAAATGTTCGGGCACGCCGGTGGATTGTGTGAAACTGGCGTTGCATGCCATTGTGCCTGCCGTTCCGGATTTGGTGGTCGGCGGAATCAACCATGGCGACAACTCATCGGTGAACGTGCATTATTCGGGAACAATGGGAGTGGTGATTGAAGGATGCTTGAAGGGCATTCCGTCTATCGGCTTTTCGTTGTGCAATCATCAGGCGGACGCCGATTTCTCGCCGGTCTTGCCCTACGTGCGCCGCATTGTGGAAGAGACATTGGAAAAAGGGCTTCCCGAAGGGATTTGCCTGAATGTCAACTTTCCGGATACGCCCGACTTGGAGGGGGTATTGATTTGCCGCCAGACACATGGCGTGTGGACACGTGAGTTTGTGAAAGCCGACCATCCGCGGGGAGGGAATTATTATTGGCTTACCGGCGAATACCGTAATCTGGAACCGAATGCGGAAGATACGGACCATTGGGCGTTGGAGCATAATTATGTAGCGGTTACGCCTACACAAGTGGATGTGACGGCGTATGCGGTGATGCGTGAACTGAAAACGTGGAACTTTAATGTGTGACGTATGAAGTATTATCTGATTGTAGGAGAAGCGTCGGGAGACTTGCATGCATCCAATCTGATGCGTGCGTTGCGCAGGGAAGACCCGGAAGCGGAGTTCCGTTTCTTCGGGGGAGACCTGATGGCAAAGGTAGGAGGCGTGTGTGTAAGGCATTATAAGTCCTTGGCATATATGGGGTTTGTACCCGTCCTTTTGCATTTGCGGACCATTCTTCGCAATATGGATTTTTGTAAGAACGATGTAGAGGCTTGGAATCCGGATGTCCTGATTCTGGTAGACTATCCGGGATTCAATCTGAAAATAGCCCAATACATCAAGCTTCATACGCAAATTCCCGTATTCTATTATATCTCTCCGAAAATCTGGGCATGGAAGGAGTACCGTATCAAGAATATCAAGCGCGATGTGGACGCGTTGTTCTCTATCTTGCCGTTTGAGGTGGAGTTTTACCGGAAACACGGTTATCCGGTCCATTATGTGGGCAATCCGTGTGTGGATGCTGTAGATGCTTTCCGGAAAAGCTTTAAAGAAACTTTCGATGATTTTGTAAGTGCGCATCATTGGGGGAAAAAGCCGGTTGTGGCTTTGCTTGCCGGAAGCCGGAAGCAGGAGATAAAGGATAACTTGCAATTGATGATTCAGGCGGCGCGGAGTTTCCCTGATTATCAGTTCGTAGTGGCGGGCGCTCCGGGGATTGAACCGGATTTTTACCATCAGTACATTGATGCGGATACCGAGATTGTCTTTGGTGAGACGTACCGGCTTTTGTCGCATGCTGCTGCAGCCTTGGTCACTTCCGGTACGGCTACGCTCGAAACCGCTCTGTTCCGTGTGCCTCAAGTCGTATGTTATTATACGGCAGCCGGTAAGCTGGTTTCTCTTTTACGCCGGTTGGTTTTGAAAGTTCCTTTCGTATCGTTGGTCAATCTGATAGCGGGGAAAGAAGTTGTCACCGAGCTGGTTGCCGGAGATATGAGCGTCCGTGCGGTGAAGCGTGAACTCGCGCAGATATTGCCGGGGGGGAAGGAACGTGAACGGATGTTGGCGGATTACGAAACTTTGATACAGGTTTTGGGAGAAGCCGGAGCTTCCGAAAGGGCTGCCCGGCACATGCTGGAGGCATTGGAAGCATACAAGAAGAAATTATATGCGTGATATTTTCGGCTTGTATTCTGGCACACAGACCACAGCTATTATCCCCCCCGTTACAATTGTTACAATTACAGTTAAATGAAATTGGTTTTCCAGAAGAGAAGAAAAGAAGATGAAACATTGACTATAAAATTATATATTATATATATTATAATATATATAATATATAATTTTTAATGAAGCACTCGCTCTATCCTTGTGCCCTTGCGTTTACATGAAAAAAACGATTTCATTTAACTGTAATTGTAACAATTGTAACGCTGCAGAGGTATATGCACAGCCTTACGCATATACTTCTGCGGGCTTGTGCAACTATATGCGTGCGTGCCCGCAGATAAAAGGATGAATGAGTTCATTTTAAATCTGTGTAATCTGTGTTGGGAATGTCACAGACTCAAGATATACAGGTAAACCACAGATGCCGGTATTGCCATGAGGGTGCTGTCGAAACGGTCCAACATGCCTCCATGTCCCGGCAAGATGTTTCCGGAGTCTTTGATTCCCAAAGTGCGCTTGAAAAGCGATTCGGTCAGGTCTCCCCATGTGCCGAAGACCACGATGGTCAATCCCAGCCCTATCCATTCGTATACATTCAGGAAAGCGAAGTATTGTGCAAGGATAACGGCTGCAACCATGCAGCATACAGCTCCGCCGATGGAACCCTCCCATGATTTCTTGGGCGAGATACGCTCAAACAAGCGGTGTTTGCCGAAAAGCATTCCCGTACAATAAGCTCCGGTATCATTTATCCAGGTAAAGATGAAAATGGATAAAGGCAATATCGGATTGTATTGTGAAGTGCTGGTGGCTGCGCTTGTATGGTAAGCAAGCACGTTCAGCAGGGCAAACGATAACCCGATGTAGACTTGGCTCATCATGGCGTATGCCCAGTTGTTAATCGGGTCCTTTTGCTTTTTGTACAATTCGCTGATGAATAGATACATGATTAAGAATAAGTAGGGGATGAAAATTTCGTTGCTTCCCGGTACCACTCCGATGTATCCGAAACATAAGAACAGGAAGACACCTGCCAGCATAGATATGGATGTATGCATTTGCACTTTGCCTGTGGCATTGACCAGATTGCCGAATTCACGGATGGTCAATGCACTGACGATAGCGAACAGGATGGTGAACGAGATAGGTCCGCCTAAAATACATCCCACTAATGCGGCTACGAAAATAACGCCGGTGATAGTCCGTTGTAAAAAGTTATTCTTCATGGTGTTCGTCTTCTTTCTGTTGTGTATTCTCGGGAAGTGCCTTTGGCTCTTCTGCCGGAAGTTGAGGCTTGCTCTCTTCTGCCATGATTTCTTCCGAACGGGAAGCCCATGGGCGTTTGCCGAAAATCTTTTCTACATCTTCTGCAAAGATAACCTCACGTTCTATCAACAGTTGTGCCAACTGGTTGTGGCCTTCCTGATGGTGTTGCAACAGCTCTTTAGCACGGACATATTGCTCGTTAATCATCTTCTGAACTTCTTGGTCGATGATTTCAGCGGTATGTTCGCTATACGGCTTGTTGAATGCAAATTCATCGTTGCTATAATAGCAAAGGTTCGGAAGTTTGTCGCTCATACCGGCGTAGGCTATCATGCCGTAAGCTTGCTTGGTTACACGCTCCAGGTCGTTCATCGCTCCGGTAGATATATGTCCTACAAAAAGTTCTTCTGCGGCACGTCCGCCAAGGGTGGCACACATTTCGTCCAGCATTTGCTCTTTTGTGGTGAGCTGGCGTTCCTCAGGCAGATACCATGCCGCTCCCAATGCACGTCCGCGCGGCACGATGGTCACCTTAATCAGCGGGTTGGCATGCTCCAAAAGCCAGGAAACCGTGGCATGTCCGGCTTCGTGCAGAGCTATGGCACGTTTCTCGGCTGCGGTCATTACCTTGGTTTTCTTTTCCAAACCTCCTACGATACGGTCAATGGCAGCCAGGAAGTCGTCTTTGCCGACCGATTCTTTCGAATGGCGGGCAGCTATCAAGGCAGCTTCGTTGCATACGTTGGCAATGTCGGCTCCGCTGAATCCGGGAGTTTGTCTTGCCAGCAGGTCTACGTCTACGGTGCTGTCCAATTTAAGCGGGCGCAAATGCACGCCGAAAACTTCTTTCCGTTCGTTCAGGTCGGGCAGGTCTACATAGATTTGCCGGTCAAAACGTCCGGCACGCAACAGTGCTTTATCCAAGATGTCTACCCGGTTGGTCGCAGCTAGGATAATGACACCGCTATTCGAACCGAAGCCGTCCATTTCAGTCAGCAATTGGTTCAAGGTGTTTTCGCGTTCATCGTTTCCTCCCATGCTGGGATTCTTCCCGCGTGCACGCCCTACGGCATCTATTTCATCAATGAAGATAATGCAAGGCGCTTTCTCTTTGGCTTGACGGAACAGGTCACGTACGCGTGATGCGCCTACGCCTACAAACATTTCTACGAAGTCGGAACCTGATATGGAGAAGAAAGGTACGTCGGCTTCGCCTGCTACAGCTTTGGCAAGCAGGGTCTTGCCAGTTCCCGGAGGACCTATCAGCAACGCGCCTTTCGGGATTTTTCCTCCCAGTTTGGTGTACTTCTCAGGATCTTTCAGGAAGTCTACGATTTCTTGCACCTCTTGCTTGGCTGCGGCTTGTCCGGCTACATCCTTGAACGTGATGCGGTTGGCTCCCTTTTCAAATAATTGTGCTTTGCTTTTGCCTACGCTGAATACGCCTCCGGTTCCGCCCGGACCGGCAGCTCCTCCCATGCGGCGCATGGCATAAATCCAAATTGCTATCAAAAGCAGGAACGGGAAAATGTTCCAGAATATCATGCCGAAGTAGTTATTCCGTTTCTCGTAGCTGATAGAGCCGGTAAAATGTCCATTGGTTTGTTCCTCGTCCATAAATTTGTCCAATGACTCCATGGAACCTACCTGCACATGTACTGCAGGGCTTTTGCCGACCTTTTGAGCGTCTTGTTTGAAAACGTCTACAATGTGTTCGGGCTTGATGAACATTTCTACGGTATTGTCATCGTAAGCAATGATTTTGCTGGCATATCCTTTGCTTACCATTTCTTTGAATTCGGTATATGTGATTTCTTTACTTGCGCTGCCTTCATCGCTTGATAAGTAAAGAAAGCCTAACGCCAACGCAATGACCACGTACAGCCACGTCAGATTGGGGCGTGGCACATTGATTTTCGGCTTGTTATTGTTAGGGTTGTTGAAGTTATTCGTATTATTGGTGTTATTTCCGTCCATGATGATTTAGAATGAAAAGTTAGTCAAGATCTGGTATTGCGGTTAATTTGGCATCCGCCCAAAGGGTTTCCAGATTATAGTGCGCACGTGCTTCCGGCAAGAAGATATGTACCATGATGTTTCCATAGTCCATAGCTACCCATTGGGCATTGCGTAAACCGTCTATGGCATAGACTTTTTCGCCCGTTGTCTTTTTTACGTAATCTCTTACAGAGTCTGTAATGGCTAAGATTTGGCTGGGAGAGTTTCCCTGACAAATGATAAAAAACTTGCAAATCGTATCTTCGATGCCGGTTAAGTCAGCTATAATAATGTTTTTGCCTTTCTTTTCTTGAATGCCTTCAGTTATTTTTTCTACTAATGTTTTTGTTTCGTTCATTCTGCGTTATTTCTTGTTTTTTGAATTATAATCATTTTCTTACTTTCTTTCCCCTGCTCTTATTAAGAATAAAGAGTTAGAAACTGTTTTGAATTTCTCCAAAAAGTTTTTCTTGTCTTGATGTTTCCGTTTTCGTGTGTGCTTTGGGTGATTTTTTGGTCCTTTCCGCTCCTGTTCTTCGTCAGATAGCCCGCTATCTTCCTCATCACACAAGCGGAAATGCCTCAAAAACTCATCCCAAATCATCGCACGATAAATTCAAAACAGTTTCTTAGGAGTGGCAAATATACTCGCTTTTCTGTATATCACGAAAAGATTAGACCTTAATTCTCAAATCTTTTGTGTTTTTTTTGAAAAAACTCCTTCAAACGCTTGCTATGTTGTGGAAAAGTTGTACCTTTGCACCGTCAAAACCGGAATCCGGTATTGATAAGTGATTTTGGGCTATGGTGTAATGGTAACACAACAGATTCTGGTCCTGTTTTTCTTGGTTCGAATCCGAGTAGCCCAACTTCCTTAAAAACGAGTTGTCCTCAAGGAGAGGATGACGCTTCGTTTGGGCTATGGTGTAATGGTAACACAACAGATTCTGGTCCTGTTTTTCTTGGTTCGAATCCGAGTAGCCCAACTTCTTTGGACATCTGCCTGTCATGGCAGATGTTTTTTATTGTATAAGGCATAAAAAAAGAGTGCCGTTGCCTTGACGCAATGCACTCTTTTTCTAGTTTAGTTATTTGCAATATTACACACACTAAGTATCATCCTGTTTATCTCCCGTAGTGCCCGTAAATGGCATTTGCACTCCATTCCAAATTCTTTTTGATTTCCTTCAGGAAGTTTTTTACTTGCTTTTTCATTTTGTTACCCTTTCTAGTTTAGTTAGTACTTTTACTTTAGTTCGTCTTTTTACCTTAGTTCTATGTTCTATAACACAAAAATAATGCCTTTTGTTTGAAATCCTTCTTTCTTATAACTGAAAATAAAGGGAAATGCCCATTTCTTGATTTGCGTCAAAAAAGCAAGGCGCATGGAGTTACATGAATGAAATAACCTGCCAATTTGGCAGAAAACCCAAACGGCAAAGATGCGCTTCGCTATTCAGAAGCTGTTTTGAATTTATCGTGCGATGATTTGGGATGAGTTTTTGAGGCATTTTTGCTTCTGTGATGAGGAAGATAGCGGGCTATCTGACGAAGAACAGGAGCGGAAAGGACAAAAAAATCGCCCAAAGCACACACGAAAACGGATACATCAAGCCAAGAAAAACTTTTTGGAGAAATTCAAAACAGCTTCTAAATCCCTGTAAGGGTATGGAGAAGCATAAATGTCATTTGGGCGGATGCATCGTACTGATTATTGGATGGAATCGGTGAGCATGCGCTCCAACTCTTCGGGGCTTAGGCGCAGGTGGAATTCTCCCTGATAGGCGATGGAGATGCCTCCGGTTTCTTCCGAAACGATGATGGCCATAGCGTCTGTCTCTTGAGAAATGCCTAAGGCGGCACGGTGCCTCAAGCCCAGTTCTTTAGGGATATTCAGGTTGTGCGATACCGGCAGGATGCATCCGGCGGCTTTGATTCGTTTGTGGCTGATAATCATGGCGCCGTCGTGTAGCGGGCTGTTCTTGAAGAAAATGTTTTCAATCAGGCGTTGGTTGATGTTGGCATCGATGATGTCTCCTGTCCGGGCAATGTCGTCCAGGGGAAAGTCGCGTTCCATGACAATCAGTGCCCCTACTTTCCCCTTGCTCATGTTCAGGCATGCCATTACAATCGGCATGATGTCTTCTTTGCCTCTTTCGCCTTTCTGGTTCCCTTTGAAGAAGCGGAACAGGCTGCTTGTCCGGTGGCGTGAGCCTAACGAAAGGAGGAAGTGGCGGATTTCGTCCTGAAACAAGACGATGAGGGCGATGACTCCTACACTGACCAACTTGTCGAAGATAGAACCTAATAAACGCATTTGGAGCACTTGCGAAACAATGACCCAAATCACGATGAAAATCAGGATGCCGGTAAATACATTGATGGATCCCGAAGATTTCATCAGCTTGTACGTCTTATAGAGCAGAAAGGCGACAAGCAGGATATCGATTACATCCTTAAGGGTAAGCAGGGTAAAGCTGAATGGCATGGCGTATGGGGTTAAAGGTTGGTTGAGGTGGCTTGCAATCGCATGGCTTCTACAATCTGTACGGTTTCCGAAGCCGCTTTTACATCGTGTACCCGCAAGATGTCGGCACCTTTTGTCAGGGCGATGGCATGTACGGCAATGGTTCCGTTCAGCGCGTCTTCCGGCGTGCAGTCCAGTAATTTATAAATCATTGACTTGCGTGAGACTCCTACCAGAACGGGAAGCCCGAAGATACTGAATTCTTCCAGCTGGTTTAGCAAGGCATAGTTGTGCTCCAGTGTCTTGCCGAATCCGAATCCGGGATCGAGGATGATGTCTTTTACGCCTAAGTCGCAGAGGCGTTGCACTTTCTCTGAAAAGTAGCTTAACACTTCTTTCAGCACGTTATCGTAATGGGGATGCTCCTGCATGGTTTGGGGAGTGCCCTGCATGTGCATGATAATATAAGGTACGCCCAGATGCGCGATGGTCTCAAACATGTGCTTGTCCATTTCGCCCGCCGAGATGTCGTTGATGAGGGCTGCTCCGTATTCTTCTACGCACATTCGTGCCACGTCTGCCCGAAAGGTGTCTACCGATACGGTCGCATGAGGAAGCTCGCGCCGGATGATGTCCAGCCCGAAGCGTAAGCGTCGCATTTCTTCATCTGTGCTGACTTCTGCCGCATTCGGGCGCGAAGAGTAAGCGCCGATGTCGATGATGCTTCCTCCCTCATCGGCGATTTGATGAATGCGTGCCACAACCTCTGCTTCGCTTTGCTTGCGGCTTCCGGCATAAAACGAGTCGGGAGTTATGTTCAGTATGCCCATTACCTGCGGACGCGACAGGTCTATCAGTTTTCCGTTTGCGTTTATTTGCTTTATCATGTATGCTTCTCTTTTGTTTTCATGCGCAAATGTACGCACAATAATTTGTATTCGGCAATACTGGAGCCAAAATTTTGAGAAATGCCGGCAGGATATTGCACCTATATGCGTTGCCTTACGCACCTATATGCGAAGCCCGGCGGTAATATATGCGTTCCGGACTTTGATTATATTCAAATAAATCATTACTTTTGTGCGTAAACTCAACAAGAATCAAACGTATGAAAAATAAGATGGTTTTAGGGTGGGGGACATTGGCGTCTTTCTTTTTCTTGCCTCCCGCCGATGCTTCTGCCGATGCAGGGCAGGCGGGGGTGTCTCATCCGGAGAAGCCGAATATTATCTTTATCTTGGCGGATGATATGGGGTATGCCGACTTGTCTTGTTACGGAAGCCGGTATATAGAGACCCCGAATATCGACAAGCTGGCAACATCGGGAACCCGTTTTACACAATGTTATGCAGGTTCGGGCATCAGTTCTCCTTCACGTTGTGCGTTGATGACGGGAAGGAATACGGGAAATACGACCATCCGGGATAATTTCTGCAAGGCAGGAGGAATCGAAGGGAAGAAGGGCAAGGCAACGATACGGAGAATGCACCTGCTTCCGAACGATACCACCATCGCTACGGTGCTTTCGGCAGCAGGATACCGTACCTGTCTGGTAAACAAATGGCATTTGGACGGCTTCAATCCGGAAGCGACTCCGTTGAACCGTGGGTTTGACGAGTTTTACGGCTGGCTGATTAGTACGGCTTATTCCAACGACCCTTATTATTATCCTTATTGGCGTTTCGAGAATGAGGAGCTGGTGAATATCCAGGCTAATGCCGACGGGAAGCACGGCATCCATAACACGGACTTGTCTACCCGGAATGCGATTGATTTCATCCGCAGGAACCGGGAGAATCCGTTTTTCCTTTACTTGGCGTATGATGCGCCTCACGAGCCTTACCACATTGATGACACGCATTGGTATGATGCGCGCGAATGGAGCATGAATACCAAACGGTATGCCTCGCTGGTCACGCACATGGACCAGGCTATCGGACGCTTGCTGGACGAATTGGAGCGTCTGCACTTGCGTGAAAATACCCTTATCATTTTTGCGTCCGATAATGGAGGTGCCGTTCAGGCTCCTTTACAGCAGTTGGGATGCAACGGAGTCTTCCGTGGGCGTAAAGGACAATTGTATGAAGGAGGCATCCGGGTGCCTTTTATTGTGAACTGGCGCGGAAAGGTTCCGGTACAGACCTTGGATAACCTCATTTATTTTCCGGATGTAATGCCCACGCTTGCCCGCCTTGCAGGAGCTTCCGGTAAATTGCCTTCCAGGCTGAACGGGATTGACATTACCCCTTTATTCTTTGGAGAACAGATGGATACCGGCCACCGTTTGTTGTATTGGGAGTTTCCCGGAAAGCAACGTGCGGCGCGCTATGGGGATTGGAAAGCGGTTACGGTCACGAATGGTCCTTTGGAATTGTATAACATCAAAGATGACATTACGGAATCGAATGATTTGGCGGAGAAATATCCGGAAAAGGTCGCAGAGTTTGAGCGGGCGATGAAGGAAATGCATGTCCCGTCTCCCAACTGGCCCTTGCCGGGAGAGTAGTGTCTTAATTAATCGGATACAGTTATGAACAGACAGGTATGGATATTTTTGGTTGGTTTCATCTTTGCCTTGTTTCCGGCAAAAGGTGAGAACCCGTTCGATTTCGGGCCGCATAAGCCCGATTTGTCTTGGGCAGAAGGGGTAGGTGCCAGAACCTTTCCCGAGGGGCGTGTCTTTAATGCGGAAGATTTCGGCTTGGAGCAAGACACGACGAAGTTGAGCACCGAAGCCATTCAGCGTGCGGTGGATGCATGCAGCCGTGCCGGTGGAGGCATCGTTGCAATAAAGAAAGGATATTACCGCACGGGTGCCTTGTTTATAAAAGGAGGAGTGAACCTCCGTTTAGAGAAAGGTGCGGTGCTTATCGCCAGTGAAGACTTTGGCGATTATCCCGAGCGTATGACACGGATTGCAGGGATAGAGATGCAATGGCCCGCGGGAGTCATCAACTTCGAAGGGGTGCAGAACGCGGCATTGACCGGAGAAGGAACCATCGATTGCCGGGGAAAGTTCTGCTGGGACAAATACTGGACGATGAGGAAAGACTACGTCAAGCGTGGCTTGCGTTGGATTGTAGACTACGATGCCAAACGCATCCGGGGCATTGTGGTGAGCCAGAGCAAAGACGTTACGCTGAAAGGCTTTACCTTGTTGCGTACCGGATTCTGGGGATGCCAGCTGGTGTATTCCGGGCATTGCACGGTAGACGGCATACGGATAAACAACAATTTAGGCGGGCATGGACCCAGTACGGACGGCATCGATGTGGATTCTTCATCGGATATCCTGATTGAGAATGCGTATATCGATTGCAATGATGATAATATCTGCCTGAAAGCCGGGCGCGATGCCGACGGGCTTCGGGTGAACCGTCCTACCGAGCGGGTGGTTATCCGGAATTGTATAGCGGCGAAAGGCGGCGGGCTGGTAACAATCGGAAGCGAGACATCGGGAGGCATCCGGAACGTGCTGGCATACGATTTGGAGTCGAAAGGCACTTCGACGATGTTGCGCTTGAAGTCGGCGATGAATCGTGGAGGAACGGTTGAGCACATTTATGTGACCCGTTGCAAGGGGGAAGACGTGAAAAACGTATTGGTGGCAGACCTGAACTGGAATCCTTCGTATAGTTATTCCAAATTGCCCGAAGAATATGAAGGCAAGGAAATCCCCGAGCATTGGAAGGTGATGCTGGCTCCGGTCGTTCCCAAGGAAAAAGGCTATCCGCATTTCCGGTCGGTGTATATGAGCCACATTTCGGTGAAAAATGCAACGGTCTATATCGATGCGAAAGGGCGTGATGCGGATTTGCGTATCCGGGACTTCTATCTGTATAAGCATGACATCGAGGCGAAGAAAGCGGGGCAAGTCGCGTTCAGCGAGAACTTTTGCCTGGAGGATATCCGCCTGGAGGCGGAAGAAAAGCCTTTGTCCGATAAAGATAACCTCGGCTTCCGTGCCGGAATTAGATACGAATAAGTATGGCTGTGTTTGCACCTTTTTCCCGTCCGCTTTATATCATGGCAAAGCCTGCCGGAGCTTTGTGTAACCTGGCGTGTGATTATTGCTATTACTTGGAGAAGTCGAAACTTTATCCGCATCACCCGGCTTCGGTGATGAGCGATGAATTGTTGGACAAGTTCGTGGAGGAATACATCCTTTCGCAAACGGTTCCTCAAGTCTTGTTTACGTGGCATGGGGGAGAAACGCTGATGCGTCCGCTTTCCTTTTATCAGAAGGCAATGGACTTGCAGCGCAAATACGCGAACGGGCGGATGATAGACAATTGCATCCAGACCAACGGCACGCTGCTGACCGATGAATGGTGCCGCTTCTTCCACGATAACCATTGGCTGGTAGGCGTTTCGATTGACGGGCCTCAGAAGTATCACGATGCGTATCGGAAGAACCGTCGGGGAGCGCCTTCTTTTGCGCAGGTGATGAAAGGCATCGAGCTGTTGAATAAATACAATGTAGAATGGAATGCCATGGCGGTCGTAAACCGCTTGAATGCCGATGCGCCGTTGGAGTTCTATCATTTTTTCAAGCAGATAGCATGCCGTTATATCCAGTTCGCTCCGGTGGTCGAACGGATTCTCCCTCATGCCGACGGAAGGCATCTGGCAGCGGTGGACGAAGGCAATAGTGAAGGGTTGGCGAGTTTTTCCGTATTGCCCGGGCAATGGGGGGATTTCCTCTGCACGCTCTTCGATGAGTGGGTACGGAAAGATGTCGGGAGCTATTTCATTCAGCTATTCGATGCGACCTTGGCAAATTGGGTGGGCGAGCAGCCCGGTGTCTGTACCTTGGCTCCTGTCTGCGGGCAAGCCGGAGTGATGGAGTTCAACGGCGATGTGTATGCATGCGACCATTTTGTCTTTCCTCAGTATAAGTTGGGCAACATTTATTCGGACTCATTGGTCGGGATGATGTATGGCGAACGGCAGAGGCGCTTCGGCGAGGCAAAGCGTGCGTCTTTACCGGGCCAGTGCCGGCAGTGCCCCTATCTTTTTGCCTGTAACGGGGAGTGCCCCAAGAATCGTTTTTGCACGACAAAAGACGGCGAGCCCGGCTTGAATTACCTGTGCAAAGGCTATTACCAGTTCTTCGCCCATGTTGCGCCGTATATGGATTTTATGAAAAACGAATTGTTGGCGCAACGCCCTCCTGCCAATATCATGGCTCACCTTTCTGCCATGTAGACCCCGCCGATGATGCATGCCGTGCCGAGCAGCGAGACGGGAGTGAGCGTTTCGGATAAGAACAGGGCGGAAGTCAGGAGTGTGACCAAAGGGTTGATGTAGATGTAGTTTGCCGTCCGCGATGCTCCCAACACCTGTACGGCAGCGTTCCATACCATGTAGCAAAGCATGGAAGCCACAATGCCCAGGAAGAGCAGGTTCAGGTAGACGACGGGCTTGTGCAATAACGGAAGTGCGAAGTCTGTCGGGAAAAAGCAGAGATAAGCCAGCAGCGAAACCAGTCCGTAAAAGAATACTTTCCGGGTAACGAACAGGGTAGAATATCTTCCTCCCAGCTGCTTTAATATCAGGCAATACAATGCCCAGAAGATAGCGGCAATCAGTGTCAGGAAGTCTCCCAACGGATTGATTTTCAAGACAAGGCTTCCGTTCAGCACCACCATGCTCACTCCGATTAAAGCGATGAGAGAGCCATAGAGCACTTTCCGGCGCAGGCGTTCCTTATAGAAGAGCCTTGACAGGAACAGGGTGAAGATAGGGGCGGTGCAGATGAGCAGCGAGACATTCGAGGCGAGCGTAATCCCCAACGCCGTGTTTTCGGCGATGAAGTACAGCGACCCTCCGCACAGTCCCGACAGCATCAGGAGCCCTTCGTCTTTCCACGACCGGGCTATAAACCGTTTATGGGAAACCAGGAGCAGGCAGATATATGCCAGCGCGAAACGGTAAAACAGGATTTCTACCGGCGAGAGTCCGGAGTTAATCAATATTTTGGTAGAAACGAAAGTGGTCCCCCATATCATGACGGTCAGGATGGCAAGCACATGGTAGAACCACGTATGTGAACGCAAGGCAGTTTTCATGGTGAGTCTTTGAGTTTTTAAGTTTTTGAGTTCGTGGGTGTTTTTTGTGCGTGCAAAGTTACATATTCTGAATGAAAACCGGAGTTTTTATGGGGATGATTCTTTGCGATGCATTGCGATATAGCTGTCATGGAGCGATAAGCTACATCTCGTTTACTTGCCAAGCGGGAGTTTCAGGTAGTTTCCCTATGTTGAAACTATGGTTTTGTCACGGAAAAACTACAGTTTTGGCAGGTTAAAACTGCGGATGCGTCTGGCTTTGTAGGAAGACTTGGCTACTTTTAGCTTGTCACTTTTCTTGTTATGAGGGTGTTGTAGAACTTCAAGAATTGTAAGAAGCTGTTTTGAATTTCTCCAAAAAGTTTTTCTTGGCTTGATGTATCCGTTTTCGTGTGTGCTTTGGGCGATTTTTTGGTCCTTTTCGCTCCTGTTCTTCGTCAGATAGCCCGCTATCTTCCTCATCACAGAAGCGGAAATGCCTCAAAAACTCATCCCAAATCATCGCACGATAAATTCAAAACAGCTTCTAAAATCCGATTTTGTAATTTGAATATCCGCATTTCACCCAATTGCCTTGTAGGGGCGTATCGCATACGCCCGAATACGTCAACTAATCCACGTGGATGTCTTCAGGGCGTATACGATACGCCCCTACATGGGATGTTTGCGGATATTCAAATTTTGTAATAAAACTTTTTGGAGAAATTCAAAACAGTTTCTAAGTAAGTGGGCTGTTTCACATAAGTGAATTGGCTGAGTCGCTTATGTTCGTTTGTGGAGGGGCTTGGTTGCTTCAAAATGCTGTTTTACGATAAGGGCGGAGCCGGTGCGCATCACTGCGGACCGGCTCCTTATAGATTACTAATTTAAGTAAAATGTGTGTGGGACGCTTCCCACTATTGATAGAGATTTTAAGATTTAGTTTATGTATTAGCGGTATCTTCTGCGGGGACTTCGGTTTCCGGAGTTTCAGGCGTTGTTCCTGCATCCGGATTGCCCGTTCCTCCTGTTCCGTCTTCATTTCCATCTTCTCCTGTTCCTTCGTCGGGTTGCTCAGGTTCCGGCTTTTCCTCAAACTCATACTCATTCCCATTCCCATTGACATACAGATTCTTTATGTTTCCTGCTTCATCTTCTCCTTCTCCCTTAACTCCATAGAGATTCACGTCTTTCGGTAACGTCAGCTTATAGCCTTGACCATCCAGGATATAACCTTCGGGAATGGTGATGTTCCCTGTTGCTTTACTCCAATCTACATGGGTGAAGAAGCGGATGGTTTGGGTGTTTCCTTCTGTATCTATCAGGTAGGGCGGAATATTCACAGGGTCACTTTGCAAACCTTCCAGCAAGGCTTGGGCATCGGCTTGGGTATAGATGCCTGGGACACGGTGCTGGGGAATATCTATTTCTTTATCATCTGTCCACTCATTGATGCGCGAACCGATACCTGTGCCTACACCGTCTGTTATTTGCATGCTGATGTGCAGTTCTTGGTTTCCTTTCACTCCTGTAATGTCGGGGTCAGATCCCACTAATGTTCCTGTATAGCTTAAGTTTGTTTCCTTGCCGCTGATCATCACATCCGCATTGACAATGAAGTATCCCGGTTGTTCGTAGTAAGGAGTTCCTTCATTGCCTTCGAAATCAAACGGAAGGACATACAAATAGGTCTGAGGATCATCTTCTCTCCATTCCCACGTGATTCCCTTTTCATTTTCTACAGCGTCCAATACTTCACTGTACGCATTGTTTTCATCTGTTGCCTTGGTGGCAGTAAATGTAGCCTGTTTGTACAGATTGGGAAAGGTCAAGGTACATTTCTTTATGGGTTCTGTAGATTCATCGATTTGCCGGAAGTGGATAATATTGTCGATAACAATTTTACTTACCGGATGATAGAAGTGCAAACCTACGTATTGGTTGTTTTCATCGTAAGTAAGCGGACCTTGTTTGGTCACGATGAAATGATCCAGCTTCGTTTTTTCTTCTGTTCCGAAGATAACCGTACCTGTAGTAGGATAAGTATTTCCTGTTACTTCATCCATTTTTACACCGCCTGTCACATCTTGAGTTGTCTCATCTGTTACATTCGGTTGTGTCCAGGCATAAAACAGGTGGCTGGCTGTGGTGCTTTTCCATTTCAACGGCTCTCTTTCACTTTGGGTTTCTAATCTGCCTTGGTCGCCGCCACTTGGATTGTAAATTTGGATTGTGGGTGTTTCGCTGTCTATTTGTTGGTAGATATAGAAATCCATCTCTCCGTAACCGTCATCTTGTCCGTTGATGATGATATAGTCTTCACTACGGGTGGCTATTCCCTTCGTCTCTTTTACCGAGCCAAGGAACGTAATGTCCTCTTCCGCCGGAGCAAGCGGCGTATTGCCTTGTTCCTCTTCGGTGCAGGCTCCCATGGCAGCCAGCATCAGAAGAATAGCGGCATATCGTTTGATGTGATGAAACTGTTTCATTGTCTTCTTGTGCTTTTAGGGTTAGTTTTCTCCCGGAAGATCTCCAGCGGTAATTACGCTGCCAATGTTTTGCAAATTTCCCGGTGTATAGCTTTGGTTGGAGGCATCGGTAGAATTTGCATCTGCTCTTCCGGCTATCTTTCCTTTGTAATAATTCGGGCTTGTGCCTTCGTAGACATTGTCAAAGTTTATCCATGTCGTGTTATTGGAAGTAGGCGACTCAAAGGCTTGTCCGAACAGTCCTCCGGTGGCATAAATGGAGTTTTCATAAGGCTCGAATCCATCTGTTGCTGAATCATCGCTTGGCTCGTATAAAGTGCCGGATATTTCATTCCCCTCGATACCGTCTGCCCAATAAGCAT
Source organism: Phocaeicola salanitronis DSM 18170 (assembly GCF_000190575.1). Lineage (NCBI taxonomy): Bacteria > Pseudomonadati > Bacteroidota > Bacteroidia > Bacteroidales > Bacteroidaceae > Phocaeicola > Phocaeicola salanitronis. The sequence continues at coordinate 1,656,759 of NC_015164.1, read as the reverse complement.
ACCCTACAGCACCTCCGGCGTATGCATGTCCTTCGGCACTGTCGTCTCCGTGTTCTTCAGAGTAAGCAAGGCCGCACTTGATGATTCCGTCAAACTTGCAACGGAAGATACCGTTGGTAGTCGTTTCGTGCGATCCTTGTACGCCTCGTGCCATGCCTGCCAGCCCTCCGGTATAGACCATGGTGCCTTGGGTTTCCGAAGCGTCTATTGTGGCATTGCTTAGGGTACAGTCTTCGATACGTCCGTTCGACAATCCTACCAGTCCTCCGGTATTTCGGTCATTGGTTCTGTTAGGACAGGCACTGATAACAGTAAGAGTGCCCGGAGCATCTTCTTCCATGCGTGATACTTGGCTGAGATGTCCCGTTGCGGTAAGCTGTCCGATTACTCCGCCTACGTTTACCGTTCCGATTTCTCTCTCGTGGTCTTTGGTTGCCACTTCCACTTTGATGTCTCCGGCAAAGCGGATGTTGTTCACCCAACCTTGGCAATTCCCGACAGCTGCCCCGACATTGAGTATGAGGTTGTCATCCTGTGGAGGCGTTACGGAGATGACAATGCCGCTCAAGCGCACGTTGTCTATGTTGGGGGTGTCTGAGGAGGCAAGATTACATGTACGCGCAATGACTCCTACTGCATTCGCGTTTGTTTCCGGGTCTTCATTCTCTGTAATAGTGATGTCTTCCTCATTGTAGATGCCTAAGTTGGCTATTTTTCCGCTCAGGTCGTCAAATAAGGGTCTTGCCACATTCTGTATGTAGTGTCCGTTTCCGTCGAAGGAAGCGGTGGCAGGCAAGTCTCTTCCCGTAAAGGAGCTCCCTTGAAAATCCACGTTGGTAAGTAGGGTTGTTCCTCCTTCTCCGTCGGCTTCAAGTATGATTTGACCGTCTTGTTCATATATTGAACCCTCACAGATGGCTTCCAGAAATGCATCAATATCTACATCGGTCATTTCTATGGGATCCGGATTTTTCTCCGGATCTTCTTCTCCGTTGTCATCGTCTTCGATGACGATGCTTCCGCTATGTTGGGTAAAGTCGATGACATACGATGTGCCGGCTTTCAAGTCACTTAATCCTTCGATGTTCAGTCCACGGTAAGGACGGTCGTAACGGTAGTTCAGTTTCATACCGTAATAATTGCCCGGTGCTAAATAAAAGGTCAGGCTATTATCTTCAGTCCGTTGGGCTGCGATGTGCGCGTTTTCTCCCGTAGAGGTAAATTGATTTTCTTCAGAGATTGTTTCGTTTCTTGCTTCATCTCGTGTAAGCAGCAGTTGGAATTGGTTATTAATAGGAGCTGCACTGTTTTCTTCATCGGTCTTTGCCCAAAACTCAATGGCATCGCTCGACAGATTGGTCAAAGTCAGCTTGGCGCACAGATGTTCGAACTCCAAACGCACGGCATTGCCGTATGGCACCTCTTTTGCCACGGCTTTGAGCGGGTCGGTTGTGTCTGTTACATCTTCCAGCTCTACGATCTTGGGGTCTGTGGGTAATAGCAAGCCTTCGGAGTCGTTTATGTAATAAGCAGTAAAGGTAGCATAGGCTGCATTGTAGGGCCATGTAATGCCTTCCGTTGCTTGCCATTCATCGTTTTCCTTATCGTATTGCAGCTGTGTATATTTGCTGACGGTCTGATTTACATCCGCTTCTCCGTCTGTCCCCAGCAACGTGAAGGTGGCAGATACATGAAGGCGTTCTCCGTCCTCGAATGTTTGCTTATACACATCGTTTGCCCGTGAAGTGACATCGCCTTCGCTCTTCATCGGGGGCAAGGATGCAGTAGTGAAAGTAACGGGCAGTCCTTCTTCGGGATTCCGTTGAGCGGTACCGTTGTCTGCTCCCCAATCGTCTTGGCAAGCACCCAGACAGGAAGCCAGTGCGATACAGAAGATGGTTATATATTTGTTCATGGTGTACAGGGTTTATTCGGTTTCGTTGGTTTCATCATTATTGCTTATCGGGCGGAACAATACATCGGCATACCGGTTTCCCGTAAGAGTTACTCCTTCGCTTATTGTTCCTACGATACGGTTTTCTTCAGACACTGTACCTGTCAGGGTTCCGCTTTTATATGTATTGTTCGTAATCGAGCCGCCTGTTGCTGTTCCTACGATAGCTCCTACAGGTTCTTGGGCTTCGATGTTGAATCCGTCCAAGGTGCAGGTGGTTATCGTTCCTCCGTTCATTTGGTTGGCAAATGCACCGATTGGTACATCAGTTTCTCTGGCTTGGATGTCGACATCTTCCAGTTTGATGCGTTGCAGCATGCCTCCTTCCGTCAATGTACCGATAAAGCCGGGAGTTTCTCCACTTAATGTTACATGGGAAATTGTGTGATTCAGTCCGTCCAATACATCGCCAAAAGTGGTGATATACGAAGAGAATGTAAATCCTGTGCAGTCGATGTCGTTACGTAAAAAGAACGTCCACTTGCCTTCGGTGGTTATTCCGTAATCTCCATAATTGTCCAGTACTGTTCCATGGGTTCCTTCCGGATCAGGATTCGTTTCTTGGCAATAACTGTTGTAAGTGGCTATCCATGTAGCCAAGTCTTCGGTTGTATAAATGCCCGGATTATCATCTACTTCGACCTCTACGTTATTCCATTCAGTAAACTTCCACGGCCAGATTGTAGGCTTGTCGTTCGTCATCTGGAGGCGGACAAAGTGGCGCTTGCTTCTTTGCATGGTAAGTGTTTCTGATGGATAGACATATTGCATTCTGCCGAAATCATCAATCAGTTCGATATGGTCTATTTCAACTCCATTGGGAAGAAGGACATAAAAGAATGAGTTTGCAGGCATGTCTGCTTTTAGTTCGTCGATGTTGATTTTAGCGGTAAAGCGGGTGTGGATATCAGCGGTTGAACTCGTAGAAGTAATGTCTGTCCGCCCGTTATTGACGGTTACCTTTTCTACTCCTTCTTTCAAAACAACGGTGATGCCGTTCCCATTCTTTGTAATAGCTTGGCTAAATCCATCTTCATCCGGAATGATAAACAGCATGGAAAAGGCATGCTCGAAACCGAAATTCAGCACTCCTCCGCTTGGTCCGGGGCTATAGGCTATCAGCAGGTCGATAACATTTCCGCTCTCGTCATAGATGGCTATGTCGTCTTCTTCATTTTTAGCGGGAGTGTTTTCCGCATTGTAGGGATAATAGGCAAATACCTGTCCCCAATAGGCTGCTTTATCGGGATCCAAGTTCTCGCTGGAGAATGTCTGGTATCCATTTTCATTACCTGTTGAAGTATAAGTCAGGCATTCGTTCGAGAATCCCGGTGTTCCTCCATCGTTATTATGCACAGAATATAAACCGATTTGTTGTCCTTTTTTAAAGCCACCGGCTATGTATGATCCGAATTGGTCTACCGGTTGTTTTTCCACGTCTCCATCTGCACGCGATTGTACGTTTACGGCATCTTCTATGTATCCCGTAATGCGTACTTTCTGCGTAGTGTCTTGTTCCCACGTCGCATTGTCTTCTTTCGTGCATCCTGTTACTCCTATATAGATAAAGGAGAGCAGGCAGGCAAGTTGTCCGTATTTCGTTAAGGTCTTTCTCATGATTGTTCCTCCTGTCCTTCTGTCGGGGTTTGTGTTTCTTCATCTTCCGAAGAAGTATATTCATCAAATAAATCCGTTATGTTTGAAGCAGTCTTCCCGAAAACTGTATATCCGGATAAATTCAAGTTAAGGGCATTATTGTTTTTAAATCTCGTAAAGGTATCATCTGCATCACCTATATAGTCAAAGACATAAATAGTCCATTTGCCGCCACTATACGTGCCGAAACGCTTCAAGGTAGCGTTTGATTCTGATGAATTCTTATTATACGCATCTACCACTTCTTCCCAATCATCTGCATCGTAGATACCTAACTGGCGGGAGATGATTTGGCCTAATTCGCCAATGTTCTCCCAGTTTTCTACTACGGCAGGTAGGAACAGGATTTCACGCTTGCCGACCTCCTCAACCAAAAGCACACGGATAGTCAGCAGCTTTCCTGCTTCAAATTCCAAATTCACAGGTTCGCCTACGAATTCATTCTTGCCATCGCCTGAGTTAGGGAACATCCAATCAGGTAATACCCCTTTGTAGGTTGTGGTTTCGTTTCCTTCATGTACAACAACAATCAGTTCCGGATTGTCTGCCACTTGTTGAGGGGGAAGTATCCAGCTGGGGGTATACCCCTCATCGGTCAATACCCCTTCCTCCAACAAGGTGATCGTATCGGTAGAATTATCATCTGGCGTAACGGTACCGGTTGTCCGGTTGAAATCGGCTGGGGTAGTCTTTATACCGGATAAAGTAACCGTGTATGTAGGATCTGCTGGCGGTTCCACGCCTTCGTATCCTATTTCTACCCGTACTCTCGACATCCGGTGAGTAAGGGTAAACGATATATTTTCGGTATTATAAGGTACATTCTCCACGACATCCCACACGATGTCATTCTTTTCATTTGCCTCGGCATCGTATTCAGAGGCTTTATACTCTTCTCCTAACGTGATGGTCGGAGAGGTTGTTTCAGTATTTACGTTATCTAAATAAAAAGTCGCACTCTTGCCCTGTGTGGTGACATTATTCCAGTTGAGCGCATAGCTTTGCGGGTTGCCCCCTTCTCCCGATGCTTCTTCGTACACCCACGGATATCCGATGCTGTTTTCGAACAATGTTTGAACGGATTTCAGTTCGTCAGGGTTGTTCTGATTGGCAAAGGAGAGATAGTAAGTGCCTTCCTCTATCGTTCCGGATGTTACTCGTGTGCTCGTTTGGCTTCCTTCATCAATGGATGCCGAAAGAGCAATAGGCTGGCTGTCCGCTTGTGTTTGCACAACCGGGTCTTTCTCGGAGCAGGCGGAAAGAGCCAGCCCTATGGCGATTGGTAAAACAAATTGATTCAGTCTCATAAATATATATCTCCTATCTGATGTGTCTTGTAATCCTTGCCTGCCTTGCTTAAGGTTGGGGTTCGGCAGGGGTTGTTTCCGTTTCCGGTTCCAGTACTATGCCGGTATACCAATTTCCCCACTCTTCGATGGATGCACCCACTTGGATGATTTCGGGTACTTCGTGGTTGTATGTCAGTTTGAGGGTAGTGATATGCTCTTGCACCAAAGAAAAATTGTCTTGTGGCACGTAGTAATAGGTCTTCTCAACGGGTTCTTTCCACTGGTCAGTCCCTTCAATGGGTTCTCCGGGGTAAGTCAGGATCGTGAATTCTACCAGTTCTTTAGGTCTTCCATCTTCGCTGCTCTCTATGCCTTGGGCAGGAAGGATGCCACAATAAGTGTAGCTTTGCGTATTCGGATTATTCTCGTCCGGTCCTTCTATCTGATACATTTCGATGGATTCCTCCTCCCCTGTGGCTTGTACCGGGCGTAAGCGGTTGTTGTCTACTGCAGAGGTATAGTCCACCTCATAGCCTCGTTGTATTTTCACCAGTCTCACGCTTGTTACGGCATTGCGTGGAAACCCGCCTGCGTCTTGTGGCATCATGGAAATAGGCAAATCCGCTTCTACCTTTATCATGGCAAAAGCGTGGCGGAAATGCAATTCCACTATTTTGTAGCGCTCGTCCAAGTCTTGCCAATGGTAAGCCAACAAGAGGTCGGATTTCCATAAGTTATCTATGGTAGATTGGTCCTCTTGCACTTTATCGAAAGGTTCATATCCTAACGGATAGCAAACCGCTTCGAAAATAAAGTGGTTGGCAGTAGGGGTTATTTCATTCCAATCGAAACCTTCATTAGTGGGGTCCTCTTCTATATAAGGTGCAAAGTTTGGATAAGGATCAGTATTTTCATTTTCATCGCCTTCTCCTTTATAGACGTATTCTTCGTATTCGCCGGGAGTGTTAAAACCGGGCACGGAATAGTTTACCGTATTCACAATCCGGATCCGGCTTTTATCCTTGATGAAATGCTGGTGACGGTAATCATCAATATCTAATTCGGTGTCGTCACCGCTCCGTGACATAGCACTATGGATGTTTGCCGAAAAAGAAACAGCCGTATCCGTCGGTTGGGGATCCGGCAGATTGTTTACCGCTTCTTCCGAAGAACAAGCTGCAAGCAATAAGCATATCGGTAGGATGTATTTCTGTTTCATACGTTCAAGTTTTTACGGGTTTAGTTCTCTTCTGCAGGTTCAAGCACTCCCTCAACCTCGTCTCCTGGTTGCCAATTGATGATGATGCCAAAAGGATCGTGATCTTCCTCTCCCTCATCTAACGACTTGATAGTGGCCTTTATCTTTATATATGTACCTCGGAAAAGGGAGGGAAGATTAGGCAGTACGGCACTGTATACCCGATCGTTAATGACACAGGAAACGGTATATTGTTGCTGTCCTGTTGTCGGGTCAAACTTAGCTTTGCTTTCGTGTAAGTAGAAAGGTGCATCGAGTGAGTAAAGAGTTGCAGGCTCAGAAGCGTTTGCGTCAATTGTAACTTCACATGTTTGCTTAAATTCCTTCTGATCGGCATCGGTAGGAATATCGTAATTCGTAACGCCTTCATCGTCTCCACTCAAGTCTGCATTCTTGTATTGAGCCTTATTATACCATCTCTCTGCCTCCGGTGTATTTTCGTTTTCATCGGTGATGTGCGGAATCAGGTAAGAGTTTTGGGCAATGGGAGTCAATCGCCATTCGCTGATGGTAATCTCTTGTCCGCTTTTGTTTGTAAACTCAAAACTGATTTTGTTTGCCGCATGCGCCAAATACAAGGTTCCTAAATCTTTGCTTTCTTTTCCTACGGATATGGTATATTTTGCAGTAGCGGGAAGCAAGAAATTCTCATTTTGCGGTTGGCCTGAGAACCATTCATCTTCTGTCTTTAGTTCTATGGCGTCTAAATTGGTTATGCTTATTTCTTTATCTTTAAGTATGTCTTCGCAATTGGCAAGCAGGTAGATGGTTTTGGTTTCGTTTGCCTTTACAATAAAATATTCAGGTTTGGGAGTTTCGAAAAGCCCACGTTTTTCTTCTTTTATGAAATCAATCAGTCTGTCGTCTTCTTTGTCTCCTTTTTCATCAAAGATGATAATACGAAGTGTATGCATCAATTCATCATACGTCCGGTTTTCATCACCGGTCTCGTCACTATCACCGCTCCGTGATATCATAGCTGCAGAAATGGAGAGAGTAACCATCCCTTCGTCTTGCGGCATGGCATCCTCCTGCTTGTTGCAAGAGGCAAGCAGGAAGAATGTCAGGCACAGGTAAGCAATATGTATGATGTATCTGTTCATGATAATGGAATGTTATTCAGTCGTACTACCCAGTCGTTGATGACGATTACGGTCTGCAGCCAGACGTTGTTGTCGTCCAGGAAGAAGATGAGCGACCATTCGCTTTCGCGGTCGAGGAATTCCTGGTCGGGCATGTCGGCATAGAGGTCGCTTTTCAGCAACAGCAGGTAGTCGTTCAACGGGATGTTTACTATCTCTCTGCCGTCTTCGCTTGCGGTGATGAGCAGGCGCGGATGGTTTCCGGTCATGAGCCGTGAAGTGGACAGTTCGGCGTATGCCACCGTCACTTGCGTATCTTCTCCTCCGCTTTCGCCTACTGTTTCTTCGCCTTGGCTCCAGGGAGCGTAGGTGAGGGTGCCGTTCGGGATGAGGCTGTTGTCATAGTCGAACAAGGTATTGTCGTCTGTGATGCGGAAGTCGAAGTCCTCGCTTGCCAGCGGCTGGTTGTTGAGCTGCTGAAGGATAATCCGCACGTTGTTGGTATTCTTCATCATATAGAGGGTATGCTCCTTGTAGAAGTCTCCTTCTACCGTTACATCCAGGCTGCCATAGAACAGGTCGTGCAGCTTGACGTTGGAGGTCTCGCCGTTTCCCTGCATGGCGATACGGAGGTCTGAGCGCACGCTTCCTTGTCCCGGTTCAGCGGTGGGGGCGAAGGAATGCTCTCCGCAGGCAAGTCCGCCGTAAGCGACAAACTGGTATGTCCCTTCTTCCAAGTCGATTTGCATGCGGTAGTTTTCGTCTTGCAGCACATCGCCGGTCTCGGTGCGCGTGGCTACATAGTTTCCGTCCGCATCGTAGATATAGAGGGTGACGCAATCCACTTTCGAGGGGAAAGCGTTGGCATATTCCATGTTGTAATCGTAGACAAAGCGCAGGGATACTCCTTTGGGGCAGGGCTCCAGTTCATCGTCCTTGATGCAGGAAGCCAGCGTGCATAGCAGGAGGGCTATGGGGAGTATTTTTCGCGTGGCTATAGTAATATATTCTTTCATGGCGTTGCGTTTTTTAGTTTGATTTCTTTATTAGTTTGTTCCCGTATCTTTGTCTCCGAATGAGATTTCATTCTCGCGCACTACCCAAGGCAAGACTTGTACGTTTACTTTGAGGAATACTTCAGGGTCCGGTTCCGGGTCTGGTCCCGGATCTTCTTTGGGTTCTTCTTCATCGGGTGTTTCCGAGTCGGGTGTTTCTCCCTCGGGATATCCGAAACGGTAGATGGCCTCTACACTCAGCTTGTAAACATTGTTGCGTACTACGGCAAACTCCATCGGTCCCATATCGGGCTCTTTTTCATTGTCGTGATGACGGTTCCAATAGTAATAGTAGGCGTAGTAGTTTCCGTCTTCGTTTTGTGTATAGATGGTAAATCCAGCTTTTTCTGGCTCATAATCTCCGCTTTCTACCGCTTCATAAGCGTATGCGACATCTTCATTGGGATGCTCCTTTGCGTATTCCCTTACAGCATTCCAATCGCCATACAGCACGTCATCGAATACGTAGATATCATTTCCGTCTGTCCATGTGACATCGCTATTATCTTCTCTTCCTATTTTTGCCCGGAATACCACACCGGTAGTGATACCGTTTTTTTGCAGTTCATCATCACCTTCATTGTCTTGGGGAATAGTATTTTCGATAGCATACCGCCAGATGTGATAGCCTTTTTTATCCTCCGGCTCGATGGTGTTGTCTTCCTCGTTCTTGCTGATGGCTGCCAGTGAAGTCCATTTCCACGTATCAGGTTTTTCCAAGTTATAGAAGAAATTATCTCTCTTATTCGGCCAATTGGAAGCGGTTGTATACTTCAACTTATCGGCAGCATCGGTATCTACCACGTAATTGTTCGCCGTTTCTACGCCGCAGATGGTGGCTTCGGTATTTTGTCCGTTTTTCGATACCCGGCGCAGGTAGTAGAAACTCTTGCTCATGTTGATAAGGGCTACATCGGTCAGCTGGATGTAGATGCCGGGGTTTTTCTTTGATTCTTCATCTTGGGATTCAAGATTGTCACGTACCACATATTTGTTGTCATCATGTACGGCTTTGTAATCAAAGCGCGCCACGGAACGTTCTACTTTAATCGTGCCTATATCGAACGCACTGCTTGAACTCAAATTGTCGTACCAAGAGGTAGGTAAGTCGATTTGACGCTTCACCGCATTGCTCATCAGGAAATTATTGTCCTGCCATACGGATGCATTCTTGTCATCGGTAATGGTGTGGGCTTTTTGTATAAAGTTTGTTACCTCTGTACTTCCTTCAGCCGCACCCGCTAAGGCACGCAGTTCGGGGGTCGGGTTGCAATAGGCATAGACGTTGGCAACACGTTGTTGTGCTTCTTCTCCTTGTTCCGGTTCGGGGCTTACATAGTCTGCCAGCCTTTCGGGCGGAATGGTAATCACGTATTCATTTACTGTACTTGTCGTAGGAGAAACCGATGTGACGTTGGTCGAAGTCAGGTAGTTGTTATCCTCGTCCGTAAAGACCAGCATAATCTGGCTGATGCGGTTCTCGCGGTCTTTGCTTACTTCGGTGCCATCGGAAGAGCTTCCATAGTCTTCGCCTTCCTCGGTATCTGTTTTGCTCCTGCTTCCGCTTCCGCTTGGCAAGTCCAAGGCGAATTTCAGGTAGATGCCCTCGCTTTCTTCGGCAGGGAGGTTGCTGCCCGTGCCTATGTCGTCGTTGCATGCCGTGAGGCATACAGCCAGTGCGCTTAGGGTGAATATGTTAGCAAATGCTTTCATTGTAATCTATGTTTTGTCGTGTTCTTTATTTGGTAATTTCTTCAATCTGCTTCAGGCAATCATTGGCTTCCGTTACGCCCATTTCTTTGGCTTTCTGCAGGTGGGGTTGCGCTTCGGCATAGTTGCCTTCGAGGGCTTCTAATACGCCACGGGCATATTCGGCCTCTTTGCTTGTGCCTGCTTTGTCCAGATACTTACGGGCAGCAGTCAGGTCGCGCTTGTTCATCGCTACGTTGGCAGCATTCAGGTTTGCCGTCTCGTCGTCGGGATACATCCGCACAGCGGTCTCGAATACTTCGTTGTAGGCAGGCGTACCCGATTCGTAAGTGTTCGCTATGGTGTAGAACTCTTGCAGGCTCAGCTTGCCCGGCGCGGTCTTCATGATGCGTTTGGCTTCTTCCACATCGGTGTACGAGCGCACAATGTATTCCACGGTATAGTCGGAATGGCGGAGTGCCGGGTAGCAGTTCTTCAAGAGGAACGCATACGTGTCGGGGTAGCGTCGCTTGATGGAAGCGTCTTTGCGGTCGGGCTCTTCGTCACCGGCAATCAGGTCCAGGATGCCTTCCTTGTCTGCCAAATCCGATGCTTCTACATAGCGTTCCAGCCCTTCCCAGTCTTCCGGTTCGTATGCGGTGGTGAAGATAGACGGGTCGAAGTGGTACAGTTCCTGCACGTATTTCTTCAACGCTTCGGTTCTGCCCTTTGCCAGTCGTGTATTGTTGGCATACGAGCCTTCGGGCGATGCATATCCCTTGATGCTGATGGCCGTAATCTTGGTATCGGGGTCGTTCTTTACGACATCGATGGTCTGCTGGATTTTCTTCAGCTCGGAAGGATTGTTGCGGTATTCGGGGTAGATGACGGTCTGGTTGACCGGGAAGTCGATGAATGCCGACCCCTTGACGTTGCGGGTCTTCACGGTTTCCACTTCGGGCTGTACGTACACGAACAAGGGTTCGAATACCTTCGGCGCCATATCCAGCTGGGTCAGCAGGTCATCGTTGTTCATCAGCAGTTCGCTGCAGCATCCGCACAGGTCTTCGCCCATCACCACGGATGCATTGTCCATCCATTCGGCATAGGGTGTCATGGCTTGGTAGTGTATTTCGTCTACCTTTCCGGTGCGGTAGAAATACGGTTCGTCCGCCAGCTTGTCGTTGCGGAGGTGGTGGTAATAGCGGTTCCGTCCGTTGATGCGTACCGCAGGCAGGTTGACGAAGGTCTCTTCGCTGCTCTTCAGGGCAGGAGTGAGGATGATTTCCTCGTCTGATTTCACGTCCAGTGCGGTCACATCCATGCGCATCGAGAGGAAGAGGTTGCCTTCGTTCCGGGCGATGTTGAGGTCTTTGATTTCGATTTGCCCGTTCAGGATGCGTTGTGCGTTGACACCTATTATATATAGGCTCAGCAGGAGGCTGAAAAATAGCTTTGCTTTCATAGTCGAGAAGTGTTAGAATACATAAACTAAATTTATGGCAGCTTTGGTGGGACCGAAGTAATGGTGGTCTCCGCTGTCTAACTTTTCACCGCACCAGGCACACGGATAGCGGTCGAATTTGGTATACGCATAGCCTATGCCAATCTCCATTTCAAAATTCCAGTGCTTGTTGAGTATCCACGTGTAGCCGTAGGCGACACCTGCACCGGCAAACCAGCCTTCGTACCGGGAGTCGGAGAGTTTGGACAGGTCGCTTCCCAAAAACATGATGCTGTTGTCCAGATTCCCTACGTTGTACTGTCCTCCGTGGGCGTGGAATCCAAGAAAATGTCCGCTAAAGCTGTTGCAGAACCAATAACGGGCTTCGGGTTGCGCCAACCAGTGTTTCCATTTGCGTCCGTGCGACATGTCCCATGCGTTGAGGTTTCCCGAGACATCCAATGACCATTTCGGCGCCAGACCGATTTCTATTCCAGCATTTATGGTAGCCGTTGCGTCATAAAGCACGTTGGTTTTCAACGCGACCTTTTGTGCAGATACAGAAATGGCAAGACACACGAAAAGGATAGAAATTAAACGTTTCATAGTTTTTACCCTTTTTATAATATCTCTTATCAATAGAATTTATATATCTCTTTCAATATCCTATTTCTTGCCTTTCCAGTTGCATTCCTATTGTTCAAGCCTTTTTTTTGACCGGGTATTGTCTGTAGGATGTGAATGCAATTGCTTTTGAAAGTGGCTACAAATATAAGTAACAAATTTCAGATGAGCAAACATATTGATTTGTTTTTTATATAAAAAATAAAAGTTTTATTGCAAACTTTGCCAAAGGGGCATCAGGACAGGTCTGTAAAAGCATTTTATTGCATCGGACAACGCGATTGTCTGCGTTTTTCTGTGCATATAAGGTCTGTTCGAAATTTCCAATAAAGAATGTCAATCAGGAGTTAAAAGGGAGTTATAGGCAGTTATCGACCACCGGTGCGGGCTGGGAGTTAAATCAACCTCTTCGAGGTTGTCGAGTGTGCGAGGCAAGAAAGAGCCGGACGTGCGAGGTTCAACCTCTTTGAGGTTGTCCGTGCAGGCGATGTGGGAATGCACAATTCTAAAACACGCAAAGTATAACTCCTGATTCGCATAAAGAAATATTCTTCAGCTTCTAAAAAAGAATATATACTGCATCCGCTGATGGAGTTATCTTCTCCGGCAGTTTTAGTTATCTGGAACTGCGTATGCAGTATATATTACTTTTTTGAATATCTGCATTTCACCCAATAAACTGTAGGGGCGTATCGCATACGCCCCAAAAGCATCCACGTGGATAAGTTGGCGCATTCGGGCGTATGCGATACGCCCCTACATGGGCTTTTTGCGGATATCCGCATTTTATGTTGTCACGCTGGGTTTGCAATCCAGCGTAATGTCATGTGCGGATTTGTAATCCGCATCATCCGCGAATGGTTTCGGATTGCAAATCCGGTTCCTTCATTATGCCGAGGGATTGGAATATACGGTATTTCCGGTACGATTAGTAATCGTCATGCTGTACGATTAGTAATCGTCACGCTGCACGATTAGTAATCGTGCCGGCGATGCAGCTATATGTGTTGTTTTTCTTGTTTGCTATCTTCAAATAAATGATTATCTTTGTTAGGCAATCTTTAAACGAAAGAACGATGAACATAGAACGGTTTTTGGCAGCACAGCAGGGAACGTATGCGGAAGCCCTTGCCGAAGTGAAGGCAGGGCGGAAGACGAGCCACTGGATTTGGTGGATATTCCCCCAGTTGCGGGGATTGGGCATAAGCGAGACGTCGCATTATTACGGTATATCCGGCTTGGAAGAAGCACGGGCGTATTGGCTTCATCCGGTGTTGAAGGAACGGTTGCGCGAGATTACCCTTGCCTTTTTGCAGACAGGGAAAAGCGCCGAATCTGTATTTGGCATGCTGGATGCCATGAAGGTCCGTTCGTGTATGACGTTGTTTTACGAAGCGACAAAGGAGGACCTGTTCATGCAGGTTTTGCAGACACGTTTTAATGGGCAGAAAGACAACCGTACGCTGGAGATGCTGTATTTGCCGAAGGACAGGTTCCTGCTGGGGGCTGTGGCAGGCGATGTAATCGGTTCGGTTTATGAACACTACCGGACGAAGCGCATGGATTTCCCGCTCTTTCCCGAAGGCTCCCGGTTTACCGATGATACGGTAATGACCGTAGCCAATGCAGACTGGCTCTTGTACGGAGACGATTTGGCACGTATCATGCAACGGTACGGAAACCGTTATCCGCATGCCGGCTACGGAGGCATGTTCCGAAAATGGCTGACGGAAGAAAACCCTCAACCTTACCGGAGTTTCGGAAACGGGTCTGCGATGCGTGTCAGTCCTGTGGGATGGGCATTCGATTCCTTGGAAGAAACCTTGGAGGCAGCCAGCCGGAGCGCTTCGGTGACTCACAATCATCCCGAGGGAATAAAAGGGGCGCAAGCCGTAGCCGCCTGCATTTTCCTTGCCCGGCATAACGAGGCGAAACAGGAGATAAAGGCATTTGTAGAGCAGGCGTTCGGATACGATTTGGCACGTACTTGCGATGAAATACGTCCGTCGTACCGTTTTGATTCCCGGTGTCAGGGTTCCGTGCCCGAATCCATACTGGCTTTCTTGGAAAGTACGGATTACGAAAGTGCCGTCCGTCTGGCGGTTTCATTGGGAGGAGATGCGGATACGATGGGAGCGATTGCGGGGAGTATTGCCGAAGCGTATTACGGCGGAGTGCCGAAACCCATCAGGCAGGAAACCTTGAAGAGGATTCCGGATGAGTTTACGGAAGTCTTGAAACTGTTCTCCGAACGTTTTGTTGTGAATTAATACAAAAGAACACAGAGACACGGAGAAATAAATAAATTGAATATCCGCATTCTGCCCAATTGCCTGTAGGGGCGTATCGCATACGCCCGAAAGCGTCCACGTAGATAAGTTGGCGCATCTGGGCGTATGCGATACGCCCCTACATTGGCTGTTTGCGGATATTCATATAAATAGATAGAGAAGGCAAAGTTTTCAGAGTCAGATATTTGCTCTGTTAGCTCTGTTCTCTCAAAAATAAAACTCTGTGTCTTTGTGTCTCTGTGTTCTATTCCATTTTTCGCAAACCAATTTTGTTTTACTATATGTAGTAGCCTTGTTTATTCCTTATGAAACGGGTCGATGTGCAGAAAAATGTGCTTTCCTGCTTAATTTATCTGCGGATTTATGTATCTTTGTGAGCGGAACAAGTGCAGAAAAATGTATGACCGTGCAGGATTCACATGCTAAAAAATGTGTAGATGTTATGAAACGTATTGCTTTACAACAACTTATAGAATGGAAGAATAGAGAACATCGGAAGCCTCTCGTCTTGAACGGCGCACGACAAGTCGGAAAGACTTGGTTGCTTCATGAATTTGCCCGGAATTATTATAAAAAAGAAGCTTATGTGGTGTGCCGCAAGAACCTGTTAGCTCAACAACTTTTCGGGCAAGAATTCAATGTGGAAAGAATTTTGCGCGGTTTACGTGCCATGACTTCTGTGGATATTACTCCAGGCGATACACTTATTATTTTAGATGAAGTGCAGGACATACCCGAAGCCTTGGAAGCCTTGAAATATTTCGAAGAAGAAGCTCCCGATTATCACATAGCCGTAGCGGGGTCGTTGTTGGGAATCGCTTTGCATGAGCATGTTTCCTATCCGGTAGGCAAAGTGAATGTCATCAATCTCTATCCGATGAATTTCGAAGAATTCCTGTGGGCAAAGGGCGAGACGGAAGCCTGTAAACTGCTTAGTGAACGTGATTTCGATACAATCAATCTGTTACACGAAAAATATACCGATTTGCTTCGCCAGTATTATTACGTAGGCGGTATGCCCGAAGCCGTACTCCACTATGTGGAAACAGGTGCTTTGCAAGAGGTCAGACGTATCCAGCAGGAAATATTGCAAGGTTACGAGCTTGATTTTTCCAAGCATGCGCCCCGCGAGCAGGTGCCACGCATCCGCATGGTGTGGAACAGCATCCCTTCCCAACTTTTCAAGGAGAATAAGAAATTCATTTATGGCGCTTTGCGCAAAGGTGCCAGAGCCAATGATTTCGAGGTGGCTATCCAGTGGTTGGTCAACTCCGGTTTATTGTATAAGGTTTCCCGGTGTACAAAATTGGAATTGCCGCTTGACATCTATGAAGACTTTTCCGCTTTCAAGCTTTATACGCTTGATGTTGGCTTGCTGGGGGCGATGGTCAACACGGCTCCTTCGCAAGTCTTGATAAAAAACGATATTTTCAAAGAATACAAAGGTGGAATGACCGAGCAATTTGTCTTGCAGGAAATGAAGAGCAAAGGCATTAGTCCCATTTATTATCACACGACGGACAGTTCGCGCCTTGAATTGGATTTTGTAATTCAGCGGGAAGACAAGATAGTCCCGATAGAAGTAAAGGCAGAAGGAAATGTCAGAGCCAATTCGTTGACAGCCTTACTCAGCAAGCGTCCTGACTTGCATGCCGAGCGGTATTCGATGTTACCTTATAAAGTACAAACTGCCTTGACTAACATTCCGCTTTATGCGGTGTAATCCGTGTACTATCCCATATGATAAAATTCACCACAGAGGACACGTAGCACAGAGGAAAAATATTAATGCCTCTGTGTGTCTCCGTGCTCTCTGTGGTGAAATGTCATTGATTTTGTATACTTACCCGTGCACAATCAACGCCGGGGAATATCTACCGAATCTTCGGCTTTCCCGTTCAGCCAGCGCGAGAAGAAGTCTACCATGCGCCAGTAGAAATACTCGTCCATATCGCCGAAACCGTGACGCTGGCCGGGGAGGATAAGCATCTCAAAGCGTTTGTTGGCACGAATCAACGCGTCTACTACGCGGATGGTGTTTGCCGGATGTACGTTGTTGTCGATGTCGCCGTGTACCAGCATCAGGTGTCCTTTCAGCTGTTTGGCTATTTCGGGATTTGTCGCTATCTTGTACACAAAGGTTGTGTCTCCTTTTTCGGTAATCTCTTCTTTTACGCCGTGATGGGTCTCGCTCCACCAGCGGTTGTAGATGCGGTTATCATGATTCCCGGCACACGATACGGCGGCTTTGTAGAAATCAGGATACTGAAGGATAGCGGCGGTAGACATGAATCCGCCTCCCGAGTGCCCGTGAATGCCTACGCGGTCGATGTCGATGTATTTGTAGCGTGCCGCCAGTTGCTCTACCGCTGCCTTATGGTCGGCAAGGGGATAGTCGCGCATGTTTCCGTATCCGTAGTTGTGATACCATTTCGAACGGCTGGGATGTCCTCCGCGCTGCCCTACCGAAATCACGATAAAGCCAGCCTGCGCCAGGCGGTCGGTGCGTACGCTCATGCGGGTAAACGGATAATAGACCGCTTCTACCTGCGGACCAGGATATACGTAGTCGACTATCGGATAGACTTTGGTCGAATCGAAATTATAGGGCTTGTACATCACGCCATAGAGGTCGGTCACACCATCGGCAGCTTTTACCGTAAAGAGTTCGGGGAACTGGTAGCCTGCGGCAAAAAGCTGGGAGAAATCGCTTTCCTGCAAATCCATCACCTTATTTCCGTTGCGGTCTATCAGGACAGCATTCGGAACGGTATTTACCCGCGAATAATTGTCTACGATGAAGCGGGCATCGTCGTCCATGTCTGTTTCGTGGAAGTATTCGCCTTCGGTCAGCCGTTTCAAGCCGCTTCCGTCGGCATTTACTTTATACAAGTGTTCGTAATAAGGATTTTCGTTCGCTTCGCGTCCGTTGGCAGTGAAGTAGATGGTGCGGGTGGCAGGGTCTACCTTTACGACACGCTCTACGTGCCACGGTCCTTTGGTGATGCGGTTTTTCAGGTTTCCTTGGTCATCGTATAAATAAAGGTGTGCCCAGCCGTCTCGTTCGCTCCATTGGATAAATTCCTTTCCGCCGTTGAATACCTGAATCGGGCGTGTTTCCTGATAGGTGTTCATCCGTTCTTTTACGATGGGGACGATGGAGTCTTGCCCGATGGTGTACGTACATACATCGATGCGGTGCAGGTCGCGGCTGCTGCGGGTCAGGAAGAAACGGTTGTTGTCACCCTGCCATACATCGGGGATAAATTCGGCATCCCGCTCTTTCATCTGATACGGACGGTTTTCCAGCATCAGCGTCTGGTTCTTCCATGCTGCCGTACGGATTTCTTTCCGGGTGTTCGTGGTCATGTCGAAGATGTACAGGTGGTCTTCGGGAGCATCCATCTCGCCCGGCATCTGGTAGCGGTAAGTCTCCAGCGTGGGACGGGGCGAAGCCGTGGAGTTGATGACCCACAAGTCTTTCACCTTGCGCTCGTCGGTCACTACGGTCACGAAATGTTTCGAGTCGGGCGACCAGTATCCCCATACGCCCCGGCGTTTGCCGTTGCACAGGGTATCGGTATTCAATATGCTGTAAGGAATGCCATAGCCGAAGTGCTCGCTTCCGTCTTTCGTCAACTGGATTTCTACAATCGTACTGTCCTTTTCGTCCTTTTGCGCCTTGCGGTAATCGGCGATGCTCATGCGGTAGAGGTTGCAGTCCTTGGCATATACCACCGTTTGTCCGTCGGGAGAGACCGATGCCCAGTCCAGCCGTTTCGGTTCCTTGGCTTCTTCGGTCAGCAGGGTCAGCTTGCGTGTCGGATAATCGTAGGAGAAATAAAATACTTCCTTTTCGGGGGTGTTTGCCTTTTTCTTGTCATCCTTCTTCGGCTTCTTGTCTTGCGAAGAGGTTACTTCGAAGGTAAAGGTACGTCCGTCTTCTTTCACTTTCAGGTTTTGGATGGGCAAATGACGTGCCTCGAACGGGTCGTGAACGATTTCGGTAAGTTGGGATGCCAATTCATCGCGGTCGAATAGCGGAGTCTTCCGGCGTGCGTCGGGGTCGACTACATACCACGATGTGCCTTCGCTGGTTTTGTATTCGAACCAGAAATCGTTTCCGGTCGGGAACCAATGCGGGTCGACTTTGGTTGAGAACAGCATCGTGTTCAGTTTTTCTCGTGTGAATTTCTCTGCCTGAAGGTATTCGGGCAGACGCTCTTGGGCAACGGAAGGCATTGCCTGAAGGGCAAGTCCCAAGAGCATGAGGGATAAAATGCGTATTTTCATAAACTCTGTTTGAATTAAAATTTATTTCAAGCCCCAAAGATACGAAAAATGCAAGTAAGTGTATCGGTTAACGCAAGTATTTGTACCCAATCTCCGCATTCGGCACGGATAAGGCTGAGAAACATATAGTAGAACAAAATTGGTTTGCGAAAAATGGATTGGAACACAGAGACACAAAGGCACAGAGTTTTATTTCTTTGAGAGAACAGAGTTCACGGTGCAAATGCTGGCTTTATGATCTTTGCTTTTTCTATATAATTATTTCTCCGTGTCTCTGCGTCTCTGTGTTCGATAAAGAATCACATTGATTTTTCGCAATTTGAATACCCGCAATTCATTTCTGATTGACGATAAAAGTATATTTCCGTTCATGCTTTGACCGTTTTCCGGCGCAACACGAAATAAAGCCCCAGTGCGATGAAGGGAATGCTCAATACCTGTCCCATGTCGATGGGCATGGCATTCTCGAAATCCACCTGACGTTCTTTGAGGAACTCGATGAAGAAGCGGAACGTAAATATCAGGGTGATGCAGAGCCCGAAATAGAAACCTTTAGGGGCAGTGTCTTTCCGCTTCCGGAATATCCAGACCATGATGCCGAAGAATAAGAAATAGGCAAGGGCTTCGTAAAGCTGGGCAGGATGGCGGGGCTGGAGGTCGACCTGCTCGAAGACAAACGCCCAAGGAAGATTGGCCGGCATGCCGATGATTTCGGAATTCATCAGGTTGGCAAGGCGGATGAAGCCTGAAGCTACCGGTGCGGCAATGCCCAACATATCGAGTATGTCCAAGTAGTGCATCTTGGTCTTCCGGCAAAAGAAATACAGGGCGATAATCAAGCCCAACGTCCCTCCGTGGCTGGCAAGTCCGGCATAACCCGTAAATATCCAGTCTCCGTTGGGAAGAAAGCGGACTGGAAGTACGATTTCCAAGGGATGTGCCAGAAAGTAGGAAGGGTCATAGAATAGGCAATGACCCAACCTGGCACCCACAAATGTACCTACCATGCAATATACGAACAGCGACTGGTAAGTATCTATCGGAAATTTCCTCACTTGATAGAGCTTGTACACTACTTGGCAAGCTGCCAGAATGGCAATCATCCAGAAGATGCTATACCACCGAAGTCCGAAATTTCCGATGTGGAACAGTACGGGGTCGGGATTCCAATGAATGTAAAGCAGGTTCATCTATTTTCCTTTATATTTATATTAGAAAATAAACCGCATCACATCGTTGAAGTTCGCCCAAATGAGGAGGGCAAGGAGCAGGAACATGCCTACCATCTGCGCATATTCCATAAACTTGTCGCTCGGCTTGCGGCGGGCGATGATTTCGTAGAGCAGGAACAATACGTGTCCGCCATCGAGCGCCGGAATAGGCAAGATGTTCATAAAGGCGAGGATGATGGAGAGGAACGCGGTCATTTCCCAAAAACGTTGCCAGTCCCATACCTTTGGGAAGATGCTTCCGATGGTACCGAAACCTCCCAGACTCTTGGCTCCTTCGGCGGTAAAGACATACTTCATGTCGTTGGCATATCCTTTCAATGTATTGATTCCTAACATAACACCTGCTGGGAAAGACTGGAAAAAGCCATACGACACATCGGTCACTTTATAATCGATCAAGCCTCCGTAGGCGTTTACCTTGAAGCTGGCATCCGTCTGTACATTGACTGTATCCCGTATTCCGGTACGTGAATAAACCAATGTGAACTCGCCCGAAGTCTTTTCCTGCAATTCGGCGTTCAGTTGAAGGCGGTTCATCTGGTCTAAGAACTCGTTCCAAGAATTGATTTCCGTGCCGTTGAACGCTACCAGCGAGTCTCCCTTCTGGATGCCCGCCTGCGCGAATCCGCCTCCTGCCACGACCGAATCGACCACGTTAGGGTAGTATACATTGACGAATGCCGGGCTTTGCTGTGCCACATCGAGCAGGCTCAGTTCGGGCATCAGGATTTGTTTCTCCTGTCCGTCGCGAAGCACGGTCACTTCGCGCGCTTCGACGATGCTGCGTATCATGTCGCCGTTGAAGCGGGTCAGTTCCTCACCGTCGGCACTTAGGAGAATATCCCCGTCACGAAAACCTATCTCTTTTGCCTGTTCATTAAATTTCATTCCATACGTCATGTCCTTCAGGGCAATGTACGAATCGCCCCATGTGAAAAGAATCATGGAATAAATAAACAAGGCAAGGATGAAGTTCATCAGTACGCCGCCTATCATTACCAGAAGCCGTTGGCCCGCAGGCTTCGAGCGGAATTCCCATGGCTGAGGCGGTTTTTTCATCTGTTCGGTATCCATTGATTCGTCAATCATACCGGAAATTTTGCAATACCCTCCCAAGGGCAGCCAGCCTATACCATACTCCGTGTCGCTATGTTTGGGCTTGTACTTGAACAAGGCAAACCACGGGTCGAAGAAAATATAAAACTTCTCTACCCGTATCTTAAAGAGGCGGGCAAAGAAAAAGTGTCCTCCTTCGTGCACAATTACCAGCAGCGAAAGGCTGAGAATGAGTTGGAGAGCACGAATCAAAAATGTTTCCATTCTGTTGTCTTTATTAAATTAATACATTTTGTTTATCACCAATTCTGCGGCAATGCGCCGTGTTTCGGCATCGGTAGCCACATAGTCTTCATACCTCGGGCGCTGGATAAACGGCACGCGTGTCATGGTTTTCTCGATGACCTCACTCATGCCGAGGAACGAAATCTTGTCTTCCAGGAATGCCGCAACCACCACTTCATTGGCGGCATTTACGATGCAGGGCATGTTGCCTCCCTGATGCAGTGCCTCGTATGCCAAAGCCAAGTTGCGGAAACGTTCCGTGTCGGGCTTCTCGAAAGTCAGCGTATTGTATTTGGCAAAGTCCAGCCGCTCTCCCGAAAGGGAAACCCGCTTGGGGTAAGAGAAAGCGTATTGGATGGGCAGACGCATATCGGGCACGCCTAACTGGGCTTTTACCGCTCCGTCCTCGAACTCCACCATCGAGTGGATGACCGACTGGGGATGTACTACTACCTCAATCTGTTCGGGGCGCACGCCGAAGAGCCATTTGGCTTCGATTACTTCGAAGCCCTTGTTCATCATCGAAGCCGAGTCGATGGTTATCTTGGCTCCCATGTGCCAGTTGGGATGATGCAAAGCCTGCGCCTTGGTGACCGTGCGGAGCTGGTCGATGGTGTACGTGCGGAACGGGCCACCCGACGCGGTAAGAATCACCTTCGATACAGGATTGTTCACCTCCAGGCATTGGAAAATAGCCGAGTGTTCCGAGTCTACCGGAAGAATAGGGGTATGATATTCTTGTGCCAGAGCATTGATAATCTCACCCGCTACGACCATGGTTTCCTTATTGGCAAGGGCGATGGCCTTTCCCGCACGGATGGCATTCATTGTTGGCAGCAGACCGGCATAGCCCACCATAGCGGTTAAAACGATGTCAATCGGTTGGGATTCTACAATCTGAGCCAGTGCGTCTTTTCCGGCATACACTTTTACGGGCAAGTCGGAGAGTGCTTCTTTCAGTGCCGGATATTTGTCTTCATTGGCTATCACAACGGCTTCGGGCTGGAACTCGCGTGCCTGTCGGGCAAGCAAATCCACCTGATTGTTTGCCGTAAGAGCATACACTTCGTACAGGTCGGGATGCTCCTTGATGACTTGCAAGGCTTGTGTCCCGATAGAACCTGTAGAACCTAATATCGCTATTTGTCTTTTCATGAGCCTATTCTTAATTCTTCA